>CANQRU010000009.1 GCA_947626395.1 uncultured Lachnospiraceae bacterium | reverse complement strand
TGTTGACGGTTACATTGTCCTGTGACATAAATAATTTACCCCCTTATTGTACATCAAAAAGAACCTGCCTGTAAATAGCAAAAAGCAAGGCAGAAAATGAGATGTTAAAAGTATCTGGATCTCCCGGAGATTCTCCGGCCAAAGATCATGAATAAACTGACTGTTTCCGAACCCAATTATAGCAAATGTCAAAAGAAATGGCAAGAAAATATATCGTCAATTCCGGCTACCGATCCCGGAAATCGACGGATTAATTCCGGAGATCGATCCCGGAAACGGGAGTGTTTTCTCAATGAACTCATCCCCTCAATCTTGAGGGGAGGGTAGTTAATTATGCGTTATGCAGCCGGGATATTCTATTTTCGAATGCCGTATTTCTCATACAGGGATTCACGGAATTCCTGGTCTGTGAATACCCGTTTCATGTCGTCCATGCGGCCGGCCTCCATAAGACGCCGGCAAAGTTCCAGACTAAGTTTCTCGCCGCGCTCGAGACCGAGTTTCTCACCGCGCTCGAGGCCCGCTTTCTCACTATCGTTAAGCATATCAGTAATGGCCTGACTTAATCCAAGCATCTTCTCCCCCTCCTTCATTCTCTGCTGTTCAATCTGTTTCTCCAGCCGCCGGTCATTAAACATCTCCAGGGCTGCGGACAGTTCCACGCTGTCCATCCGGTCGATCGCCTCGCGGTTCTCCTGCACATAGCGGCCTAATTTCTCTTTGTCTTCCTTGTATTTTATCATAGAGAATATCTGCTGTAAACATGTTTTGTAGTTTTTTGGTTCTTCTATCGCCCTGATGGAAATCAGGTTGATCCGATAATCCGGGATGTATTTCAGCAGATCTTTGGTGTCCGCGTCATCCGGGTCGACGGCCAGCAGGCCGTGAAGCGTTTCACTGCCGTTCCAGGTATTCCCTGTGAAAAGAATCGTATTGATGACCGGCCGGATGCGGTCTTCTTTCTTTATGCCGGATAAAAACTCGTCGGATTGCTTTAAATCTTTTCGTTCCCGGTGTTGTTTCTCCAGGTTCTTCACCTGACGCGTGTACTCCAGGGCGTCATAGAGCATGTTTCGGACAGGCATGGCGTAGTGGGTATTAGCCTGTACTTCGCTGGCGAAAATGACAGAGTAAGTGGCGGAGTCGGCCTTCATGCGGATGTCGCCGGTGCGCTCGACGGCGATTCGGCGACCGCGATGTCCGTCGACGACGGTGCCGGATTGAGGAGGCAGAGGAGTCAGGTCTTCCGCTTTCAGGACCTGCCGGCCGTGATGCAGGGAGCCATTGACGAGATCAGCGAATATTTCCCTGCGTTTTAAGAGTTCATTGACTTCAAGATTTTGGATGCCCATAGAAATCCCCCCTTTGGATCCGACCCTGGGCCAGGGATGCGTTGCTGTAACGCTTCTTTGTGTGCTGCAGATTCTGTGAATGGCATAAGAACACAGATAAGCATACACAGAATCGCCTGATGAGGAATCCGCCGGAGAAAGTCCGGACATGATACCAGAAAAACGTAAAAGAGCAGGCGACAGAGCGCCTGCCGATGTAGATATTGTAATACAGAGCACGCGATAATGCAAGAGGAACAAGGATAAAAATGTTAAAGAAATGTAAAATGGTGAGGAAACTTTTACGAAAGGTGGACAAATCGGAAAAGATTGGTTATAATGGTGAATAGTTGGCGGCCAGGCCGACTTTTCTGGCTGCCGTGCTGCATGGCGGGACGCAGGTTTGCCGGGAAGGAGACGCTATGCGATATAAGAAATCGGTATTCCGCAGCCTTGCCATGGTGACGCAGCTGGGATTGTGCGTGCTGACGCCGACCATCCTGGGAATCGCGGCGGGAAGCTTTCTTGACGCCCGGTTCGGGACGAAAGTAACGCTGATCCTGCTGGTTATGGGCGTGCTGGGCGGCGGGCGCGGCGCTTATCTGATGGCAAAGCGGATCGTCGAGCAGGAGGACCGGGAGGAGAAGGCGGAGCGGGAGCGGCAGATGCGGGAGGTACTGGCGGACGCCGGGAATTCCGCGGACAGACCGAAGCGGCCCAGCCGGGTCCTGACGGCAGATGTATCTAAGACTGGATCGACGGAACGGAAGACATATGCTGGGAACAGCCGAACAGATGCTGGGAACGGCGGGACAGAGACCGTGAATAACGTGATGGTAGCCGGTAACAGCGGGACAGATGCTGGGAACGACGTGATAGATGCCGGACCCGGCAGGTTAGGGACCCGGCAGCCGGGGCGTACAGATTCTGCTGCAGACCGGGCAACGGCGCGGACAGGGCCGCAGACGGCGCCGCCCGGGGAGGATTCCGCATGACGAAGGAGATCAGATGCCTGGTGGCGGAGATGTGCGTGGGGATGTTCCTCTATGTGCTGGTGCTGGGGATCCTGGCCGTGATCTTCCGGCGGGGGCTGGCCGGTATGGGATTTGCCCTGGGGCCGGTGCTTGTGGGCCTTCTGGCAGGATTTCTCGCCGATGTGGCGATGCTTGTTCATATGGCGGTTGTAGCGGAGCGGGCGACGGACAGCCGGGACGAGGCTTATGCCAACCGCATCACGGTGGTGCAGTCGGTGCTTCGCAAGGTAGTATTTGTGGTGGTTCTGTTCTTCCTGGGGAGCCGGCCGCAGGTCGACGCGGTGGCGATGATCATCGGGGCGCTGGGGCTGAAGATGGGAGCATTTTTGCAGCCGGCGGTGCATCGATTTATTTCAGGCGGAGACGCGGTTCCGCCGGACGGCAGGGACGGCGGCGGAGAGATTATCCTGAGGGAAAGGAGGAAGGAGTATGGGAATGATGAAGATTCCGATGATCGCGCATGAGCCGGATTTCATGATCCACGGCGTGCTCAAGTACCACGCCTTCGGTCAGGAACTCTGGATCTCGGACACGACGGTGGGCGCGTGGATCATCACGGCGGTGCTTCTGCTGTTCGCCTTCTTTGTCAGCCGGAAGTTAAAGCATGTCAGCGAGAGCGACACGCCGGGGCTTCTGCAGAGCGGACTGGAAATCGCCATGGAGGCCCTGGAGAATATGACCGCGGGCATCCTGGGAGCCAATAACCGGCGGTTCATGAACTACATCGGAACCATATTTTTATTCATACTGCTCTGTAACTTAAGCGGACTTGTGGGCCTCAGGGCCCCGACGGCGGATTTCGGCGTCACATTTTTGCTGGGACTGTTCACGTTCTTTATCGTGAACTATCAGGGACTTAAGAACAGGGGCGTGCGGCATTTCACCAGCCTGTTCGAACCGATCCCGGTGCTGTTCCCGATCAATGTGATCGGTGAGTTCGCCAACCCGATCTCGATCTCGCTGCGTCTTTTCGCGAACCTGCTTTCCGGCGTGATCATCATCGGGCTCTGGTACGGCATGATGCCGTGGTTTATGAAGATCGTACTGCCTGCGGCTCTGCATGTGTACTGCGATCTGTTCTCGGGAGCGATACAGACATACGTTTTCTGTATGCTGACTATGGTTTATATTAACGACAAAATGGAGTAGGAGGTAGAATATGAACATTTCAGGACAGGATTTCATCTATGGTTGTTCCGCCATCGGCGCCGGCCTGGCGCTGATCGCAGGTATCGGCCCCGGCGTAGGCCAGGGGATCGCGGCCGGCCAGGGCGCGGCTGCAGTCGGCCGCAATCCGGGAGCCAAGTCCGACATTACGTCCACCATGCTTTTAGGCCAGGCGGTCGCTGAGACCACCGGTCTGTACGGTCTGGTCGTAGCCATCATTCTGATGTTCGTGAAGCCCTTCGGTTGATCGGAGGAGTCTGACAGGAACAGGAAGGAGGCTCTGATACATTGGAAGGACTTAACAGATTAATAGGTTTTGATCCGCAGCTGCTTTCCGAGATGTTTTTTACTGCGATCAATATTTTCGTCCTGTTCTTCGGGCTGTCCTATCTGCTGTTCAATCCGGTGCGCAATATTCTGGAGAAACGGCGCCAGAAGGTGGCCGAAGAGCTCAAGAACGCGGCTGACGATCAGAAGACGGCCGCGGAGCTGAAGGCGGAGTACGAGGCGAAGCTTCGCGACGTGTCGAAAGAAGCCGACGCGATTCTGGAGGAGGCCCGCAGGAAGGGCAAGGCCAGAGAGGCGGAGATCATCGAGGAAGCGAAGGCGGAGGCCGCCAGGATCATCGCGCGGGGCAGCCGCGAGGTGGAACTGGAGCGCAGGAAAGCTCTGGACGATATGAAGCAGGAGATCGTATCCATCGCGTCGCTTATTGCGGGCAAGGTCGTCTCCGCGTCCATTGATACCACGGTGCAGGATTCCCTGATCGAGGAAACTCTGAAGGAAATGGGTGAGAGCACATGGCAAAGCTGATTTCGAAGGTATACGGCGACGCGCTTCTGGAGGCGGCCCGGGAGAAGGGGACGCTGGACGCGGTCTATGAGGAGGTCTGCGCGCTCTTTGACATTTTCACGGAGCATACGGACCTGATCCAGCTTCTGAACCACCCGCAGGTGGTGAAGGAGGAGAAGCTGCAGATCGTGGAGAATGTGTTCGGCGGCCGGGTTTCGCCGGAGATGCTGGGATTTCTGACCACGGTGGTGGATAAGGGGAGACAGACGGAGATCCCTGCCATTTTCCGCTATTTTATCGGCTGTGTGAAGGAGATGAAAGGCATCGGCATCGCCGCGGTGACTACGGCGGTGGAACTGTCCGAAGCGCAGAAGGCGCAGGTGGAGGAGAAGCTTCTTGCGACCACTTCATACAAATCCTTCGAAATGGACTACCGGGTGGATCCGTCGCTGATCGGCGGCATGGTGATCCGCATCGGGGACCGGGTCGTGGACAGCAGTATTAAGAACAGACTGGATGATCTGAGGAAGCAGTTGTTGGAAGTGCAGCTGGGCTGAGAGGCCCGCGGGCGGCACAGGCAATTAAGAATAGCAGAGAAAGAGGTGCAAACCTTCATGAATTTGAGACCGGAAGAGATCAGCTCTGTGATCAAGGAGCAGATTGAGAAATATTCGACCCGGCTTGACGTGTCCAATGTAGGAACCGTCATCCAGGTGGCCGACGGCATTGCCCGTATCCACGGTCTTGAGAACGCCATGCAGGGAGAGCTTCTGGAGTTCCCGGGAGAGATCTTCGGCATGGTGCTGAACCTGGAGGAGGACAATGTCGGCGCGGTTCTGCTGGGCGATACCAGTAAGATCCGCGAGGGCGATACGGTGAAGACCACCGGCCGCGTGGTGGAGGTTCCGGTAGGCGACGCTCTGACCGGGCGTGTCGTCAATTCCCTGGGGCAGCCCATCGACGGCAAGGGCCCCATCGAGACGGACAAATACCGCCGCATCGAGCGTGTGGCTCACGGCGTCATCGAAAGGAAATCCGTTGACACGCCGCTGCAGACCGGCATCAAGGCCATTGACGCCATGATCCCGATCGGCCGCGGCCAGCGTGAGCTGATCATCGGCGACCGCCAGACCGGCAAGACGGCTCTGGCCATCGATACGATCATTAACCAGAAGGGCGAGAACGTCCACTGTATCTATGTAGCCATCGGACAGAAGGCGTCGACGGTGGCGAATATTGTGAAGACACTGGAAGAATTCGGCGCTATGGATTATACCACGATCGTGGTGTCCACCGCGTCCGATCTGGCCCCGCTGCAGTACATTGCTCCCTACGCCGGATGCGCGATCGGCGAGGAGTGGATGGAGAACGGCGAGGATGTGCTGGTCGTTTATGACGACCTGAGCAAGCATGCGGCGGCGTACCGTACGCTTTCCCTGCTGCTGAAGCGTCCCCCGGGGCGCGAGGCTTATCCCGGCGACGTGTTCTATCTGCATTCCAGGCTTCTGGAGCGGGCGTCCCGGCTGTCGGATGAGTTGGGCGGCGGGTCGCTGACGGCCCTGCCGATCATCGAGACCCAGGCGGGCGACGTGTCCGCGTACATTCCGACCAACGTCATCTCCATCACCGACGGCCAGATCTATCTGGAGACCGAGATGTTCAATTCCGGCTTCCGTCCCGCGATCAACGCCGGTCTGTCCGTGTCCCGTGTCGGCGGCGCGGCACAGATCAAGGCCATGAAGAAGATCGCGGCTCCGATCCGTGTGGAACTGGCCCAGTACCGTGAGTTAGCGTCCTTTGCCCAGTTCGGCTCCGAGCTGGACGCGGCGACGACCCAGCAGCTGGCCCAGGGCGAGCGCATCCGCGAGGTGTTGAAGCAGCCCCAGTACAAGCCCATGCCGGTGGAATACCAGGTCATCATCATTTACGCGGTGACCCGCAAGCATCTGCTGGATATCCCGACGGACCAGATCCTGGATTTCCAGGAGAAGCTGTTTAAGTTCATCGACACCAAGTATCCGGAGATTCCGGCGGAGATCAAAAAGACCCGCGTGATCTCGGATGAGATGGACGCGCTTCTGGCGAAGGCGATCGAGGAGTGCAAGACGCAGGGGTGAGACGCGGCAGCCCGGAGGCATGATTTTTGACGGAAATGAAGTGCCGCAGACCGGGCATGAGCGGGGGACAGCGGATTGTAAAGAAAGAACAGGTGACAGATCATGGCAACCATGAGAGATATCAAGCGCCGGCGCGACAGTATCCAGAGCACGGAGCAGATCACGAAGGCGATGAAGCTGGTGGCGACTGTGAAGCTGCAGAAGTCCAGGGCAAGGGCGGAGGCGGCGAAGCCGTATTTTAACCTGATGTATGACACGATGAGTTCCATCATCAGCCGTTCCGGCGCGGTCCGGCACAGATACCTGCGGCCCGGCGCGTCGCCGAAGAAGGCGGTCATCACGATCACGTCCAACCGCGGTCTGGCGGGCGGCTATAACAATAATATCGTAAAGCTGGTAAATTCGGAGCTTCCGGCGGCGGACACGCTGGTGTACGCCATCGGCCGCAAGGGACGCGACGGACTGGCGCGGCGGGGATTCAAGATCCAGGGCGATTATTCGGAGGTCATTAACGACCCGCTCTACCAGGACGCGGCGGAACTGACGCAGGTGCTTCTGGAGGCGTTCGCGCGCGGGGAGATCGGAGAGATCTATCTGGCGTTTACGATGTTCAAGAATACGGTGGTGCATACGCCGAGGCTTCTAAAGCTTTTGCCGGTGGAACTGCCGGAGCGGGGACAGGCGGCGGACGGAGAAGAGCCGAAGGCGCGGGCCATCATGGACTACGAGCCGGACGACGAGACCGTGCTGGACGCCATTGTTCCGAAATATATGAGCAGCCTGATCTACGGCGCTCTTCTGGAGTCGCTGGCCAGCGAGAACGGGGCCCGTATGACGGCCATGGATTCGGCGACCAGCAACGCGGAGGAGATGATCGAGGATCTGAGCCTCCAGTACAACCGGGCGCGCCAGGGTGCGATCACGCAGGAACTGACGGAGATCGTCGCTGGGGCGAACGCAATTGGGGGCTGACGATAGTCTGCATTCCGAGGCAGGAGTTGGTGCGGGCAGCAAAAACACTGGTTCGTGCCGGAACTGATATGACCGGCAGAAAAAGCCGGGAGATCAGCGATTGAGGCAGCTGCGGCCCGTGGCCGACAGCGGCTTAATAAAGTCTTTTGGCTGGAAAATAAAGGCGCATTCGTGTGCCGTCAATCTGGCTGCAGGATACGCGAGGCGAGTCCTGTAACATGAATAAGGAGAAACAAGATGGCAGAGCAAAATGCAGGCAAGATCACACAGGTCATCAGCGCCGTGCTGGACATCAAGTTCAGCCAGGGCAAGCTGCCGGACATTAACGAGGCCGTGACCATCGCCACGAAGGACGGGGGACGTCTGGTGGCGGAGGTCTCCCAGCATCTGGGCGACGATACGGTGCGCTGCATCGCCATGGGCAGCACCGACGGTCTGACCCGCGGCATGGAGGCCGTGGCGACGGGGCATCCGATCACGGTGCCTGTGGGGGAGAAGACCCTGGGACGTATTTTCAATGTCCTGGGAGAGCCGATCGATAATAAGGAGAAACCGGATGTGGACACCTATCTTCCGATCCACCGTCCGGCGCCTACCTTCGAGCAGCAGTCCACGGAGACGGAGATCCTGGAGACCGGCATCAAGGTCGTCGATCTTCTGTGCCCGTACCAGAAGGGCGGCAAGATCGGCCTCTTCGGCGGCGCCGGCGTAGGCAAGACGGTGCTGATCCAGGAGCTGATCCGCAACATTGCTACCGAGCACGGCGGCTATTCCGTGTTCACCGGCGTCGGCGAGCGGACCCGTGAGGGCAACGACCTCTATCACGAGATGACCGAGTCCGGCGTTATCAATAAGACTACGATGGTATTCGGCCAGATGAACGAGCCGCCGGGGGCGCGTATGCGCGTGGGCCTGACGGGCCTGACCATGGCCGAGTATTTCCGCGATGAAGGCGGCAAGGACGTGCTGCTGTTCATCGACAATATTTTCCGTTTCACACAGGCCGGTTCCGAGGTGTCCGCGCTTCTGGGACGTATGCCTTCCGCCGTAGGCTACCAGCCTACGCTGCAGACGGAGATGGGCGCCCTGCAGGAGCGCATCACCTCTACGCGGAACGGTTCCATCACATCGGTCCAGGCCGTATATGTGCCGGCCGACGACCTGACGGACCCGGCTCCGGCCAATACATTTGCTCATCTGGACGCGACGACGGTTCTGAGCCGTTCCATCGTGGAGCTGGGTATTTACCCGGCGGTGGATCCGCTGGAGTCTACCTCCCGTATCCTGGATCCGCGTATCGTGGGCGAGGAGCACTATGAGGTGGCCCAGAGAGTCATTCAGGTGCTGCAGAAGTATAAGGAGCTGCAGGATATCATCGCGATGCTGGGCATGGATGAGCTTTCCGAGGAGGATAAGCTGACCGTGGCCCGCGCGAGAAAGGTGCAGAGATTCCTGTCCCAGCCGTTCTTCGTGGCCGGACAGTTCACCGGCCTGGAAGGCCGCTACGTGCCGATCAGTGAGACGATCCAGGGCTTCAAGGAGATCCTGGACGGCAAGCATGACGACGTGCCGGAGGGATATTTCCTCAACGCCGGCAATATCGACGATGTGCTGGCGAAGGTGAAGGGCTGAGCGCAGCCGGACTGATGGATAAGCCGCGCAGGCCGCTGGCCGTGCAGAAGCATGCGCGCGGCGCAGGCCGCTGGCGGTGCTGCCTGCCTGACGATGAAGGACAGGCTGTATGGCAGGTGGATGAAGGCGGCAGACAGGAGGATTCAGAATGGCTGATCTATTTAAATTAAAAGTGGTCACCCCCGACCGCATTTTCTACGACGGAAATGTATCCATGGTCGAGCTGACCACCACCGAAGGCGATATCGGCGTTTACGCCAACCACATACCTTCCACTGCCATCGTGGCCCCCGGACTTCTGAAGATCCATGAGGAAGGCGGCCAGGTGCAGAAAGCCGCGCTGATGGCCGGATTCATCGAGATCCTGCAGGATCAGGTGACGGTCATGGCCGAGGTGGCGGAGTGGCCGGAGGATATCGACGTGAAGCGTGCCGAGGAGGCGCGGATCCGCGCCGAGAGGCGTCTGAAAGACCGCTATCCGGGTACTGATGTGATGCGGGCGGAGCTGGCGCTTAAGAGAGCGATCGTCCGTCTGGAGACGAAGGCGAAGTAAGCTGCGGCGGGACTGTCAGCCGGAATAACGTGAGAAGCAGCGCGCGCAGCGGCATACAAAGGATAAATCTGCAAGAAAGTGTGGGGGAATCTATTATGAAAGACACAACGTTAGTGATCATGGCCGCCGGCATCGGCAGCCGTTTCGGCGGCGGCATCAAGCAGCTGGAGCCGGTAGGCCCCGGCGGCGAGATCATTATGGATTATTCGATCTACGACGCGGTCCGGGCCGGTTTCAATAAAGTGGTCTTCATTATCCGCAGGGATCTGGAGAAAGATTTCAGGGAGATCATCGGAAGCCGCATCGAGAAAGCGGTCCATGTGGAGTACGCCTATCAGGAAATCGCCGATCTCCCGGCCGGATTCGCGGTACCGGAGGGACGCAAGAAGCCGTGGGGCACAGGCCAGGCGGTATTAAGCATCAAAGGACTGGTGAATGAGCCGTTCATGGTCATTAATGCCGACGATTATTATGGCAGGGAAGGCTTTAAGCGCCTTCACGACTATATGGTGAACCAGATGGATGAATCCGGCGATGTTTACGATATGTGCATGGGCGGGTTCCTGCTGGAGAATACCTTAAGCGAGAACGGCGGCGTTACCCGCGGCGTCTGCAGCGTAAGCGGCGACGGGTACTTAAAGACCGTGGTGGAGACCTATGATATTCAGAAAACGGCCGGCGGACTTACCGCGAAGGACGTGGCCGGCGAGCCGGTTCATGTGCCTTCCGGCTGTCATGTATCGATGAACATGTGGGGACTTCCGGCGGCGTTTCTGAAGGAACTGGAAGCCGGGTTCCCGGAGTTTCTGTCCTCTTTAAAAGAAGGCGATATCAAGTCCGAATACCTTCTGCCGTCAGTCATAAACCGGCTGGTGGAAAGCGGCAGGGCCCGCGTGAAGGTCATTGAGACGCCGGATAAATGGTTCGGCGTCACCTACAGGGAAGACAAGCAGGCAGTGGTGGATTCTCTCCGCGCGCTGATCGCGGCGGGCGTCTACCCGGAGAAATTGTATAAGTGAGAAGATGAAGTTAGTAAAGCGAGCCGCCATCCTGGCCGGGATCTTCCTGGCCGCGGTGGGGATTTACCTGGTCGTATCATGGAATCGGACGGATGAAACAGAGACGGTGTACACCTTGATGGAGGCGCCGTCTCTGCCTGTCGTGTACGCGGAAATGTACGGCTCGAAGGCGAACCGTCTGGCCGGTTTTACGCAGGAAATGAACGTGTCCGTGGCGAGGGACAGCCTTGTGGTCCTTCCGGAAGACAGGCAGCTGCCTCTGGAGATCCGTGAATATGGGGCGGCGCCGCTTTCCGTCAGTTATGATATCCGCAGTCTGGACGGACAGCGGCTGGTGGAGAGGAGCCGGGCGGGGGACCTGGTAAGCGGCGACGGCGTGAGCCGGGTGACGCTGCCGGTCCAGAACCTGATCAGCCGGGATACGGAGTATCTCCTTCATATCCGGCTGGAAACGGAGCTTCACGGCCAGATCCATTACTACACCAGGATCCTGTGGCCGGAGGAGGATCACGGGGAGGAAATGCTGGAGCTTGCGGAAGAATTTTCCACGAAGACCTTTGACGAGGCGGAGGCGGCGTCTCTGGTCACATATCTGGAAACCACCGATACAGCGGATAATTCGTCCCTGGGCGATGTGACGCTGAAATCCAGCTTTTCCCAGATCACCTGGGCGGGCCTGGATATGGTTCCTGCGGGGGAGATGCAGGCGGCGCTTACGGAACTGGACGGTACCATGGGACAGGTCCGCGTGACCTATCAGGTGAGCCGCCAGCCGGAGGAAGGCCAGGCCGAGCTTTACGATGTAGAAGATTATTATACCATGAGATGGGACGAGAAGCGGATCTATCTTATGGATTTCAAACGGACTACGTGCCAGGTATTTGCCGGCAGGCGCGAGGATTACTCCGGCAAACGCATCCTTCTGGGGATCGGGACCGACGACGCGGTGAAGCGGATGAAGAGCAGTGACGGAAACTGCCTGGCGTTCGTATTTAACCGGGATCTGTGGCTTTACGATCAGGACAGCGCCATGGCCGTGAAACTGTTTTCCTTCCGGTCCGAGGACGACAGTACGGGCCGCAGCGGTTATGACCGTCATGATATCGAGATCCTGTCGGTCGGGGACGACGGAGAGGTGCATTTCCTGGTGTATGGTTACATGAACCGCGGCATCCATGAAGGAAGCCAGGGGATCAGCGTCTGCCGTTACGATCCGGACCGTCGGGGAGCGATCGAGGAGGAGTTCTTCATACCGTCTCCGGAATCCTTTGACGAACTTCGGATGGATGTGAAGCGGCTGTGCCATCTGACAGAGCAGAACATGCTTTATCTGTTTCTGGACCGGGCGGTGTTCGCCGTGGATCTGACCAGCGGGGAATACATGGTGGTGGCTCAGAATCTGATCGAGGACGCCTATGCGGTCAGCGCAGATCAGATCTGTCTGGCATGGCAGGACAGCCAGGTTCCGGAGGGTACGAAGATCATTCATCTGCTGAACCTGGAGACCGGCGCCAAACAGGAGATCTCCGCGCCGGAGGGGACGCTTCTGCGTACCCTGGGCTTTGTGCAGGGGGATTTCGTCTACGGAAAGGCGGAGGAAGGAGGCAGCTGGACTCTGAACGGAAGGACAGAAGAGGCTCCTATGTACGCTCTTGAGATCGTTGACGATATGCTGAAGGATCAGTCCAGTTATGCGCCGTCTGAGATGTATATTGCCAATGTAAGGGTAGAAGAGGCCCGCATTCACCTGGACCGGCTGAGGAAGACCGGCGACGGCGCCTATGAATACTGCGACAGCGATACGATCGTATGTAATACGGCGTCAGAGCAGACCTACATGGAAGGGATCGGCTGGTATGCGTCGGAGGACAGGCGGAAGGTCTATTTTATCCAGCTGGACAAGGATATTCGGAACGGACGCGGCGTCCGTATCGCCGCGGCGCGCCGTATTTCCTGTGATCAGTCGGAACGTCTGGAGCTTCGGTCGGACGGCCAGCAGCAGGGAACGCTGTTCTACGCCTATGGACGCGGAAGGCTTCAGGGGATCTATACGGAGCTGGCTCCGGCGGTGCAGGCGGTTTATGATATTATGGGGATCGTGACTGACGGAAGTCAGCGGATCCTGTGGGACCGGGTGAACCGGCGCGCCTACCGCACGCTTCAGGATGCGCAGACGCTGGCTTATGAGCTGACAAAGCGTCTGGGGGAAGGCGGGACCAATGCGGTAACGGACGGCCTGATGCTTCTGGACGGACGCGGTCTGACGCTGCGGGAGACGCTGTACTATATAGGCCGGGGCTATCCGGTGCTGGCCTATACGGAAGGAGCCTCCTGCCTGATCCTGTACGGATATGACCAGTACAATGTGAGCGTGCTGAACCCGGATACCGGCGAGAGATATAAGCTCGGACTCGGCGACGGCACTGATTATTTCGAGACGTATGGCAATGATTTCCTGTGCGGATTGCAGGTGAAATAAATATATACGCGGATATTTAAATAAACGGTAAGATTTTATTTACATTTTCTTCATATTTTGGTATGATATAACCGTACGGGCGCAAAAACGCGAATTTTGGCAGTTTTTGCCGCTATGGGGAGTGTCTCATGGAACAGTTTATTATGAAGGGCGGGAACCCGTTAGTCGGGGATGTCGCGATCAGCGGCGCGAAGAATGCCGCGCTGGGGATTCTGGCAGCGTCTATCATGACGGATGAGGATGTGGTGATCGAGAATCTGCCGGATGTGAACGACGTCAATGTAATGCTGGAAGCGATCCAGGCTATCGGGGCGGCGGTAGACCGCATCGACCGTCATACAGTGAAGATCAATGCCGAGGGCATCAGTGATGTGACCATCGAGGATGAATATATGCGCAGGATCCGCGCGTCTTACTATTTTATCGGCGCGCTTCTTGGCAAATACAAGAGCGCCAGGGTGCCTCTTCCCGGCGGCTGCAATATCGGCAGCCGTCCGATCGATCTGCATCTGAAGGGCTTCCGCGCTCTGGGCGCGAGAGTCGATATCGAGCGCGGGGCGGTCTCTGCCCACGCGATCGATCTGGTAGGGTGCCATATCTATCTGGATAAAGTGTCTGTGGGCGCGACGATCAATATCATGATGGCGGCCGCGCTTGCGGAAGGGCAGACGATCATTGAGAACGTGGCGAAGGAGCCCCATGTGGTCGATGTGGCTAACTTCCTTAACAGCATGGGCGCCAGCATCCGCGGCGCCGGTACGGACGTGATCCGTATCCGCGGCGTGCGCCGCCTTCACGGCACGGAGTACGCGGTGATCCCGGATCAGATCGAGGCGGGGACATTCATGTGCGCGGCGGCAGTGACCCGCGGCGACGTGACCCTCCGCAACGTGATCCCGAAGCATCTGGAGTCCATTTCCGCCAAGCTGAAAGAGATCGGCTGCGAAGTGGTGGAGTTCGACGACGCGGTGCGCGTGATCGGCAAATCCCGCCAGACCCGCACGAACGTCAATACCCAGGTCTATCCCGGATTCCCGACGGACATGCAGCCGCAGATCACTGTGACCCTGGCTCTGGCCGAGGGAACCAGTATCGTGACGGAGAGTATTTTCGAGAACCGGTTCAAATATGTGGATGAACTGTCCCGCATGGGCGCCGCTGTCAAGGTGGTGGAAGGCAATGTGGCCATCGTCACCGGCGTGGATAAGCTGACCGGAGCTCAGGTTTCGGCTCCCGACCTCCGCGCGGGCGCGGCCCTGGTGATCGCCGGGCTGGCCGCCGAGGGCTATACGGTGGTGGACGATATCGAGTACATACAGCGCGGATATGAGCAGTTCGAGCAGAAGCTGGCGGGCCTCGGAGCCATGATTGAGAAGGTGGATTCAGAGAAAGAGGCGCGCAAGTTCCAGCTGAAGGTGGGCTGAGAGTACCGTATATCCCATTTGTTTGTCAGGTTGTTTATCAGGTCCGCAGTTCGCTGCGGACTTTTCTTTTGGCCGGATCGCAGCCAGTGCGGCCGGTTCTGCCCAGACGCAGGGAATGTGTCCGTCAGGTTCGCCTTCGTGCGGGGAGTGCGTCTGCCAGGTTCCCGTCAGCGCGGGGAACGTCCCCGTCAGGTTCATCCCCATGCGAGGAGCGTATACGCCAGGTTTACTCCCATGCAGAGAATGATCCCGACGACAGCCGGCAGAACGACAGCGAGCGCGGTCCATTTCCAGCTGCCGGTCTCCCTGCGGATGGTCAGGCAGGTGGTGGAGCAGGGCCAGTGGAAGAGGCAGAAGATCATCATGCAGAGGGCGGTCTTCGCGGTCCAGCCGTGGGCGGTCAGGATGGTGAGGAGCGCGGCGGAGTCGGTCATTTCCACCAGGGTGCCGGTCTGCAGATAAGCCATGAGGATGATCGGCAGCACGATCTCGTTGGCCGGAAATCCCAGGATAAAGGCAGCCAGGATGACGCCGTCCAGGCCGAGGAGGCTGGCGAAGGGATCCAGGGCGCCGGTGATGAGCGCGAGGAGACTCTGTCCGCCGAAGGAAAGGTTGGCCAGAAGCCAGATCAGGACGCCCGCGGGAGCGGCGACCGCCGCCGCACGGCCGAGGACGAACAGGGTACGGTCGAAGATGGAGCGGACGACGACCCTGCCGATCTGGGGACGGCGGTAGGGCGGCAGCTCCAGCGTAAAGGAGGACGGTACGCCTTTCAGCAGCGTATGGGACAGCAGCCACGAGCAGAACATGGTCGCGGCGACGCCCAGCAGGATGAGGCCGGTCAGGAGCAGGGCGGAGGCCAGGGAACCGGCGAAGGACGACCACGGCGTGCCGGAAGTGGCGGCCCCTGCGGCTTGGGCGGAGGTCAGCAGAGCGGCAGACTGAGTCCCGGCGGCCGGCATTACTGCGGTCTGGGCGGGAGCGGCAGCAAGCAATGCGTCAGCCTGTGTCCCGGCCGTCCGCAATGCGGCGCTCTGCGTCCGCCTCCCGGCCAGGAAGAACAGCGTGATCAGGCTGATCAGCGTCGGGAAGCGGCCGTTGCAGGGAACCATGGAATTGGTCAGGATGGCGATCAGCCGCTCCCTGGGCGAATCGATGATGCGGCAGCCGACGACGCCGGCCGCGTTGCAGCCCAGTCCCATGGCCATGGTCAGGCACTGTTTGCCGCAGGCGCGGCAGCGCATGAAGGCACGGTCCATATTGAAGGCGACCCGGGGCAGATAGCCCAGATCTTCCAGAAGCGTGAACAGCGGGAAGAAAATGGCCATCGGAGGCAGCATGACGCTGACGACCCAGGCCAGGACCCGGTAGGCGCCGTAAACCAGGAGATTTACCAGCATTTCCGGCGCGCCCATCCAGGTCAGGACGGCGGCCAGGCGCGGCTCCAGAGAGAAGAAAAGGTTCCACAGCAGGTCCGAGGGAACGTTCGCGCCGGCCATGGTCAGCCAGAAGACGCCGAGAAGCAGCAGCACCATGATCAGACTTCCGGTAAAGCGGCCGGTGACGATGCGGTCGGCGATCTCTTCGAACCGCCGGTAATCGACACGGGTGTAACGGACGGTCTCGCGGGCCAGCTGTTTCGGGGAGAAATCAAGGCAGTCGTAGCAGCAGGATGTCCCGGCGGACCGGCGGATGGTTTCTCTGAGGATCTCCAGGTCGCCGGAGCTGCGGGCGCAGCAGGGAACGACCGGGAACTGGAGTACGTCCTGCAGCAGTTCAAAATCGATGCGGATGCCTTTTCTGCGCGCCTCGTCGCAGAGATTGACACAGAGGATCAGAGGAACGCCGTGCTCCCGCACGAAGTCCGTTTCGATGATCTGTTTCAGCAGACGCAGCCCGCGCTCCAGGCAGGTGGCGTCGCAGACAACGACGATCTCCTCCGCGTTGCCGCCGTTTAGGAAATCACGGGCGGTTTCTTCCTCACGGGAGCGGGCCGCCAGAGAATAAGTGCCCGGCAGATCGACCAGAAGATACTCCTGGCCGTCTTCCTTCATCAGTCCGGCCGCCGGCGCGACGGTGACGCCGGACCAGTTGCCGGTATGCTGTTTTAAGCCGGTCAGGCCGTTGAAAATGGTACTCTTGCCTACGTTTGGATTGCCTGCCAGTGCCACTGTGATCTGTTTGTGTTCCACGGAAACCTCCCGGATAGCGGAGTCAGCCTCACAATTACACTATGAAAATGCAGAATAGTGGGTGCCTGGGTATTTTATTTTTGGGGAAAATGTGATATATTAGAATTCTAAGGCGACAGTTCGCGAACGGGAAAGCCGCAGGCCTGCGCGCCGCGTACCCGTTAATCTGAAAACAGGAGGTTTACAAACCCATGAAACATATAAGACTTTTTCTGGCGGCCCTGATGCTGTGCTTCTGCCTGTCCCTTGCGGCGCTTCCCGCGCAGGAGGTTTACGCGTCCGGTACAGGAACCGCTGAGGAGACCGAAGACGAGAAGTCAGAGGACGAAGAGACATTTTTCTTCATCATGATGGGCGGCGCCCTGCTGATCGTGATCGTAGCGGTCGTGACGGCGGTGTCCACCGTGTCGAGTTCCATCGCCGTAGCGGCGAATATGGATGTGGATGGTGAGTAGGCGGAGCAGTTTCGCACAGAAACAGGCCCGGCGATGCGTACTGACAGATTCAGAACGGTCGTCCGGCCTGTTTTTTGGTTATGTCAGCATGAAGAAGAGCGCCGGGCAGTGCGTCAGCGATGTCCTGCCCGTATCAGCCGGTCCGCGCCGTTTCCACGAAGATTTCCCTGCTGTCTGATTCCCGCAGCCCGATGACCGCGCCCTGCACCAGATAGGCCCTCATTCCTCCGGGCCGTCCGCGCAGTACGCACATAACTTCTTCATCCGGCGCAAAGCCCAGATCCTGGAGCCTCCGGGCCATATCCGGCGGGCTGGCGACCCAGACCACGCGGACTTTCTCGCCTGCATCTATCTGACTCAATGGAATTACCATTGTACATCCCCGGAAACTGTACTTATGATTACATTATGCGTATCGGAACAGGTTGGTGTTGCCGTCCGGTCAGGCCCGCGGGCGGGGCGGAGCGCGCACCGGACAGTTGTTGACACATCTGAGATTTGATTTTATAATTTATACATTACGGCGGATACGGCGTTTTCCTGACGGGAAATTTCCGGCGGCGCAGAATAAGAGAAGGAGATCGGGGCATATGGCGCTTATTGCGGAAACAAGGACGCAGATCGGACAGTTTGGCGATGAATTGAAGGAAACGGTACGGGACGCCCGGCAGTATTTCAGGGAGAGAAAGGGATTTCGATGGTTCGCGGCTGTCTGGATCATCATATGTTATGGAAGCCGGCTTCTGCAGTGGGAAGTGTTTATCGACAGCGACATCATGCTTCAGGCTCCGGAGGAGCTTATGTTTTCCTGGTACGGTTCCCGCAGGTTCGGACTGATCCTGACCAAGAAGCTGTTTTCATTTGTAAGGCTTGTTCCGCAGTTCGAGATGATCATGACGATGCTGGCTTTATGGTGCGCTGCGCTGCTCCTGGACTATTGTATCCATATCTGGGCCCGGCGGCCGGCAAAGGACGGTACGGGATATATAACCGCGGCGATGTTTCTGTCGGCTCCGATCCTTGCCGAGCAGTTCCTTTTCACTCTGCAGTCGTTTGAAATCGCGATGGCCATGATCTACTGCGTGCTTGCTGTATTCTGTGCGGAACAGGCGGTCGTGCGCGGGAAGAGCCGGTTCTGGTATGCGGCGTCTCTTGGCTTTATGGTATGGGCGTTCGGGTCTTATTCCGCGTTCCCGGCCTTTTATATTGCGTTGGTCCTGATTTCTTATATTCTGGTGCTGATATACGGTCAGGAACGCTGCGGGTTTGTCCAGGGACTTATCCATGCGGGACATTTTCTTCTGGGATTCGCTCTTTTCTGGATCTTCGGCGAGATATTGTGCCGTTGGAAAGGCGCGGATTCGACCTATGTGATGGCTATGTTCCAATGGGGGAGCAAAAGCGCGGGCGAGGTGCTGGACAGCCTGATCAGTGACGTGAGGCGTATCTATCTGGCGGAATGGAGGGTATTTTTTCATCCGCTTTATCTTTGGACTGCGCTGGCCGTATCTGTCTGGATCCTGTGCATGGGATGGAAGAAGCGGCGTGATTTCCCGTGTCTGGTTCTTGCTGTTGTTCTGCTGTTCCTGTCTCCGGTATTCATTACGTTCATAACAGCGGCGAATCAGCCGATACGCGGACAGCTCACCTATGTTCTGACGTCTGCATTTTATGCGGGCGCTCTGTACATGCTGATTCGGGACGCGCTGAGAAAGCCTCTGAAAGCGGTGCTGACGGCCGCGGCCGTTCTTGTTCTTGCGGGAACCGCCTGGCGGCAGGCTGTCACGATAAATCAGATGTGGGAGACGGTTTATGAGAATTATCACAGCGATGAACTGATGGCTAACCGGGTCTACAGCGAGATATGCCGGGTCGCGGACCGGACGGATATGGACAACTGCAAAGTCGTATTCGTGGGAACGCGGGACGCGAAGCTGACGGGCCGGCCGCAGAACGGCGATGTTATCGGACACTCTTATTTTGATTTTGGTTATACGGATTATGTGGGGATTACCCCGAGGGTTCGCAACTTCTTCCTGGTTCTGGGGATGAGAATGGGGATGCCGGATGCGGACGACTACGCGAAAGCCGTGGCCGCCTGCGCGGGAAAAGGATGCTGGCCTTCCGATGATTCGGTCTTTCCGCTCGACGGCATGGTAGTGGTGAAGATTTCGGATGTGCCGTGAGCGGCGGGAGTGACAGATAAGAGGCGCTGCAGGGCGTGGAGATGTGATTCTCCAAAATGTATTGAAAATACGGCAGAAGACCGTCAAATATTTAACATAATAACCGTTGCAGACCCTGCGAAAGTATGCTAGAATTTTCTGGCAAACAGAACCTGGAGGCAGAGCCGATATATATAGGGTAAGGATGCCGGTCCTGCAGCAGGCTGAACAAAGCCGCCGGTCGCGGCGGCGGATTGGAGCGTCATTTATGAAGAATATCACATATCAGAGTACACGCGGCGGGGAGAGCGGAGTAAGCGCTTCCCAAGCGATCTTAAAGGGAATCGCATCGGACGGCGGTCTGTTCATGCCGTCGGAGATCCCGCAGCTCGACAGGCCGCTTAAGGAACTGGCGGGGATGACCTACCAGGAGCAGGCCTATGAGGTCATGAAGCTGTTTCTGACCGATTTCACGGAGGAGGAGCTCCGCGACTGCATCGATAAAGCCTACGACAGCAAATTTGACAATCCGGAGATCGCGCCGTTAGTGCATGTGGGCGTGGCCTATGTGATGGAACTGTTCCACGGCAATACGATCGCGTTCAAGGACATGGCCCTGTCCATCCTGCCCCGGCTTATGACCGTGGCGGCGAAGAAGAACCATGAGGATAAGGAGATCGTGATCCTGACGGCCACCTCCGGCGATACCGGCAAGGCGGCGCTGGCAGGGTTTGCGGACGTGCCAGGGACGCGGATCATTGTCTTCTATCCGAAGGGTGGCGTCAGCCATATCCAGGAGCTGCAGATGGTGACCCAGAAGGGGGACAATACCGCGGTCGTCGCGATCCACGGGAATTTCGACGACGCCCAGACCGGCGTGAAGAAGATCTTCGCGGATAAGGAATATGAGAAGAAACTGGCGGAGGGCGGTTTCCGGCTGTCAAGCGCCAACTCCATCAATATCGGGAGGCTGATCCCCCAGATCGTCTACTATGTCCACGCCTACGCGGAGCTTCTGGGGAGCGGAAGCATCGGGGACGGCGAGGAGATTAATTTTGTCGTTCCTACCGGGAATTTCGGCAATATCCTGGCTGGGTATTTTGCGAAACTGATGGGCGTGCCGGTTAAAACTTTGTACTGTGCGTCCAATGATAATAAAGTGCTGTATGATTTCTTCACGACGGGCACCTATGATAAGAACCGCGATTTCATGCTGACCATGTCGCCTTCCATGGATATTCTGGTGTCCAGCAACCTGGAACGGCTGATCTATCTGAGCACCGGCTGCGACGCCAGGGCGACCGCGGGGCTGATGCTTCAGCTGTCGAGGACGGGCCGTTACACGGTGACAGCAGAAATGCAGAAGCGCATGAAGGATTTCGTCGGCGGCTACGCCACCGAGGAGCAGGACGCGGATGTGATCCGCTATCTGTACCGGAAGCGCGGCTATGTGATGGATACGCATACCGGCGTGGCGGCTGCGGTGTGGAAGGCCCATTGGGAGCAGACCGGCGACCAGACGAAGACGGTCATTGTCTCTACGGCGAGTCCTTATAAATTCTCCAAATCGGTGCTGGAAGCGATCCAGGGACCGATGATGCTGTCGGACGATTTCGCTATCGCAGAGGAACTGGAGCATCTCTCCCATGTGCCGGTGCCGAAGGCGGTTACGGAGCTTAAGACCGCCAGGATCCGCCATACGGCCGAGTGCGACACGGCCGATATGGAGGCGGAGGTAAGCCGTATCCTGGGTATTTAGGAGGCGCGGAGAAATTAAAGGAGGATTGCTGGCATGAAGCAGCTGATCGGTGAAATGACGGAAGATCTCAGAGAGTTCCGCGACTGGATCCGTGCGCGCCGCTGGCAGGCGGTCTGGGTCAGTCTGTACGCGCTTTTCCTCATGGGGCCGCGCCTGTTTTATCATGACATAGGTATCGATACAGGATACCTGGTCAGGGATTATACCCATTACAACGACGTCTGGGCGGGGAGCGGGCGCTTTGGTCTGACTTTTTCCAAATGGCTGTTTCATTTCTCGGTAATGGTTCCCTACGCCGCGAATATGCTGATGCTGCTGTTTCTGCTGACGGCGGCGGCTGTTTTCTCCTGGCTGGTATGGAGATGGTCCGGCAGACCGGCCGGCTTTCGGTGGTTCTATCCGGTATTTTCCGTGATTTTTCTTTCCTCGCCGATCCTTACGGAGCAGTTTTATTTTACGCTTCAGACGATGGAATTTGCCTGGGCGATGCTTTTGTGTCTTTTTTCCGTATATCTGGCGGAGAAACTGGTCGTCGGCCCGATAGTGCCGGCGGCCGGCGGTCTGGCGCCGGAACATGGAAATGACAAAGGCCGCAGCCGGGCGGCGTTCTTCGTCTGCGGCGCGGCCGCGGTCGGTCTTATGCTGTGGGCCTTTGGTACTTACCAGGCCTTTTTCGTATTTTTTATCGCTCTGGCGGCGATCTTCTATCTCCTTCGATGCGCGTCTGCGCCGGATGACCGGCCGTTCCGGTACTGGCTGGCGGCGGGTCTTAAGCTGGTCGCGCTGTTTCTGATCGGGGCGGCCGGATGGGTTGCTGTTGACCGCCTGTTGTGCCGGTATTTCTTTCCGGAGTATTCATATGCTTCAAATATATATCTATGGAAGCGGATATCTGCGGATATGTTCGCGCTTGTGAAACTCCAGTTCGGACAGATCTATCTTAAAACGACATCCAGCCCGTATTTTTCCGGCTGGTTTACGCCGGTACTGATTCTGACCGCTGCGATGTTTCTGGTTCCGGCTGTGCGCGGACACCGGCGGAAGCTGCCGTGGCTGGCGGTGGCCCTGACCGTGATCGTTCTGTCGCCGGTGCTGCTTGTGCTTGTTTCCGGCGGCGGATCTCCGATCCGGTCCATGATCTTTTATCCGCTGGTATTTGCGTTTTCTTTTGCCTGGGCGGCGGAGAACCTCCGGTGGAAAGCGCCGCGGATACTTCTGTTTCTGGTACTGGTTTCCTGCGGATGGGGACAGACGGTAACTACCCTCCAGATGCAGGAAAATGCGCATTTGGCTTATGAAAATGACCGGCTTCTTCTGAACCGGATCATAACCCGCATGGAGGAAACGGCAGGGACGCGTCTGGAGAATATTCCGGTGGCATTTGTAGGGAAAATAGCCGCGGACACCCCGTCTGCGCCGGCCGGCGAGACGACGGGCCATTCGTTTTTTGGCTGGGATGCCGGTTATGACGCCGGCTCCAGCGGCCGGATCGCTGAACTGGCCTATGTGATGGGCGTAGATATGACCGTGGCGAATGAAGAGCAGAGAAAAATGGCCGCGGAATATTCAGAGCAGATGCCCCCGTGGCCGGCGGACGGATGTATCTGCATTCATGACGGCGTGCTGATCGTCAAGCTTTCTGCTCCGGAAAAAACGAGCGGTTTCTGGTGGTATTCGGGCGGATGGCACCATTGGGACGATAAACTGGTGGATAACGATTTTCTCCGCAGCCAGTGGTATGAGGAGGACGGCGTCTGGTACTATTTTGACGGAGAGGGAGATATGGTCACAGGAACCTGCGTGATTGACGGGAAGGAGTACCATTTCGATCCTGACGGAAAATGGATCGAGGAATAAAAATCTCTTTTCAAATATTGAGTTATGGTGTATACTGGTAGCAGAATTTTGGTGCGGCGCACCGAAGTGATAATTTTAAGAATATGGAGGTATTATCATGTTAGTATCTGCAACAGAGATGCTTAAGAAGGCAGTGGAAGGCCATTACGCGGTAGGTCAGTTCAACATCAACAACCTTGAGTGGACCAAGTCCATCCTGCAGACCGCGCAGGAGCTGCAGTCTCCGGTGATCCTTGGCGTGTCCGAGGGCGCAGGCAAGTATATGACCGGATTCAAGACCGTTGCGGCTATGGTTGGCGCGATGATCGACGAGATGGGCATCACCGTTCCGGTAGCCACCCATCTGGATCACGGCACTTATGACGGCTGCTACAAGTGCATCAAGGCCGGATTCTCTTCCATCATGTTCGACGGCTCTCACTATCCGATCGATGAGAACGTGGCGAAGACCAAGGAACTGGTCGCCATCGCGCATGCCATGGGCATCTCCATCGAGGCTGAGGTCGGCGCCATCGGCGGCGAAGAAGACGGCGTGGTCGGTATGGGCGAGTGCGCGGATCCCGACGAGTGCAAGATGATCGCCGATCTGGGGATCGATTTCCTGGCTGCGGGCATCGGCAACATCCACGGCAAGTATCCGGCGAACTGGAAGGGCTTAAGCTTCGAGACTCTGGCCGCCATCAAGGCGAAGACCGGCGATATGCCTCTGGTTCTTCACGGCGGCACCGGCATCCCGGCCGACATGATCCGCAAGGCCATCGACCTGGGCGTTGCGAAGATCAACGTGAACACCGAGTGCCAGCTGTCCTTCGCGGCCGCGACCCGCAAGTATATCGAAGAGGGCAAGGACGAGCAGGGCAAGGGCTACGACCCGAGAAAGCTTCTGGCTCCCGGCGCTGCCGCCATCAAGGAGACGGTCAAGGAGAAGATGGAGCTGTTCGGATCTGTGGGCAAGGCCTGAGATTGTCTGAACCGATTCGGATAAGTACGGATGACTCCTCTGTCGGGCGGCGTTGGGCCGCCGGGAAAGCATCAGATATTTGTCTGATGTGAAAGCAAAACTCTTACGCAAAAACTTTTATTAAAAAAGTGCTTGCATTTTCCCCAAAAAGGGAGTATCTTATTGAAGTGAAGAACGACGGCGTTCTCCCTGTGATGGGGAGGACGCCTTCTTTTGTCCTGGGGGAGATGTCGGAGATGCGTTCCATGGGGCAGGAGATTCAAAATCATCGCTTCGTGAAGCCGGAAAGCGCTTATGAAAGCGGCTGCCGCCAGGCGGAGCGGAAAAGGAGAGGATGGAAAATCTATGAGCGAAGTAGTAAATGTTGCAGAGATCTTCGGTAAGAACGTGTTCAATGAGACCGTCATGAAGGAACGTCTTCCCAAGAGCGTCTTTAAGAAGCTGAAGAGGACGATCGAGGACGGCACGGAACTGGATCCGTCCATCGCGGATGTGGTGGCCCACGCCATGAAGGACTGGGCGATCGAGCGGGGCGCGACCCATTACACCCACTGGTTCCAGCCGCTGACCGGAACCACGGCGGAGAAGCACGACTCCTTTATCTCCGCTCCCGACGCGGAGGGCAAGGTGATCATGGAATTCTCCGGCAAGGAGCTCATTAAGGGCGAGCCGGACGCTTCTTCCTTCCCGTCAGGCGGCCTGCGCGCCACCTTCGAGGCCAGAGGCTATACGGCCTGGGACTGCACCTCGCCGGCGTTCCTGCGTGAGGACGCGGCCGGCGTGACGCTGTGCATCCCCACCGCCTTCTGCTCCTACAAGGGCGAGGCCCTGGATCAGAAGACGCCGCTCCTGCGTTCGATGCAGGCTATCGATACCCAGGCGCTGCGTATCCTTAAACTGTTCGGCAACACCACCTCCAAGCGTGTGGTACCGAGCGTCGGCCCGGAGCAGGAGTATTTCATCGTGGACCGCGCCAAATATCTGCAGAGAAAAGACCTGATCTACGCCGGCCGGACCCTGTTCGGCGCGATGCCGCCCAAGGGCCAGGAACTGGAGGATCATTACTTCGGAGCGATCCGTGAGCGGATCGGTTCCTATATGAACGAAGTCAATCAGGAGCTGTGGAAGCTGGGCGTCACCGCCAAGACCCAGCACAATGAGGTGGCTCCGGCGCAGCACGAGCTGGCCCCGATCTACGATCAGGCCAACCTGGCTGTGGACCATAACCAGATCGTCATGGAGACGCTTAAGAAGGTGGCCGGCCGCCACGGCCTGACCTGCCTGCTTCACGAGAAGCCCTTCGCCGGCGTCAACGGATCCGGCAAGCACAACAACTGGTCCCTGACCACCAACGACGGCATCAACATGCTGAACCCCGGCGACACGCCGCATGAGAACATCCAGTTCCTGCTGGTGCTGGGCTGCATCATGAAGGCCATCGACACCCACGCGGATCTGCTGCGCGAGGCGGCCTCCGACGTGGGCAACGACCATCGTCTGGGCGCCAACGAGGCCCCGCCCGCAATTATTTCCATCTTCGTGGGCGAGCAGCTGGAGGATGTGATCAATCAGTTGTGCAACAATGGTGCGGCCACCCATTCCAAGAGCGGCGGCAAGCTGTCTACCGGCGTCGCTACGCTGCCGGATCTGGATAAGGACGCTACCGACCGCAACCGCACGTCGCCGTTCGCGTTCACCGGCAATAAATTCGAGTTCCGTATGGTGGGCTCCTCTGATTCCATCGCTCCCGCCAACGTGGTGCTGAACACCATCGTGGCCGAGGCGTTCAAGGAGGCGGCCGACGAGCTGGAGAAGGCGGAAGATTTTGATATGGCCGTCCATGATATGATCAAGAAGCTGCTGTCCGACCATCAGCGGATCATTTTCAACGGAAACGGTTACTCCGACGAGTGGATCGCGGAGGCCGAGAAGCGCGGCCTGCCCAACATCCGTTCCATGGTGGACGCGATCCCCAGCCTGATTACCGACAAGGCCGTGAAGCTGTACGAGACCTTCGGCGTGTTCACGAGGGCGGAACTGGAGTCCCGCGTGGAGGTAGAATACGAGGCCTACGCCAAGGCCATCAACATCGAGGCCCGCACCATGATCGACATGGCCGGCAAGCAGATTATCCCGGCGGTGATCCGCTATACGGCCGCGCTGGCGGATTCCATCAACAAGGTGAAATCGGCCTGCCCGGATGCGGATGTAAGCGTCCAGACCGAGCTTCTGAACGAGACCTCCGATCTGCTGAGCGAGATGAAAGTGGCGCTGTCCGATCTGCAGTCGATTACCGAGGCGAGCCTGGCGATCTCCGACGCCTGCGCCTGCGCCCACGCTTACCACGAGAAGGTAGTTCCGGCTATGGCGGCCTTGCGCGCGCCGGCGGATAAGCTGGAGATGATCGTGGATAAGGAACTGTGGCCGTTCCCGAGTTACGGCGATCTGATCTTCGAGGTGTAATGAGGTCACGCTGCCGGATATCCGGGCGTCTGGAAGGGAGAAACGCACGGATCTGTGACAGGCGGGTGAACCGTGTCATAACTCTTCAGGGGACGTTGTTCGGGGGGACAATGACCCCTGAGGCGCACCGAAGCCACTGTTCATCCAGTGGGGGAGTGATAAAATAGAAAGGCCGCCGGCGGGAGTGCAAATTTCTGTCGGTGGTCTTTCTGCGTTATTTTCATGCGGGCAGGGCGCCAGTGACGCTCTGCCCGTATTTTCGGAACATCTCTATTATTTTCCAGGAAACAGTTGAATTTTGGAACATTTTACCGCATAATGGAAGCAGCAGCCCGCGGAAGGCTGCGGCAGTCCGCGGCAGACAGTAAGCGGATAATGTGTGATTACGGCAGGATAAGCTGGCTGGAGAGAAGGAGAACGGGCCTATGGAGAAGAAAAACAGCAGGAAGAAATCGGGCAAAAAGCATAGGGGACGATTTATATGGATAATCATTGTTCTCTTAATCGTTGTTGCTGCGGCGGGGATCATGATCTATCTTTGGCAGGAAAACTCGGAGAATAGAAAAAGTCAGCCGCATATCGTCACGGAGTCGCAGCTGAAGGAGATCATCAATGTCAGCGAGCTGTCCACGTTCACGGCGGTCTATAACGGAGTCGCTCAGGTGATGAACGAGGAGAAGCCGGAGAAAACGGATTATTACGTATCCTACGAGGCGCGTGTCGATGTGGGGATCGATTTCGGTAAGATCGGGATCGACAAGGACGACGAGGAGAAGATCATCCGGCTGACGATCCCGGAGGTGGACATCACGGATGTCGTGGTGGACATCGCGTCGCTGGATTACATTTTCTTAAATGATAAGGCGAACGCTGTGTCCGTGTCCCAGGAGGCGTACAAGGCCTGCGAGGAGGACGTGAAGAACGAGAGCGCCGGCCAGGAGGCGATCTTCGAGCTGGCGGAGCAGAACGCGGAGAATATCGTTACGGCGCTGGTGCGCCCTGTGGTCGAGCCGCTGGGCTATACCATTGAGATCGAGTAGAAGGAGGCGTGGAAATGAAGCGGATTACGGCGTTATTACTGGCATTTTCCATGATGCTCCTTTGCGCGGCCTGCGGGAAGACGGAAGAACCGGCGCAGATCTCCATCGAGCCGCAGGAGGCCCAGATGAAGGCTATCTGCGAGCTGGCTGTGATGGACTGCTATTACCATAATGTGGCGAAATATAAGGAAGAGGACGCGGCGGGCTTTTGGTTTTTGAAGAAAGATAAGCATTTCTGGATCGAGTATAGCGGCATCGTGCGGTTCGGCATCGACGTGTCGGCGCTGAAGATCGAGTCGGACGGCGATGAGATCACGATCACGCTGCCGGAGGCGAAGGTGCTCAGCTGCAAGGTGGATTCTTCTTCCCTTACGGAGGATTCGTACATCGTAGACAAGAAATCGGCTGATATCACGGCGGAGGATGAGCAAGCCGCGTTCGCCGAGGCTCAGAAGAAGCTGGAGGAAGCCGCCGCAAACGACAAGGCGCTTCTTACCAAAGCGCAGCAGCGCGCCCAGACGCTTCTGGAGGATTATGTAAATAATATCGGCGATGTAGTCGATAAGGAATATAAGATCAAATGGATCTACATAGACGAGGATGGCAAGCCCTCAGAGACCGGCGCCGGCGGGACACAGACGGAAACTGCGGCCGCAGGCGCGTAGGGAAGTCAGGCAAGCTGAGAACGGAGCGTGTGAAATATAAAAGAGCGTTAGCTATCGGTCGCTTGGAGTGGAAATTCACTCCGGATAATTCAATCGTTCCTCTGTGAGGTCGTCCATGACCTCGCGGAGGAATTTTTTTGCATAGTACTGAGCCATCGGCAGGTTCATATCCAGATAATTGCCGCAGTCGCGGGCGGCCGCGCCGGGAACCGGTCCCTCGTAACCGCTGATGAAGAGGAACATTTCCTCGATGAGCGTCACGATATCCTTCGATTCATAGTCGCCGGCCAGCAGCAGATAGAAGCCGGTGCGGCAGCCCATGGGGCCGAAATAGAGGACTTTGTCCTTCCAGTCCGGCTCATTCCGCAGGAAGGTGGCGCCCAGATGCTCGATGGTGTGGACTTCCGCCGTGTTCATGACCGGCTCGTAATTGGGCCGCGTCATGCGGATGTCGAAGGTGGTGACAGTGGCGTCTCCGGCTTTGTCCCTGCGGGATACGTAGATGCCGGGGAGAAGCTTTAAGTGGTTGATGGTGAAGCTGGTGATCTTTTCCATGGGAGGTCTCCTTTCGTGAAAAGGTGAGATGTTGTTTAAGGGTGCGCGGCAGTAAGTATGGCAGCAGATGTTTTCACTATAAACGCTCCGGCGTCGCCGGTCAGCGGGTCGCGGTGTTCATAATCAAACAGAACCGTTTGGCCCAGGTGCGGGAATGTCTCCAGGTGGGTCATCCGGCGCAGCTGGTTCTTGTCGTAACCGGCATGGCCGGGCAGAAAATGATGCTGCGCGGCTTCCTTTTCGTAGAACAGGCGGACGGTCTCCTTATCCGGCAGCTGCTCGCCGGCGAAGGCGGGGCGGCTTTTCGCGTTCTCGCGGAGATAGTAGTCGTAGGTCAGAAGTTCGCGGAAGACGGCTGTCCGTTCATTTGGCAGATTGTTGTTCGGCGGGTCATCTTGAGGGATGTCAGTTTGCGTGTCTTGATGCAGATTGTCCGCTTGCCTTGCATCCTGTTGAGCATTGTCAGCCAGTCTGCGCTGCCTGAAATTATCAGCTCGTTTAATTAGCTGAATGTTGTCCGCAGAAAAGATTTCTTTGATAAATCCCAGCAACAGTTCATACCTCGCTGCCCGTGCCTGACTGACGCCCGCGGGGACGTGTTTCTGATGATATTCCGCCAACTTCTGATACATCACGAACGCGGAGGCAAATTCATGCTCCAGCACTGCGATCGTATGAGAGAACTGCCCGCTGTTATAGTACATTTCCACCATCTCCTCGACGCCTTTTAAGAGAATGACATCGTCGAAGGAGAGCCATCTGGTGGACAGAACTTCATAGGGAGGGTTGCTTCCGCAGATCAGACCGTAGGCATCGCGCCGTTCGTCCATGTAGGAACCTTTCAGTACCTTCAGAAATCCCAGCTGCAGCTGCTGGGGATGCAGGGCGTATACGTCGTCGAAGGAACGCCGGAAACTGTTCAGGTCCTCGTACGGCAATCCGGCGATCAGGTCCAGATGCTGATGGACATTGCCGGCCGCGGCGACCGCGCGGACGTTGGCGGACAGTCGGGCGAGATCCATGGTTCGCCGGATCTCGCGGATCGTATCCGGATTTGTGGACTGGACGCCGATCTCCAGCTGGATCAGGCCGGGCCGCATGGAACCGATCAGAGCGATCTCTTCCGGTGTCAGCAGGTCTGCGGCGATCTCGAAATGGAAATTCGTAACGCCGTTGTCATTGTCGGCCAGAAACTGCCAGATCTCCATGGCGCGGCGGTGGTCGCAGTTGAAGGTGCGGTCCACGAATTTCACCTGAGGAACGCGGCGGCCGAGGAAGAAGAGCAGCTCCCGCTTTACCATTTCCATATCGCGGAAGCGCAGCTGCTTGTCGACGGAGGACAGGCAGTAGCTGCAGGAAAATGGACACCCGCGGCTGCTCTCGTAGTAGATGATCCGGTGGGACAGATCTTCCGTGCCGTCGTAAACGAAAGGAAGAAGGTTCATGTCCATGGCGGGCCGCCAGGGGTTTTCAATGATTTGGCAGGAAGCACGCCAGGTGATTCCGGGAATTGCCGCCAGAAGCCGGTCACGGAGAGCATAAGCGGTGCTTGTGCAGCAAACGCCGTCCGGATCAATGCCGGCAGCGGCAGATGAACCGACGGTGCCTGTATTAGAGATAGGCGTCGGTTTGCCATATGCTTCCCTACAACAAATACCGGCGTACTCTTTGCAGTCAGAATTGGCAGTATCGGGTTCAGCAGCAGGGACTTCGGATGCCTTGTCAACAGAAGTTCGGACGCATTGCCTCAGTGCTATACCGGCTTTCATTAACTCCGCGAATGTTTCTTCCCCTTCGCCCTTCATCACGCCTGACACTTCCGGCAGCTCCCGCAGCACTTCCGCCGCGTCGTAGGATACTTCCGGTCCGCCCAGCCAGACGGCGGTCTGCGGCAGCACCTTTTTCAGTTCCCGCACCAGCGTCTGTACATACCTAATATTCCAGATATAGCATGAAAAACAGACCATATCCGGACGGCGGGCGTAGATGTCCCGCAGGATCTGATCGAGCGGCTGGTTGATGGTGTACTCGGCGATATCGATGTGGGGCAGGGTTGCGCCGCCCGCAGCAGTTTTCATATCAGCCGCGACGGCCCGCTCCGCATACATTTTCAGACTCCGTACAGCCAGATTGGAATGGATATATTTTGCGTTGACTGCAGCTAACAGTATCTTCATGGGATTTGATTTCGATGCAGGAAATAATATAAAATGGACTATTGCACGGGCTGTCTCCGGAAAATGATCCCGCGGTACTTATCGAGCGCCGCCAGCAGCAGATTCCCGATCACGCCGATAGCCAGAACCTCGCCGATGCCAACCGTGACCATTATCACGGGGATCAGATCCGTGGAGCCGTAGGCGTACCGCAGCACCCAGGGAATGATGATCGTATTCGACAGGATCGGCGGCACGCAGACCAGCCACTTATGCCCACGGATCCTGTAGGAGACCACCGCTCCGATGAGGGTCGCCAGCGTCCCGAAGATCACGTCCGGCATCGCCGCGCCGAAAAGCAGATTGGACAGCAGGCAGCCGATGGAAACGCCCGGCACCGCCGCCGCCGTGAAATAGGGAAGGACGCAGAGCGCCTCCGACACGCGGAACTGCACCGGCCCGAAGGCGAACGGCGCCACAAGTCCCGTCAGCGCGACATAGATGGCGGCGATCATCGCCGCCTCGGCCATGTAGTACACAGCCCCATTTGTTTGATTTTTCATGGTACATTCTCCTTTAGTTTTGTTTTAGGTGAGGAAGGTCTCGAACTCACCGGTTCCGGAACCGCGGAAATACGGAAGCAGCAGATAAATTTCGGTTCTTCCGCAGTTACGGTACGCAGGCTATGATAGCATATTTTGAGGTGAAATACAAGTGCCGGCCGGAATTTCGTGTCAAACGCATTTCTGACTTTGCCATTCCAGGCATAGATATGAAGGGAGAGAAAACAGAGGCGGCCGGGATGAGGGAATGGTATCGCTGTACGGTGGAAGAGGTGCTTGAAGGCTTAGAAATAGATGAGGCTGGGGAATCGGACATACGCAGTTCGAATGGCCGTACACTGGCGCATGGAGACCGGACCGGCGGACGCGCAGGTTATCTTGCGCAAGGCCTTACCGGCGGGCAGGTTCGGAAGCGTCAGTCACAGTACGGCGAGAACCGCCTGCGGGAATCCGGCCGCAAACCGGCCTGGAAGGTATTTGCGGAACAGTTTCAGGATCTTCTGGTAATGATCCTGATCGGGGCCGCCGTCATCTCCATGCTGACGGATAATATGGAGAGTACGGTGGTCATTTTTGCGGTTATTTTGATGAATGCGGTGCTGGGGACGGTGCAGCACCAGCGGGCGGAGAAGTCGCTTCAGAGTCTGCGGGCGCTGTCTGCGCCTTCGGCGCGGGTGCTGCGGGACGGCGTTCGGAAGGAGATTCCCTCCGCGGAGGTGGTGCCGGGGGACATCCTGTATCTGGAGGCCGGGGATCTGGTGGTGGCGGACGGGCGGATCCTGAACTGCACGGCGCTTAAGGTAAATGAAAGCTCGCTGACCGGGGAGTCAGATGCGGTGGAGAAGTCGGCGGAGCCGGTGGGGAGGGGGAGAGCAGCGGGGACAACGCGGACTGGCGAAATGCTGCGGCCAGTACGGATCGGTGGGCGGGCGTGGACCGTGCGGCCGGACGAAGATGCGCAAGCATCCCGGACCAGCGAACAGCAGGAAGAAGACAGTGTTCCCCTCGCCGAGCGTACCTGCATGGTCTATTCCGGCTCCCTGGTCACGGCAGGAGTGGGAACTGTGATCGTGACCGCCACCGGTATGGATACGGAAATCGGCGGTATCGCTTCACTGATGGATCACGCGAAAGAGAAACGGACTCCGCTTCAGATCAGTCTGGACCAGTTTTCCAGCCGCCTGGCGGCGGCCATCATGATCGTGTGTCTGGTCGTATTCTTTCTGGGCGTATATCGGGGAATGGCGGTTCTTGATTCGCTTCTGTTCGCGGTGGCGCTGGCGGTGGCCGCGATCCCGGAGGCGCTGGGGTCCATTGTCACCATCGTACAGGCCATGGGGACGCAGAAAATGGCGAAGGAACAGGCGATCATCAAGGATCTGAAAGCAGTGGAGAGCCTGGGCTGCGTGTCCGTGATCTGTACCGACAAGACCGGTACGCTGACCCAGAACCGCATGAGCGTGGAGCAGGTGGTGATCGGCGGGGAAATGATCCCGGCGGCGGAGCTGGATCCGGTGGTCGAGCGGCAGAGATTTTTCCTGGAGGCGTGCGCGCTGGCGAATAATGCGGAGCTGGGTGTGCCGGGGCAAAATTCAGAGGAAGATCCAGATATAGAAGGGCAAAATCCGACAGGCAGATCAGAAGCAGACGTGCAAAACGCCGCGGCCGGATCGGGGATGGTTGTGAAAAACGCGGCAGATAAATCTGGGTTAAAAGGGTTGACAGCAGAAACGTCTGCGCAGGGGATCGGTGACGCGACGGAGCTGGCGCTCCTGGAATTAGTGCAGTCCTGCGGCCTGTCGCCGCAGCAGATCCGGCGCCGGTATCCGCGAATCTGCGAGATACCGTTTGATTCCGAACGGAAGATGATGAGCGTGGTGCATCGGGTTAACGGTAAACAGATCCTGTTCTGTAAAGGCGCGGCCGATGTGCTGCTCAGGCGGTGCAGCCTGCCTTCGGCGGAACGGAGACATTGGCTGGAACAGATGGAAGAGTGTTCAAGGCGCGGGCTGCGGGTGCTGGGGGTGGCGTACCGGTTTCTGGACGCCGGAAGAACAGAAGCCGGAAGGATGGGAGCTGGAAGAACGGAAGCAGCAGAGATCGTGAGAATATTCGGAAAAAACGCAGATGCAGGAAATGCCCTGGAAAACGGCATGGTCTTCCTCGGCATGGCTGCCATGATGGACCCGCCGCGGCCGGAGAGCGCGGAAGCTGTTGCGGACGCGAAGCGGGCCGGTATCCGGACGATCATGATCACTGGCGACCATAAAGTGACGGCAGCGGCAATCGCGCGGCAGATCGGGATACTGGAGCCGGAGGTGTCCGGACAGGTCGGAATTCATAATAAATCTGGCGGGAGCGATGCCCTTTGCGCCGTCACCGGCCCGGAGCTGGACGCCATGTCCGACCGGGAACTGGAGGCCCGGCTGGATCAGATCAGCGTCTACGCCCGCGTTACTCCTCAGCACAAGCTGCGGATTGTCCGTGCGTGGCAGGACCGGGGTCACATCGTCGCTATGACCGGCGACGGAGTCAATGACGCCCCGGCGCTTAAGCAGGCGGATATCGGCGTGGCCATGGGACGCGGCGGCACGGAGGTTTCGAAGGACGCGGCGGACATGATCCTGGCGGACGACAATTTTGCCACCATTATCAAGGCCGTGGCCAACGGCCGCAATGTCTACCGGAATATCCTGGGCGCCATTCAGTTCCTGCTCTCCGGCAATATGGCCGGAATCTTCTGCGTTCTCTATACTACGCTTCTGGCTCTGCCACTGCCGTTCGCGCCGGTTCATCTGCTGTTCATCAATCTGCTGACGGATTCGCTCCCGGCGCTGGCCATCGGCATGGAACCGCCGGAAAAAGGACTTCTGGACGGGCCGCCGAGGGATCCGCAGAGAGGAATCCTGACGGCCGGATTTATCCGCGATGTTCTGCTGCAGGGCGGACTGATCGCGGTATGCACTCTGTGCGCGTATCGGATCGGATTGTCGGGAAGTTTGTGTCTGCCGGAAGGAATTTTTGCGTACCTGCGTGAGAATTCCGCGGCCTCAGGCATTGCGGGAAGCATCATCCGGCAGATATTTTGCGGTACGAGAATCCTTGCGAGTAACTCCGCCGCAGCCAGCACGATGGCCTTCGCGACGCTCACATTAGCGCGTCTGTTCCACGGCTTCAACTGCCGCAGCCGCAGAAGCCTGTTTCGTCTGGGCATTTTCAGCAATATTTATACGGTTCTGGCGTTTCTGGCGGGAGCGTTTCTCCTGACGGCCGTCCTGCTTGTCTCCGGCTTGCAGGTCATGTTCGCGGCGGCGGATCTGAGCCGGGAGCAGCTGATCTGCGTCGGCTTTCTCGCGGTGCTTCCGACGCTGGCGATTCAGGGCTGGCGGCTCCTAAAAGGAGCGTATCGCTGGCTGACGCGGCATTTCGGTTGAATTCCTCAGCATAACGCGGTATAATCGTATTATTGACAGAAAAGGAACCGGATATATCGAAACAAACGGAGGAAGAACTGGCGTGGATACAAAGAAACTGGACAGATGGGCAGAACTGCTTCTTGATACCGGAAAGAGAAACAATCTGGTTCATTTTAGGGATACAAAAACATCGACTGCGGAGATATTGATTCCCTCGGCGGAGGATCTGTTTGAGCGGATTGACGGCTCGATGGTATTTGAAGTATTTGACCCGAAGATAACAGAGGGCGATGAAGAGACAGATGATGGAAATGCTGCGGCGTATTTGCCGGACAGCGAGGCGGCTCTGACAGAAAGGGAGGCATACCGTAATCTTTATTCTTCGAAGATCCGCCGTCAGAACCAGCTGCTATTGTACAATTCTGCCCCAAGTCCTATTCCGGCTGTGAAGAACATCGACAAAAAGGCGAAAGAGTTCATAGAGGAAACAGGTGTCAATGTGGCTTACATGGCGTTTGGTTTTATTCACTGGACGGAAAGCGAATCCTCCGGCAGTGTATTTCGCGCCCCGGTTCTTCTGGTGCCTGTGCAGTTGGAGCGGGATTCGCTGATTACGCCATACCATATCCGTTCTACGGAGGATGATATCGTTGTTAATCCGACGTTTTCCTATAAATTAGATGCAGAGTACGGAATCAAGCTTCCGGAATATGATGACGAAAGTCTGGACGAGTATCTGGAAAAGGTACGGGAACTTGTAGGACGGCTGCATTGGACTGTGACGGCCGATTGCCGGATCGGAATTTTTTCTTTTCTGAAGATCAATATGTACCGGGATCTGAAAGACAATGCTTCGGTTATTTTGGGTAATCCTAATGTCCGCAGGCTCCTGGGGGAGCCTGTGGAAACAGAAGTCATTCCGGAAAACGGCGGTGAGCCGCCGGTAGATCCGCTGGTTGGACTGCACTGCGTAGTAGATGCGGATTCAAGCCAGATCGAAGCCATCGAGATGGCCCGTTCCGGCCAGAGCTTTGTTCTGCAGGGGCCTCCCGGTACCGGCAAGAGTCAGACGATCACCAATATGATCGCGGAATGTTTAAGCGAAGGCAGGAAGGTTCTGTTTGTTTCAGAAAAGCTGGCTGCTCTGAACGTAGTTTATGATAAGCTGCGGCAGGCGGGACTGGCTGAGTTCTGTCTGGAGCTGCATAGCCATAAGGCCAACAAAAAGGATGTGATCGCGGATATTTGCCAGACGCTGCGGGCGGGGCGCAGCGCGGTGTCATCGAAGGCGGACGCTGAAATTGCCATTAAAGTGCGTGCCCGGCAGCAGCTGGATGCTTACGCGGAAGAACTTCACCAGCAGCGCCCTGTGATCGGGAAGAGTCTTTATCAGTTGTATGAGTCCTATTCAGCGCTTCGTGATATCCCTGAGGTGGAATGGTCACTGCCTGGCCTGGAGTCAAAGGGCAGTGCGTTTCTGACTGAGACGACGGCACTTCTGGAACAATATGTGGACTACATTCCGTCGGTGGGATATGACTATCGGAGAAATCCCTGGTATGGATTTATAGGGCAGGACATTTCTTATCAGGCCAAGACCGGATTGAAAGCGGATCTTGCGGGAATGGTTCGGTGTCTGGATGAACTGATCCCTCTGACAGAGGAGATCACCAGCCGCTATCAGGCGCCGTGCGGAAGTCTGGCGGAGGCGCGGGCCTGGCATGATGTCCTGACGATTGCTTCGGATTCTCGGTGGATCACGCCTGCTCTTCTCAGGAAAGACCTGTTTTTGAGGGCGGATGAAGCGCTCGGAAGAATGCGGGCCTTAAGCGGGGAGATCTTAGCCGGTCAGGCGGATCTGGAAACAGCCTATGATCAGGATATCTATAAGCTGGATGGGACAGAATACCATAAGAAGCTGACAAAGCAGTTCGGCGGATTTTTTTCCAGGCTTTTCAGTTCCGAGTACCGTCAGATCATGAGTGCGCTGCGGCTGTGCAGAAAAGACGGAAGCAGGCTGTCCTACCGGGAAGCGGTGGATGTGACGGAACGACTTTCGGCCTGTCAGCAGAGACTGGAGGAATATGCGCAGACGGAGATGTCAGCCAGAAGCAGCTTTGGGGCAGCCTATGCAGGGATTCATACAGACTGGTCTTACGCGGCGGCACAGATGGAAACGCTGCGGTCTGCGTACGCCATAGGACTTTCCTTTGGAAACCTGACTGATCTCAGGGAGCTTTCATCGGAGAGCCGGACATTTGCGGAACTGGCGGAAAAGCTTCGGGCTTGTTTCGCACTCTGCGGCGGAGGCGCGCCGGAGCGGATCGCGGACAGTTTTGACAGGCAGATCCTGGATATTGAAGCGGCTTCCTGCAGTCTTGTGCGGGCTCGGTGCGAGCGTTGTCTGGGAGCGATGGACATGCTGGAGAACTGGTGCCACTTCCGAAGCCTGCTGCTGAAACTGACGGAGCAGGATGTTGTTTCTTTTCTTGATGAGGTTATTCGCCGGCAGACAGCGCCGGAATTTATTGTTAAGGCGTTTCAGAAACAGTTTTATTTCCAGTGGATCGATTCGATCCTTTCCGCGAGTCCTGTGCTTGCGGCGTTTAACCGGATATCCCAGGATCGGGCGGTGGATACATTTGCCAGAAAGGATATTGAGCAGTTTGAGATCAGCAAGGCGCAGATCCGCGCGGAACTTTCCGCGGATCGTCCGTCCCTGGATATGATTTCGTCCGGCAGCGCCCTGGCGGTTCTTCTCCGGGAGGGCGAAAAGAAACGGAAGCAGAAAAGCATCCGCACCCTTCTGACAGAAACAGGGGAACTGGTTCAAAGGATAAAGCCCTGTTTTCTGATGTCGCCTTTGAGCGTCAGTACATTTTTGACGGCGGATTCGGTTCATTTCGATGTGGTCATATTCGACGAAGCGTCGCAGATATTTCCGCAGGACGCGATCGGGGCGATCTACCGGGCGGACCAGATGATTGTTGTCGGTGATTCGAAACAGATGCCGCCCAGCAATTTCTTTAATGCGATGATTGAGAACGAAGATGACGATGAGGAAACAGGGGATGTTACGGATTTTGAATCCATTCTGGATCTTTGCGCGGCGTCTATGCGTCAGCTGCGGCTGCGCTGGCATTACAGGAGCCGTTTTGAACAGTTGATTTCGTTTTCTAATAAGAATTTTTATGAGAATGACCTGGTAACGTTCCCGTCGGCCCGCGCTGATGCCAAAGGGGTGGGCGTGGATTATTTTCATGCAGACGGAATTTTTGACCGGAGAAGCCATACGAACCGGAAAGAGGCGGAATATATTGTCGATCTGATCTATCAGAACATAGAGAAGTATCCGAACCGCAGTTTGGGTGTCGTCGCTTTCAGCGTGGCGCAGCAGGATCTGATCGATAAGCTTTTGTCCAGACGGCGCCAGGCGACGCCGGAGAAAGAGTTCTTTTTCAAAAGAGATGTTCAGGAACCGTTTTTTATCAAAAATCTGGAAACGGTACAGGGCGATGAGCGCGATACGATCATATTCAGCATCGCCTATGGTATTGACGCCCAGGGCCGTCTGCTGCATAACTTCGGGCCGCTGAACCGTATCGGCGGAGAAAGACGGCTGAATGTAGCTGTTACCCGCGCCAAATACAATGTCCAGCTGGTTTCTTCCATGCACTGTGCAGACATCGATCTGAAACGCACGGCGTCGGCAGGGGCCAGGCTCCTGAGGGAGTATCTGGATTTTGCGGAGAATGGCATTGTCGCTCTGGAGAGGACGATGTCGGTAAATCCTTATGATACGTATGATTCGGATTTTGAAGCTGAGGTCTGCGAATTTCTGCGGTCGAAGGGCTTTTCTGTAGATACGCAGGTAGGCTGTTCCGGGTTCCGGATCGACCTGGGACTGAAACGTTCGGACAGTTCCGATTATGTGCTGGCTATTGAATGTGACGGGGCCGCATATCACTCTTCCAAGAATGCCCGTGACCGCGACCGTCTGCGTCAGGAGATTCTGGAACGGATGGGATGGAAATTCTACCGCGTGTGGTCAACGGATTGGTTCCGAAACCGTGCTCTTGAGCAGATGAGACTGCTGAAGGCCGCCGAGGAAGCGGTCTGTCATCCGCAGCAGGAGGATCTGGCCGCAGGAGGGACAAAGAATTCGGAGGATGAGGTTCCCGCAGGCTCCTATGAGGAAGCGGTAGAGGTGATTCCATTTGAATTTCCGCGTTATCAGGCGGCTGACATTGAGAAGTTGAGCCAGAAATATTTTCCGCATGACTTTAAGGGAATGATCCGTGCGATTTTGGAAATCGAAGCGCCTCTTTCGGAAGAACTCCTGCTGAAACGGATTGCCTGGTGTTTCGGACGTGAGAAGGTGACCAGCGTAGTGCAGAGAGCGTATGAAGAACGGATGTATGGTTGTGAGCGAAGAGGAATTCTGCGAAGGGATGGTTTTCTGTATCTGGATGAAATGAAGGAAATCGGTTTTCGCGGACCTGGAGACATCACCCGCGATATCCGGCAGATCGCGCCGGAGGAGCTGGCAGCGGGAATGCTCGAAATTCTTCGGCAGAATGTTTCTGCGGATAAGAACGGGTTGTACCGGTCGCTGGCATTGCAGTGCGGATTCAGCCGGGTGGGAAAAGCTGCAGGAGAATGGTTCGATCATGCGTTGGGGTTCATGGGGGATCTTGCAGAAATTGATGGCGATAAGATAATGATCAAATGAATAAGATAAGGAGGGCATACCATGGCAAAGTACATTATGGCTCTGGACCAGGGAACCACCAGCTCCCGCTGCATCCTGTTCGACAAGGCGGGCAGCATCGTCAGCGTGGCGCAGAAGGAATTTAAGCAGATCTATCCCCAGCCGGGCTGGGTGGAGCACGACCCGCTTGAGATCTGGTCGTCCCAGATGAGCGTAATGATGGAGGCGGTCAGCGGCGTCGGTGCGGCGATCACCGATATCGAGGCCATCGGCATCACGAATCAGCGGGAAACCACCATTGTCTGGGACCGGAAGACCGGACGCCCGATCTATAACGCCATTGTCTGGCAGTGCCGCAGGACCTCGGACCGGATCGAGCAGTTAAAGGCGGACGGCATGGCGGAGAAGGTGCAGGAGATCACCGGCCTGATCCCGGACGCCTATTTCTCCGGAAGCAAGATCGCCTGGATCCTGGATCATGTGCCGGGAGCGAGGGAGCGGGCGGAGAAAGGCGAGCTGGCCTTCGGTACCGTGGACAGCTGGCTGATCTGGAACCTGACCAAGGGGCAGGTCCATATGACGGACTATACCAACGCGTCCCGGACCATGCTGTACGATATCCGGAAGCTTGCGTGGAATCAGGAGATCCTGGATTATTTCGGGATCCCGGCCGCGATGCTGCCGGAGGTGAAGCCGTCCAGCCATATTTTCGGATATACGTCGGAGGAGATCATGGGCGGCAGGATTCCCATTGCCGGTGTGGCGGGGGATCAGCAGGCCGCGCTGTTCGGCCAGTGCTGCTTTAAGCCCGGAGAAGTGAAAAATACATACGGAACCGGCTGTTTCCTGCTGATGAATACGGGTACGGACGCAGTTCATTCGAAGAACGGTCTGCTGACGACCATCGCCGCCAGCGTCGGCGATCGGGTGGAATACGCCGTTGAGGGAAGCATTTTCGTGGCGGGCGCGTCGATCCAGTGGCTGAGGGACGAGCTTCGGATGCTTAAGACGGCGGCCCAGTCGGAGCAGTACTGTACGGCGGTGGAGGATACGGCGGGCGTCTATGTGGTGCCGGCTTTTGCGGGCCTGGGCGCGCCCTACTGGCAGCAGTACGCCAGAGGCACCATCGTCGGCCTGACCCGAGGCGCCGCCAAGGAGCATTTCATCCGGGCAACGGTGGAATCCCTGGCTTATCAGGTCAGCGATGTGATCGAGGCCATGGAGAAGGACTCCGGCATCCGTCTGACAAGCCTGAAGGTGGATGGAGGCGCGTCCGCCAATAATTTCCTGATGCAGTTCCAGGCGGATATCCTGGACGCGGCGGTGGTGCGGCCCCGCTGCATCGAGACCACGGCCCTGGGCGCGGCGTACCTGGCCGGTCTGGCAGTGGGCTACTGGAAGGATCGGGACGAGATCGCCGGGAACTGGCAGATCGATCAGAGGTTTAAACCGCAGATGGACGATAAGCGGCGGGAGGAGCTTAAGAAAGGCTGGAAGCGGGCGGTGCGCTGCGCGCTGGCGTGGGCGGAGGACGTGTAAGGCAAAATGTACTTGCCCCGGATTCCAAGAACACTCTTGTATGATTCCGGATTTTATGCTATAAATATATGTCAGAATCGGAAAATTCCGGCTTTCCCGCAGAACGCGCGGTACTGACAGAGTCCCAGCGGATCACTGGCAGACGACGGAAACGGCGGCCAGACGGAATCATTTCCGGCAACAGAGAAAGAAACAGGCAGGAAAAGACAATGAAATATCAGTATAAGAAAATTGAAAAGAAATGGCAGCAGAAGTGGGAGGACGCCCAGATCTTCAAAGCATCCGACGACTTCACGAAGAAGAAATTCTACGGCCTGGTGGAGTTCCCCTACCCCAGCGGCGCGGGCATGCACGTAGGCCACATCAAGGCGTACACCGGCCTGGAGGTCGTCAGCCGCAAGCGCCGCATGCAGGGTTACAACGTCCTGTTCCCCATCGGCTTTGACGCATTCGGCCTGCCGGCGGAGAACTACGCGATCAAGACAAAGACCCATCCGCGGATTATTACCGACCAGAACATCCGTCATTTTTCCGAACAGCTCAAGAGCGTGGGATATTCCTTCGACTGGAGCCGCGTGGTGGACACGACGGACGAGGATTTCTACCGCTGGACCCAGTGGATCTTCCTGAAAATGTTCGAGCACGGGCTGGTGTTCCGCGACAAGGCGCTGGTCAATTACTGCCCGTCCTGCAAGGTAGTCCTTTCCAACGAGGACAGCCAGGGCGGCAAATGCGATATCTGCCACAGCGACGTGATCCAGAAGTCCAAGGACGTCTGGTACCTGCGGATCACCCAGTACGCCGATAAGCTGCTGGAGGGTCTGGAGACCGTGGATTACCCGCCGAACATCAAGCTGCAGCAGCAGAACTGGATCGGCCGTTCTACCGGCGCGTTCGTGGATTTCACGATTGATGGCATCAACGAGAAGCTGGAGATCTATACGACCCGTCCGGACACGCTGTTCGGCGTGACCTTCATGGTCATCGCGCCGGAGCATCCGCTGATCGACAAATACGCGGACAAGATCGGCAATCTGGACGAGATCAAGGCCTACCGCGCCGAGTGCGCCAAGAAGAGCGAGTTTGAGCGGACCCAGCTGGTGAAGGACAAGACCGGCGTGAAGATCGACGGCCTGACGGCCGTGAACCCGGTCAACGGCGTGAAGATCCCGATCTTCATCGCGGATTACGTCATGATGGGCTACGGCACCGGAGCGATCATGGCCGTGCCGGCCCACGACCAGCGCGACTTCGAGTTTGCGACCAAGTTCGGCATCGACATCATCGAGGTCATTAAGGGCGGCGACATCACGAAGGAAGCCTACACTGGCGACGGCGAGATGATCAATTCCGGCTATCTGAACGGATATACGAACAAGAAGGACTCCATCGCCCGCATGATCAAGGAGCTGGAGGCCCGCGGCATCGGCCGGGCCGGCGTTCAGTACAAGATGAAGGACTGGGCGTTCAACCGCCAGCGCTACTGGGGCGAGCCGATCCCGATCATCCACTGCCCGAAGTGCGGCATGGTTCCCGTGCCCTACGAGGAGCTGCCTCTGAAGCTGCCGGAGGTGGAGAACTTTGAGCCGGGCACCGACGGCGAATCGCCGCTGGCGAAGCTGGATTATTTTGTCAACTGCACCTGCCCGAAATGCGGCGGCGCCGCGAAGCGCGAGACGGACACGATGCCCCAGTGGGCCGGTTCGTCCTGGTATTTCCTGCGTTACATCGACCCGCACAACACCGAGGCGCTGGCCGACCGTAAGAAGATGGAATACTGGATGCCGGTAGACTGGTACAACGGCGGCATGGAGCATGTAACCCGCCATATGATCTACTCCCGGTTCTGGCACCGGTTCCTCTACGACATCGGCGTCGTGAACACGCCGGAGCCCTACGCCAAGCGCAGCGCCCAGGGCCTGGTCCTTGGCCCGGACGGCGACAAGATGAGCAAGTCCAAGGGCAATGTAGTGGATCCGCTGGATATCGTTGACGATTACGGCGCGGACACCCTGCGCACCTATGTGATGTTCATGGGCGATTACGGCGCGGCCGCCCCGTGGAACGACAATTCCGTGAAGGGCTGCAAGCGCTTCCTGGAGCGCGTGGCCGGCCTTACCGATATCATGACGAAGGACGCGACGCCGGAGCTGGAGACCAGACTCCACAAGACGATCAAGAAGGTCTCCTCCGACATCGAGGACATGAAGTTCAACACCGCCATCGCCAGCATGATGGCGCTGCTGAATGACATTTATGACAACGGAAAGATCAGCGAGGAGTACCTGGCCACATACCTGAAGCTTCTCTGCCCCTTCGCTCCGCATCTGTGCGAGGAAATGTGGGAGAGCATGGGCCGGGAAGGCTTCATTTCCCTGGCGGAGTGGCCCGAGTACGACGAGGCCAAGACCGTGGATCAGACCGTGGAGATCGGCGTTCAGGTGAACGGAAAGCTCCGCGGCACCGTGGCGGTTCCCACCGGCTGCGACAAAGAGACCGCGTTCGCGATGGCTAAGGCCAACGAGAAGGTGGCTCCGTTTTTGGACGGCAAGACGCTGGTGAAGGAGATCTACGTGCCGAATAAGATCGTGAATTTCGTGGTGCGGTAAGATTTTGGGATTTCATGTGGATTCATAACGACAAACCGGCAATTCATAGCGATATACGAGCAGGGCGTCACCGGCGCCCTGCATGCATGAAATACAAAAAGAGCGTCACCGGTATTCTTTTTACACACGGTCGTAAAACGACGAAAGAGGGGTTGCTTAAGCGCCCCTCTTATGTTATACTAATTTCATCTGATACGGCGTTCTGCCGCTTCTGTCGGAGATGAGACGGTCAGTCTGATTTGCGTAATTTACATCGGATAAAATCCAGCGGCACCAAAGAAAACGAGCGTACCTTGACAGTATCATATGTTTATCCGGGCAGCCGGGGGACGTGCTCTTGCCCATTCCGAGTCTTGCGGAAGGGGGTGATTATTGTGAGTACATACGAGGAATTCATGGTATTACTGACGATGGGGATTTTCATTGTTGCAATTCTGAGTTTGGAAAATAAGAAATAGCCGTCTTGATCTTGGGAAACGGCTATTTCTTAGTCTTAGATTTCACCGGGGCGGGTGAGATAGAGTCACCTTACCGGCTGTCTTGATAAGCATATTATACTACTCAAATAAGAAAAAAGCAACAGAAAAATGCAGTACCTTGACAGTATTATATGTTTATCCGGGCAGCCGATAGGGTGCGAATACCTCCGTTTCCGAGCATTGAGGAAAGGGGGCGTTTCGAATGAGTACATACGAAGAATTCATGGTATTGCTTACGTGTGCGTTACTGATTGTTGCGATTCTAAATATAAGAAATAGCACTCCACGCTCCAGCCAAGCCAGGTGCTATTTCTTGACCCCGCAGGACGGGGACAAGTGAGGCTACATATCGACTGCCCTGATAAGCGCATTATACACTAAGTGCGGAAAGAATGCAATAAAAATTTGGCGGAAGATGAATCAAACTAAAACTAAAATTGAATAAAAACAAAACTGCTAAAACAGCAACACATTTTTGTGACCGGAAAGGAGAAGGCAACATGAATGAATTGTATTTGATTATGAGGGATCTGCTGGAAGTGGAATACAATCAAAAGTCTCTGCTGCGCGTTCTGGAAACTCTGGAAACCGCGTATGAGGAACCGGAGCAGGAGGACGTAAAGCTGATCGTGCATCATATAAGAGGCAGCATCAGGGAGTCGCAGGCGGAATTAAGAGAAGCTATCGGCAGACTGGACAGTTATACGGCAAAGGCAGCGTGAGCTTTTAGCAGACTGGACAGTTATACGGCAAAGCAGCGTGAGCTTTTAGCAGACCGGACAGTTATACGGCAAAGCGGCGTGAGCTTTTCAGAAAGGGCGGCGTGGTCGGAGATAACACGGCGGATAGAGACTGTTGTTTATTTCTTTAGGTATTCCGTCATCACATCGCTGGCGCCCGTGATATAGTCCATGGATACATTATAGTGTCTGGCAAGAATCAGAAGACTGTCTACCGGAATTCTCGTCTTGCCGCTTTCATAGTCAGCATAAGTACGCTGGCCTACGTGAAGCAGGTCGGCGACTTTTTGCTGCGTCAGAGAATGATCTTCCCGGATATCTCGGATTCTTTCATTGTATTTCATGCGATGGCACCTCTGGATTAGTATAAGAGAAAGAGGGGAAATTATTGACAAATAGAGTTATAAACTCTAAAATATTAGTAGTTAGATAGAAACGGCCAAATAAATTTCGAAATTGAAATGATTCTCGACTGCTTTCACCAGAGGGTCGGCTTGCTTGATTTTGGCTGATATGCTTTGCAAAAGGAGAGCCATCATGGATAGACATACTCCGGAACAGCGCCGTAAGAACATGCAGGCTGTTAAGTGCCGGGATACGTCAATAGAGGTTTTACTGCGCAGAGAACTGTGGGCAAGAGGCATTCGTTATCGAAAAAATGTAAAAAGTATTTGCGGAAAACCTGATATTGCCTTTAAGGGGAAAAAAGTGGCGGTTTTTTGTGACAGCGAGTTTTTTCACGGTTATGACTGGGAGCATAAGAAGGATGAAATAAAGAGTAACAGAGATTTTTGGATTCCGAAAATTGAAAGAAATATAGAAAGAGATAAAGAGGTAAATGAGGCATTAGAAGCAGACGGATGGGTAGTTCTTCGCTTTTGGGGGAATGAAATAAAAAGAAATGTAAGCGCATGTGCCGATAGGATTGTGAGTACTCTTGAGGACAAGACATAATGAATCTTAAAACTATAGATTTGTGTGCAGGTATTGGCGGAATCCGCAGGGGATTTGAATTAGCCGGAGGTTATACAAATGTAGCGTCAGCAGAAACAGATGTGATGGCGTGTAAAACATACGAGCATTTATTCGGTGAAAACCCCTATAATGATGTGACCAGTGAAGAATTCAAAAAGTATCTTCAAAGCCTTCATTATGATGTCCTTTTAGCCGGATTTCCCTGTCAGGCATTTAGCAGTGTCGGACTTCGCCAGGGGTTTGAAGATAAAACGAAAGGGACCATTTTTTTTGATATCGCAAAGATCATACGAATAACCGGTCCGAAAGTTATTTTTTTGGAAAATGTACAAAATCTTTTATCGCATGACGGAAAATCGACTTTTGCGACTATCGTGGATACGCTGGATCGGCAGCTGGATTATCATATTATCGGGATTACACATGATGAAAACGGTGAACCCCGATACAAGCGATCGGCATTTTTAAGAAATTCCCGCAACTACGGAATTCCGCAGAACAGACCAAGGGTATATATTGTCGCTTTCAGCCGGGCTTATTTTGGCAAGTATCTTTCTTTTTTGCCGCAGGAAACGCCGACTGAAAGAGCGGGGACGGTAATATATAAAGATTTAAAAGACGTACTGGATAAAGAGGTCGATCCAAAGTTTTTCTTATCGGCAGGCTATTTGGATACTTTGGAAAAGCATATTGTGAGGCAGCATGAACGTGGCTACGGATTCGGATATCAGGTAGTAAATTCACAGAACATTGAACATCCTGTTGCCAACACGCTTTTGGCTACCGGAGGAGCCGGAAGGGAAAGAAATTTAATTTATGATCCTGCAAACGGAATGAAATATGGCGGAATGGAACTGAAAGGAAAAAAGTCCCGGATAAATAGTAAATGTATCAGAACAATGACGCCTAATGAATGGGGAAGGCTTCAGGGGTTTATCGGTTATGCTTTTGTAGATAAAGACGGCGTTGATACGTTTTCATTCCCGCAGGAAGTATCAGATGTGCAGAAGTTCAAGCAGTTTGGTAATTCCGTTACGATTCCGGTTGTTGAGGAGTTCGCGAAATTTATACAATACTGCTGCGATGAGATATATAAGAGATTATCGGCAGTTGAAAAACGCCTTTTTGGGATGTATGGGAATGAGTTCCTGATGTGTAAAAAGATATATTGTGTTTTGTCGGATACGCTGAGAGAAAAAACGTTAAATACATATTTTGACATTGTGCAACATTTTGAAAGTAATGAATTCCGGGTCAAAGAATTAGCGTCGTACTTAAATGTATCATCGGTAAGAGCTTCACATATTGTATCCCAATTGGCAGAAGCCGGTTGCATCCTTCGAAATACGGACGGTTCCTATTGCTTCAGAAATTTACAGTTTACAGATGACGGTGAAAGAAAAGGAGAATAAGATGGACGCAGTTCGGGAGGCTATGGGCAAAGTACTTCAAAGATGCGATATTTGTCTTAACGGCAATGTGATTTCAAAGGAACTGCTTCTTACGACATTTTCTGAATTTGTTCTGTCTACTATGGAAAAGAAGAAGCACAATATCGGTGTTATACTTCATACAGGGTCAGCCTGTTTTGATGCGCTGCTGCTTTCGTGGACTGCGCTTTCTGATATTCTTTATAATAAAACGAGTGCAGATGATGTGATTTTTTCTTTGGAGCCGGAAGATATTGTTCTGTATTACAGCGGAGCTGTCGGTCAAAGGTATTATTTCAAGGGATTTGAAAACGGTGATAACGGAAATACCTATGTGGTTTTGCAGCAGGATGATAAAAGTAAAAGAACTCTGGTTGGAAAGAAGCATTGGTCGCAAATCATTCCCTATAACGGCAATTCAACGTCGATGGACGGAAAAGGACTGCGAAGGGAAAGTAAAAAACGCTATGAATTTCTTAAGTCTGTGCTGGAGATGGAGGATTCCGATATTTCGCGAACTACAGATACTTCTACCGTGGTAGTGATGCCGCGTAATGAATCGAATGAACTGATAAACGGATTGTCATTCCGATTTGGCGGAACGGATGTGAAACTGACGGAACTGGTTCCGATTTCATATTATACGGAAAACGGCTCGTATTCGTACGAAGGAAATCCTGCAAAAGCGGAGCCCGTCATTAAAATAGCGGGAAATGTGTCTGTAGCAAGGAAATTAATGCTGCAGCGCCGCGGCAATAAGAATATTGGTATGGTCATTATGGGAAATGAGTCATATCGGCGCGGGGAATTAGAAATACCGGAACTTCTGTCAAGACAGTCGATACAGTATATTTATTTGAGTTTGCATATTGATTCAGAGATATCAGGAAAACTGATCAGCGAATATGAGGATGCGGAAGTATTTGCCTGCACGAAGGATTTTTTGCTGTCGAACAGTCTTGAATCTGTTAATAAGAATTCTCTTACTTTGCAGTTGGATGATCAGATCAACGCAATAATTGATAAAGAAATTAACGAGATAAGTATTCCCGGATTCCCGGACTGGGAAAGTTATAAGGCATTTCAGCAGGCAATGCTTTTTATTAAATCCTCGGATTATTCCGGAGAAGACAAAGATAACTTTGTTATTCAGGCATATTCATTAATGAACTTGTTTTTGACTGCCGTGTTTTCCATAGAGGAATTAGAGCGTTATATTGATGAGGGCAGGATTGCTAACATTGAAACGCCTGCACAGCGTTTTGACCGGATTACGGCTTATAGTCGTGAGTTTCCGGAGTACCTAAGAAAGAAGTCGGAGACGGTATTGGATATTCTGGAAACTGCATATATGCAATTATATGAAAAATCAGACAAAGAAGAAGCGTTATTTCAAATATTAAAGGAAGCATTCGGATCAGATGTTGTGATAGTAGTACCGAAAGCATATTATGCGGTTCTTATTGAGAGTAAAATTCGTCAGTGCCTTCCGGATTATATAAATCAAGTCGAAATAGTAACGTCCGGTCGATTTGATAACACCAGGCTGTATGATCTGATTGTTGTTGTCGGAAATATTTCAGAGACCCGTTTTGATGTTTTTCGGTGTCGCGCGTCCCGGGTAATTGATGTGCTGCTCTGCGATGCAGAAAGCTATAAGTTTAGGAAAAAGGCCCGTAATTCAAAAAAAGCAGAACATATTCTGAATCAGCGTTCCACGATTGAACTTGATGATGAATATGAAGAAACGCCGCTTGCGAATGAAGATGAAATAAATGCAGTTGAGAAAATCGATGAGGAGATGAATCGATTCAGCGATATGACTTTTGTCAGATCGGTACATAGTTATGCCGGTTACGGTGACAGCAGATCCATGGCGGATGTCATCGCGGCGATTAAGTTTGATACGGGAGAAAAAGCGCTTCTGTCTAAAAACTATAAAGCCTATGTGTTGGATGAGGAACAGAATCTTGTGAAAGAGGTCGGAGTAACGGATCTCCGTGAGGGAGATACGATAGTTTTTACGAGAAGTAGTTCCAAAACACGGGACATAGTCGAATTTATTCTTCAGTATATGGTAGAAAACGGACTTTTGTCTTCCGCTGTTAACGAGGCGTATTACAAATCCAGGCAGTGGAAAACAACTTTAGTTGAATATATGAAACGTACAGGGGATACCGCAAAGTCGATTGCGGAGAGAATGATCAGAAACGGCGTATCCGTGCAGGCGAATACGATAATGATCTGGCTGGATGAGGATGCGCATATGGTCAGACCGAGAAAAGAAGACTCGATTCAACAGATTGCTTTGGTCGCCGGTGATGAGGAATTATTTGATCATTCCGGGGATTGTTACCGGGCAGGAACGGTTATTTACGGAGAACGTGAAAAAATCCGGGCTGCCATCGGACAGGCAATTTTGCGAAAGATTACCGGTCAGAAGAGCGATAATGACCGGATTGCATCGATCGTATCGGATAAAATAGAGGATGCTACGGTTATTTTGAATATTGAAACGATCGTTCCTATAAATGAAAGCTTTCCGATTAACGTTGTAAACAGACCGCTGTCTGATTATTGATTAGAGGAGAATGCCGTATGAGTACAACAAAAGAATATCTCAAAGCCAGAGAAGAGTATATTAATCTGATCAGACGTGAACTTTACGGACCCGGGTCAGAGGTATCTTTGCCGGATAAGGAGCACGAATTGATCACGAATTCTCCTGATATCCGGTATTCGATCGGTATTTTATTTCCGAGAAATAATAAGATGAATGCGGATAACAACGAATCGGCGCGGGTGGAAGCTTCCGCTTCCGAGACGGAGAATGACATGGATGAAACGAATACGGAAGCTGTCATGCCATCGGAATCGGATGATGCAGTTACGCCTGCGGAAGAGGACAATCTGGACGAAGAGATCAGCCTTGCAGCGCAGAATATGCCGTCGTCTTTTGGCCTGACGTTTTTGGTATCTGAAGATCCGGAGACATTAGGCTGCAAAGTAGATTTTGCTACATACCGACATGCCGTTTTGCCGGACTGCCGAATTCCCTTTTTCCCGGAATCTCCGGAAACATATGCTGTTCCGGAACAACTGTCTTCTTATGTTTTCTTTGATAAAGAAGAGGGCAGTCTGAAACTTAAAGTCGCTTTAACCCGCAAACAGGTGAGGGAAATTAGTGAAAAGGATTTTACAGACGGAGAAGAGTATGGGATCTTCTCGGCTATGTATAAACTATGCGATCAGCTCAGAGGCGGATATGTAAGGGAGCCGCATTCGGCAGAACCGATCGTGAATTTTGAGGGGAAAGATTATGCCGATGATAACAAAAACCTCGATGGAACAAGCGCTAAAATAACGGCGCTGAAAAGAAAGATCGGCGAGAATCTTTTTTCTGTCACGATCATGCTTGTTAATGATGAGGAAGGAAAATCAAACGGAGCGAAATGCATTTTCCAGCCGACGATAAGGATCGAGTCGGAGGATAATGGTTTCGTGTTCAGAGAGTATTCCGCTTTGACGGATTTTAATTCTCTGGACGATGAAGAACAGTCTTTGGAACTCCAGTACAGGAACAAAAAGGTTTACGGAAGCGGGTTAGGTACCTCTGTCAAATGGGAAATTGATGAAAGAGGACACGGATCCATTTATAATGATTTTTTCCCGGAGGTCGAGATTCCGCCCATGGATTTCTCGGTTCCTAAGAATTATGGCATTGACAGATCGGTGCTGTCAATGAGATATCTGTCTGATTTGGACAGAACTGCATCAAGATCACAAAAGCTTTCGGGATTACAGAAAATTGTCGATGCATACGGGCGATGGATCGATTATTTAGAAAGAAAGAAATCTGATTTGGCTCCTCAGTATCAAAAAGCAGCGGGGAGCAACATTACCGGGTGCCGTTCTGCGCAGGAGCGGATGAATGGCGGGCTTCGTATATTAGAAACAAACGATGCGGCATGGACAGCGTTTACGCTTGCGAACAGGGCCATGTTCATGCAGCGCGTTCATCTGAGATTTCAGGATAAAACCTCAAATATTGACAGATATCCCGATGATACGGAAGTTTCCGCATTTATGGAGTCTGTTGATTACGCTGCGAATGCCGGACTTACCGGAGATAATTATGAGTGGCGTTTGTTTCAAATCGCTTTTATCCTGATGGATATTGATGCTATTGTTAAGGATGATTCTCTGCAGCGGGAGATCGTGGACTTAATATGGTTTCCTACCGGCGGTGGAAAGACGGAAGCTTATCTGGGCCTGACTGCGTTTACGATCTTTTACCGTAGACTGGCTCATGCGGCGGAATCGGGCGGAACTACGGTAATAATGCGGTATACGCTGCGGCTTTTGGCTGCGCAGCAGTTTACTAGGGCATCTACGCTCATTTGCGCCTGTGAATATATACGTCAGGATGCCGTTTCAAGACGTCCGAAATACGGAAAGTATCCCTTGGGCGACTCAGAGATCACGATTGGCCTTTGGATCGGAAATGATCATACGCCGAACAAGAATGAAGACGCAAAGAAGAAGCTTAAGGCGTTGCTGGATGCTCAGGGCAGCAATCTCCAGTATGTCAAAGAACAGAATAACAAGTTCCAGGTGTTAAAGTGTCCGTGGTGCGGTACAAAAATGGTAAAAGACTATGTAAAGGGAAAAGCCAAAGGACTTTTTGGTTACAGGATGCGGAACAACAGGCATTTTGAACTATTCTGTCCGCAGGAAAGCTGCTTTTTCAATCTTAAGCTTCCGATCCAGATCGTTGATGAGGAGCTATACGCCTGTCCTCCCACGCTGCTTTTCGGGACAGTCGATAAGTTTGCGATGATTCCGTGGAAAAAGGAAATCGGTGCCTTTTTTGCCGCCTGTTCGGAAAACAGGACGCCGGATCTCATTATTCAGGATGAATTGCATCTTATTTCCGGTCCGTTGGGAACCATGGTTGGTCTGTATGAGGCAGCCATTGATGCGCTGTGCAGGAAGAATGGAAAATGTACAAAAATAATTGCTTCGACAGCTACCATAAGAAGAGCGAAAGAACAGTGCTCGGCATTGTATAACCGTCAGGTCAGCCAGTTCCCACACCCGGCGCTGGATGCAGAGGATTCTTTTTTTGCGAGAGAATCACAGATCAACTATGAGAATAATATTTACGGGCGGAAATACATCGGGTTGATGCCATCCGGAAAAACAAAGGCAATGATGGAAGTCAGATCGATAGCGGCGCTGCTGCAGAAGATTAATACGATGGAACTGCCGGACGAGATTAAGGATAAGTATTGGACGCTTACGGTTTATTTTAACAGCTTGAAGGATCTGGGTAAGTGTTCGACTTTGGTTGACGATGATGTGAAAGATTTCATTAAGAGAACCGCTTATAGACTCGGAGGTGCAAGAGACGCCCGAATGATCGCAAGAGCCGATGAACTGACGAGCCGTATTAATACTACGCAGCTTAATGAAACGTTGGACAAGCTTGAGAAACTCAGCTATTCCGGAGAGAATATTGCCAATAAGAGATATCCGTCCAATGTATTGCTTGCTACGAATATGATTTCGGTAGGTATTGATGTGGCCCGTTTGAATGTAATGCTTCTGGTCGGGCAACCGAAACTGACGAGCGAATATATTCAGGCGTCAAGCCGGGTAGGGCGCTCTTATCCGGGCATGGCGTTCGCCATGTACGATGGTTCGAAGAGCAGGGACCGGTCTCACTATGAGCAGTTTAAGGCGTATCATGAATCTTTTTATAAGTTTGTCGAACCTACGGGAGCGACGCCTTTTTCCAAACCGGCGAGAGACCGCGCGCTCCATGCTGTTATGATCGCTATGATGCGGATGCTTGAAAACGAATTAAGTTCGGAAAAAGGGGCGGCAAAATTCACGCGAAGTGAGTATAAAGACAGGGTATCTCAGCTTAAGGATTATATTATTCAAAGGGCGGTTGAAATCTCGTCGCGTCTGAATTCCGCTATGAAAGATGATGCCGATGAAATGGCCGATGAAATAGATACGATATTTGAAAAATGGGAACAGTTGGCTGAAAACTACGATGAGGAGCATTTTTACTACGGGGAAAAATTCATGGCCAAGACTCCCGACGATGGAGAAGGCCGGTTACTGAAGCCCTTTAATACAAGCAGAAATGACACTGCATTCGATACAATGACATCCATGAGAAATGTGGACTCGACGGTAGCAGGCAATATACTGATTTGGGAGGAGGGTCAATAATATGGCGTTGGAGTCTGCCAAAAAAATACAGTTAAATCGTATTACATATTCAGTTCGTGCATCCCAGGCCGTTTTGCAGTACGGAGTCGGAGCCATGGTTGATTTTCAAAGCCAGACATTAATGACTGCCGCTCCGGAATACTGGAAAGAACAGGTGATTGAAATACATGATGAGCGCTTGGAGAAGGTGCTGCACGTTGATTATTTCGGGCTTCCGGGCGGTCGGGATGATCCGCATTGTCGGGAGGGGATCTCCTATGCGCGGTTCCCCGAATGGTATTTTTGCCCTAAATGCAGAAAGTTTCAATCGATTAAAGACTGGGTAAGCGATTACAGGAAACAGGCGAAGCAAAGGACTTTAGATAACGATCCCGAGATGGTCAAATACATGAGGTGCCCGAAATGTGGTCAGGATCTTGTAGTTACACGTATCGTCACCGCCTGTGAGTGTGGTCATATTGATGATTTCCCATGGGTGAAGTGGGTTCATTGTCAAAATATGGGCGGGGTAAAACCGATATGCCCGCGACCGTCATTAACATTTAAGACGAGCGCGTCATCAACGGAGGGGCTGGAAGGCCTGACTGTTTCCTGTGAGACCTGCAAGGCCAGAGCCACATTGAAGGGCGCTTTTGACAATAATAAACTGCAGGAGCTGGATGAAAAATATGACGATCGGTATAATTTCAGATGCACGGGAAGACATCCGTGGAAGCATACAAAGGAGAACTGCGGAAAATATCCGAAAGTATTGCAGAGAGGAAGTTCATCCGTCTACTTTCCTGTTACGGAAAGTTCGCTGGTTATTCCTCCGTATTCAAGCCTTGTCACAAAAAAGGTTGAACAAAGCAGTGCGTTTTCCAAATGTAAAGATGCTATAGCTGATTATAAAAAAAATACGGCGATCCCAAAGACCATTTTGCCTGACGTGATCAGAAGTACGATTGGAAGTTATGTTCAGGACATTTCCCTGGAAATAGGGGTAGGCGCAGATAAGGTAACGCCGATATTGGAAAGAAAATGGATGGCCTCTGAGGATAAAGAAGAGTATACAACCATGAGCGTCAAATACCGGGCGGAAGAATATGAAGCGCTAAGCGGGGAAATATCAGTGCCGACAGAAGAATACGGTGATTTTGTGCGTGAGGAGACGGATATAAAAGACTATGCGATTCCGTATATAAGAAATGTTTCTCTGATACATAAAGTCCGCGAGGTGCAGGCTCTGGTCGGATTCACCCGTTTGAAACCTGCGGAACCTGCTGTAAACAGCGAGGAATCGAAACGTATTGTTTCCGTAAAGCAGTCCGACTCAAATTGGTATCCTGCGTATGAAGTTCGGGGAGAGGGAATATTTATCGAGTTTGATGAAACGGCAATTTCCGAATGGCAGGAGAAGCACCCGGAAATACAGCGCAGAATTGATACGATTAACGAGAATTACCGCGCATCCTATTTCGGAGAATCGAGACCAAGGGAAATAACCGCGAAGTTTCTTCTGCTGCACACAATATCCCACGCCTTGATCAAGCAGCTGAGCTTTGAATGCGGGTACAGTATTGCTTCGTTGAAAGAGAGACTGTACTGCAGCGAGCAGGCGGAAGGCAAACAGATGGCGGGCATCCTTATTTATACTGCGAGCGGTGACTCCGAAGGTACAATGGGCGGATTGGTTCGGCAGGGGCGTTCAGATATATTCCCAGGCATTTTCAGGAAAGCCATGGAGGCAGCGGTGGCCTGCTCAAATGACCCGGTATGCAATCTGAGCAGGGGACAGGGGAGAGATATGCTGAATCTTGCTGCCTGCTATTCCTGCTCTCTGGTACCGGAAACCAGCTGTGAGGAATTTAATGTCTTTTTAGACAGGGGAACAATTGTCGGCATTTATGAAAACAGGGATATGGGCTTTTATGCCAGGCAGCTATTTAACGGCGGTTCCTGGAAGAGTACGGATATTCGTACAGATCAAGGCATGACGGACAGACAGAACAAAAATAAATTTTATGTTACGGATATGGGCATTTCCCTGGCAGATATTTCGTATCGAGAAATCTGGAACGACTTAAAATCCTGGTCAGATGAAGAGAAGGAAATTACGTTACTGTCTGATCTGGCAAAAGCGGACAGAGAGTTTTCCTGCAAAGAGAAACCGCATAAAGACTGTCAGTTCCGAATGAGCGGAGACATCGAACAATATGCCTGCGATCTGTATTGGGAAAAATCGGGAGTCGCGTTTTTTACGGCTGATAATGAAGACTGTTATCTGGCGGCAAAAAACAGTGATATCAGGTGTTTTTACAGTTTGGATGCGGAGCTGACGCCCGAGTCAATTCTGAATTTATTAAAGGAGAGTTGATAATGGCGATAATGATTCCCGAAAGACCGCGCAATTTTGAGGCTGCAAGCCAAGAAGGGCTTATGTTCGACGCTCTCGCTCTGCTGCCGGATGATTACTATGTGTTTCATTCCTTCCGTATTACCGACGTACATGACAATACCTTTCATGAAAGCGAGACAGATTTTGTTATTCTGAACCGCTTAAAGGGTATAATCTGTCTGGAGGCTAAAGCCGGACAGGTACAGTACCGGGACGGATGCTGGCTGTACGGAAATGGAATCCCGATGCATAACGGTGGACCGTTCAATCAGGCGAGCGCCAACAAATATAAACTGATGAAATATATTTCGGACAGCAATGTCTCGTTCATTCTCAGAAAGTGCAAATTCTTTCATGCAGTTTGGTTCCCAGCCGTCAGCAGCGAGAGACTCCGGAGCATGAATTTGCCTTCCGAAGGAGATAAGGCGCTTGTTCTGACAGGGGAGGCGTTAAAAAACCCGGAGGAGTTTCTAAACAGGATCTATGCGATAGAAATCCCGGGTAAAGTGGAAACAGATATGAGCGAGGCGGAGTGCAGACGGCTGGTTCGGGAGATCTTCTGTCCGCAGTTCAATGTAGTACCTTCGGCGACATTTGATACGGAACTGAAGAAGATCGTATTTCACAGACTGTTGAAAGAGCAGGCCCATATTCTGGACTTTCTGGACGAACAGCCGACGGCTGCTGTTAACGGCGCGGCCGGGACGGGAAAAACAATGATAGCGGTTGAAAAGGCACAAAGGCATGCGGATGCTGGCGAGAGCGTTCTTTTTCTGTGTTTCAATGCGAGACTGAGAGAGTATTTGGAAAAAGCGTACCCGAACAGCCTGATCGCATATTATACGGTTGCCGGTTTTGCCTGCAAAATGTGCAGCACGAACTTTCCGAATTATGCCCTGCTAAAAAGTAAATTGGAGGATTATTATATTTCCGAGGCATTTCCGTATAAGCATGTGATAATAGACGAGGGGCAGGATTTCGGAAACGAAGTGATCGAAGAAACCGATATTTTGCAGCTACTTCACGATATTATTATCGATACATGTCAGGGCGGCACATTTTATGTTTTTTATGATCGTTTGCAGCTGGTACAGGCGAGGGAAATGCCTAAGTTTATCGGGGACCTGGACTGCAGGCTGACTCTTCATCGAAACTGCAGAAATACGGAAAATATTGCGATAACCTCGCTGCGACCGATATCCGAGCGAAAGCCGAAACTGTTTGAGGGCGCCGTTAAAGGACCTCCTGCGAAACTCTATTTTTGTGAGGATCAGGAGGAGGAGAAAGAACGCATAAATTGCATTATTGATGGGCTCAGTGCCGATCGCTTCAAAGATGTTGTTATTCTGACATGTAAGACAGAAACAGCAAGCGTTCTGAACGGTGAGGTCAGGGACGGCAAATTCAGAGATAAATATCTATTTACTACGTGCAGGAAATTTAAGGGTCTGGAGGCTGATGCGGTAATTCTGACCGATGTAGACAGGTCTGCATTTGACCCGGAAAATATACTGCTTTATTATGTCGGGACTTCCCGGGCCCGAATTCGACTGGATATCGTAGCGAATCTGAGCGACAGCGACTGTACAGAGATCCTTTACGATACGTTAAATGCTAAGGGGAAGGTTCGGCGGGGCAGGAAGGAATTGTCCGCGGCGCTTAATGCAATCGGTGTTTTGAATATATGATTTGCAGAAAAGAAGAATCATGAGGAAAAGTAATGAAAATTAACACGGACAAATTACGTGAGGACTTGCCGGAGGAAAACAGAGGCGCATTTTATGTCGGGCATTTTGGCGGCACCATGGCAGAAGCGTCAGAAATCAAGTCTGCTTCGCCGGATAAACTGGTTGAGATCACGAGGCGGAATGGGGTTTCATTGTCTGATTATGAGACTGACTAAGAAGTGGAGCTTTCGGATGGCATAATAAAATGAAAAAGAGGAGGAATATGAAATGCTGTTACCTGAAAGTCTGATATATGCAACTATGGAGGATGCGAGTGCCGGCTGCGCACAAGTTAATATTTATTGCGCTGCAGATCTTCGGGCTGAGATAGCTTCGCGTTTTACGGAGATTTTTAATGAAAAATACGAAGCTATAAAGGATACAATCATAAGATATGTGAGGGCCCATATCGAAGATGCAGAAAATGCGGAGGCGGAGGATGTGTACCCCTTTTTTGGTGCGCACACAGAAGACTATGGCGTCTGTTTTTCATTCGATCCCCGAAAACTGTATTATGGTGATTTTGTCAATGCAAATGATGTTTTGTTGGAAGCATTAAAGGCGATAAAGCAGCAATATCCATCTATCAGGTATGAAGGATATGTAGCTTGCTGTATCTTCGATAAGTACGGGGGCGAAGCTTGTCAATATGAGATATCATCGGAAGAGACAGAAAACGAGGATGATATCGTGTACGATTTTGTTGGCGCCAGTCTTGCTTTCGAATTGAAATACGGCTCAGCATGGGATGAGTTGTATTATCGATTAGATGACGCAGATGAAAATGAGTTCAAGAAGATTATTAAAGTGTTCCACGCCTATTCCCAATGGGTGCCGCCAGACTCAATAGACAAGCTTATCGCGCTTTCTGAAAAGGTAGATAAGAATATAAAAGAATCTCTGGAGAAATTCGCGGAAGCCATCCGGGCGGGCGAAGATGTTGAAATAGAAGAAAAATCAGAATATGAAGGCTGGCAGCCGCCGGATGGATACATGGAAGCGCTTGATATGTTCACAATGGCAGGAGAAATAAGCGGAAATACATTGAACTTCAATGAGCCGGTGTCTTCCGACGAAGCTTTTGGACTTGTTATTGAGAAAGCTGAAGCCGGAGACGCGGAGGCAAAATTTACAGCGGGGAAATATTTTATTGCCGACCACCTGGAGGAAGAGACCGAAAGAGCGATCCGCTGGATTCGGGAAGCGGCCGAAGCCGGCATAGAAGCAGCGAAGGAATATATGGACGAGCACAGTGAAATGTTTAGGCCGGCATAATAAGGCGTTCCTTGATTTTTAAAAATCGTAACTTCGAATAGACAATCAAATGGAAGGTGACAGAGCTTGCGATATGTGATCCGGGACGAAAAATATCATTTCTGGTCTGCTTTTGATACGGAGACAGGAGCCTATGTGCGTACCGGTATTCTTGACAGAAATGGAAAGGACACCGGTGTGGATCCTTTTATGGCTTCTTACCCGCATCTGATCGATGTTGGTATCATGGGTCATTGTGTCCACGGCAAAACAGGACTTTGCGCGAAGGCGGGGATCGGCTGCTATCAAAGCGGTATGCTTGTGGAACAGCCTGATATGACAGTTGAGGACTTCCGGTGGATTACCGGGCAGTCATCCGGCAGATGCAATCAGTTCGCTCTGGGCGGCAGGGGCGACCCTGACCAGCATGAAAACTTTGAAGAGATCCTGATGATTTGCCGGGAGTATAACATCGTGCCTAATTTTACTACCTCTGGCTATGGCATGACTTCCCGGATTGCAGACTTGTGCAAAAAATACTGCGGCGCCGTTGCTGTCAGCTGGTATAGAAACGAATATACACAAAAGGCCATTCGGCTGCTTCTGGATGCCGGCGTAAAGACAAATATTCATTATGTGCTGGGCAAAAACAGCATTGATATATTGGTGCTTGAGGATGTTTCGAAACTGGCGCAATTCTCAAAGAACATTGCATCGATAAACGACATATCGAAAATCACTATGGACCGAAATCACAGTGCGTGGGGCGAATTTTCAGAAGAGGTTGCAGATAATGATCCGGAATTATGTGAATTAGCACAAAAGGTTAATAACTCTTCAGGAGACGAGCAGGAAACAGCTTTGGCAGAAATGCTCGCTTATATCCGCAAGCCGTCCTCAATGAGCGGATTTAGTCGCTTTGGGGAGGATCATGACGACTTCCGATACAAATGGAATGGCGACTGGAATGATTTGCTGGCTTTAGCGAAACGACTATGGAGCGGTTATGGAGCTGACGAAGAGGGGGGAAGGGAACACGATGAAATTGATTTCACTCGTGGAATTGTCGAGTCATACGCAGAATACGATCTGAAATAAATCTGACTGACGGATCATGAAAGCCTGATCAATAACCGGATTTCATCCTGCGGGCGGTTAAAGAGGATGGCAGGATTTTTAAGTATGTGAATGACGATTTCAAAAGCGACAGGGATATTGTGATGGCCTTCGTAAAAGATAATGGATATCTCCTTGAACATGTGAGTAAGGATCTGCGTTGCGACAGGGAAGTCGTTAAAAATGATCGTACTGTTTATCAGTATTTGAATAAGAAATTGGCAATGACCATGATATATGGGAACAGTATGAAGGAGGTGAATATGCAAATGAAGGGATATAAATGGTTTGACCTGAATCATGATGGGGAGATCAGCCAAATGGAGCAGATACTGGGACAGAGCATGATGTTTTCCCTGATCGAGGAAGAGGAGGAAGAAGAACAGAGAAACCGACTGACCAGTGCGGGGATCGATCCGGACGAACTGGAGGACATGGATGACTTTGAGAAATACCAGGCTCTTGAAGATGCCGGGCTTGATCCGTCTGATTTTGACTTGTGATTATGCAGATGCCTGCTGCCACTGCAGACGAATACCCCACTGTGTCAGGATGAGCCTGTGCCAGTGGGGTATGTTCCTGTGTACTAATACTGCGACGCCGCACGCAGCGCTTCCAGTTCCCGGCGGAGTTCGGCGATGGAGGCGTCTTTTGATGCCAGTTCCGCCCTGCTTGTGGTCAGTTCTGCCTGGCTAGCTGCCAGTTCCGCCTGGTTGGCCGCCAGTTCCGCCTGGTTGGCCGCCAGTTCCGCTTTGCTTGATTCCAATGCAGCCTTATTCGTCTCCAGTTCCGCCTTCAACGCCTCGGATTCTTTCCGCAGCTGATCTACATAATATCTTGCCTCAGCTTCATCCATCCTGAGCAACGCTTCCGAAAACATTCCCAGCACCTCCCCCGGTTTCCTGCGGAATTCGGAGAGATCATGGTACATCTCTTCGAATATCGGGTCATATCGGCTGATCTCCCAGATCCTTTCCAGATCGTCATATGCCAGGAAGCTCAGCCATGCCTCCAGTTCCGTCTTAATATTCTCATTTTGAAACTTTTTGCGGAAAATGTCAAGTGGTACGAAAATATATTCCTGCAATAGCGGCATCTTAAGCCCCGTGTCAAACATCTGTTTTCCCCGGTGTATGTATGTTTCCGGATAATGGTGGAATTCTTTTGGGCTTTCTTCCATGATCACGATCGTATACACGTTTCGCATCTGCCGGTACAGGGACAGACCGGAAATATTCTCCTTCAGGGCAGAATACTGTCTCAGCACCAGATCGCTGGAATAGCACGCCGCCCGTTCGCCGGGGAACAGATAACCGATTTTCTGGATTTCCGCGTTCGCCAGCGCCCGGTCCTCCAGTTCCACTACGATGTCCATGATAACAAACGGGCTTCCGGGCGCGATCCGGCCGCCCTCGTTTGGCAGTACGCTTTCCACGCGTACCTGCCGTTCAAGAATACAGGAAAGAAATCGGGACAGGCGTTCACGATGGGTTACCGGGTTGAACACATACTTGAAAAATGGATCGTAGCAGATCATCATTCCGACTGCGCCGCTGCACATGTCGAGAAAATGCTTCTGCCGTTCGGGCGTCAGCGCTTCAAACCGGCTCGCCAGTTCCGGCGACATGTAAATTTTCTTTCGTATCTCTTCTTCAGGTATCCGTTCACCCATGGCGCAGTACCAAGGCGGGCGATCGTCCGTACGTCCGGGGTTCCTTACGGCGTCTTGCGGCTGCTTTATCGTATTTTTATGTCGTTCATTTTTTCTGTCGGTATCATCACCGGCTGTCCGCTTTTTCTGCATACACATGCGTATACCTCCTCTGCTGCTTCGCGCAGACAACATGCATCCGCGCAACTACGGGTTTCATCATGGGATCCACCGGGGAATGCCCGATCAGATGCCAGATACAGACAGGAAAAGAATTCCTGTCGATGTGCTTATAGTTTACCATAGGGGCGATAGAATAGCAAGGATTTTTGAGGATAAGGTCCTTTTTCTCAATACATCTGCAACAATTTCGATGACAGAAATATTGTCATCAGATAGATCAGATGCATTAATTAATCGCTGATGTTCTGCATTCAGCAGTTAGTCTGTTGTAACATGAAAATGAAAGCTCGAAAATGGGATAAAGCAAAAAGAGGAACGGGCCTCTCTTTACCCGTTCCTCTCAAAAAATCCCTTAAAACTATCCCCTGAGATCAGCCGAAATACCTCTCCAGCAGTCCCTTAAACGCCTTTCCATGCCGGGCCTCGTCGCGGGCCATCTCATGGACGGTGTCGTGGATCGCGTCCAGATTCAGCTCTTTCGCGCGCTTCGCCAGGTCGACCTTGCCGGCGGTAGCGCCGTTCTCGGCGGCTACGCGCAGCTCCAGGTTCTTCTTGGTGCTGTCGGTGACGACTTCGCCCAGAAGCTCGGCGAACTTGGCGGCATGCTCAGCCTCTTCGTAGGCGGCCTTCTCGTAGTACATGCCGACTTCCGGATAGCCCTCCCGGTGGGCGACTCTGGCCATGGCCAGGTACATACCGACTTCGGTGCACTCGCCTTCGAAATTCGCTCTCAGGTCGGCGACGATGTCCTCGCGGACGCCCTTCGCTACGCCGATGGTGTGCTCGGCGGCCCAGGTCATCTCGTCCTTCTGCTCCTCGAACTTGTCGGCCGGCGCCTTGCAGACCGGGCAGAATTCCGGAGCGGTGTCGCCTTCATGTACATAACCACAGACCTTGCAAACCCATTTCTTCATAGTGAATATCTCCTTTTCTTTTTTATTCTTTCGCCTTATCCAGGCATTCACGGCATACGCCGTAGAAATACGTGATATGGTTGTCAATCTGTCCGCCGCAGCATTCCTGGGCTTCCGCGTTCATCTGCTCAAGCACGTCCATCGGAAGATCTGTCACCTGACCGCACTCCCTGCAGATGAAATGGTAATGGGGATGGGTGTCGCCGTCGAACCGTTCCGGGCCATGTCCGCAGTTTAAGCGCCGGATCTCGCCTGAGTCCGCCAAGAGATTTAAGTTCCGATAGACGGTGCCAAGACTGACGTTGGGAAATTCTTCCCGGACACTTAGGTAGACCGCGTCGGCCGTGGGATGGTCGTGTCTCGCCATGAGACAGTTCATGACCGCGTCCCGCTGGCGGCTGTGTTTCCGTGTTTTCATGGGAATCCCTCCATGTGCGCGACATTCAATAATGATAACCATTACTAATTATAATAGGAGGGCGCCAATTTGTCAAGTGCGAATCTTTATGCGGTGCGGCTGCTGTGAACCTTCTGGCACCGCGCCCGCGGAATCTTCATGCGCTGACTCCGGAGAATTTTCGCACGGTGCGGACGGTTGGCGCCGCACTTTCTGCCGCGGTGCCTTTCCGGCTGCGTGTCAGACAGAACGTCAGACCAGCCGCTTCACATCTCCCGCGAGTATTTCTGCAGCTGTTCTTTGGCGATTCGGATAAATTCCTGCGTGGCCCGTGACATATAGTGGCCTCTGTGGTATCCGATCCCCAGAATGCCGTGGGCTTTCGGATGATTGATATGGTACAGCCCGATACCGGCCGCTTCCGTCAGGGCGCGGCGCCATTCGTCGCTTTCGGTCATAAACATCTTCGGATAAAAGGTGGCTCCCATGCCTTTGACGGCCAGGGACAGCACGGTCTCGATGTTCTCGGTCTCCAGAACGATGGGCGGCGTGATCTGGGCGTCAGCGAACATTTCCTCCGCCAGGGACCGAACCCGGTTGCCGGTATTGATCAGCAGGAACGGGCAGTCGGCCAACAGCGTCAGATCCGCGGATTCCTCCAGCTTCGCCTTGATCTGCGGGACTTGTCCCGGATACAGCTTCTCCAGCAGGCTGTCCGGCACGATCAGAAGGATCTCCTCCTCGCAGACCGGGACAGTTTCAATATTCTCGCCTTTGATCGGCAGCATGTCGATGATCAGGTCCACCTCGCCGTGTAGAAGTTCCGTGTCAAGCTCACGGGTATTGCCCTCCCGCAGATGCAGCTCGATGTTGGGGAACTGTTCCCGGTAGACCGGCAGAATCTCCGGCAGCACCCGGCGGCCCCTGGTGTGGGACATGCCGATGGTCAGACGGCCTTTTGAGAAATCCTTGATATCTGCCAGTTCCCGGTAGGTTTCGTCCCGCAGATGCAGAATCTCCCTGGCGTGCTTGGCCAGCATCCGTCCGGCGTAGGTCAGCGTCAGCGGCGAGGTCCGGTTGAACAGCGTGATGTCGAACTCTTTCTCCAGGTTCGCGATGTGGCTGCTCAGGGACTGCTGGGAAATGTTAAGCTTTTTGGCGGCTTTTGTGATGCTCGATTCCTCCGCCGCCACGAGGAAATATTCCAGATTCAGGAAATTGATCATAGCTGCCTCCCCGGCATGTATTGCCGGTATCTTATGTATTGGAACTTATGGGCGCGCCTGCGCGATACCGGGACAGTTTTAGAACCCCGCCTCGTGCGGCCCGTTAAGCGTCAGCGCCGGAATGTACGGGATCAGTTTCTCCACAGAAGTATTGATCACCAGTTCTTCCGGGAAATGCAGCTCTTCGAGAAGCGCGATACATCCCGCGTGGTTGCCCACGTCCGCCGCCACGTGGGCGTCGCTGCCCATGATCACGGGAGTGCCGTAGTGGACGCACCGTTCCAGCAGCGCCGCGTAGTTCTCGCGGGCGCCTTTGCGGGAGGCGCGGGGATTCAGCGAGGAGTTGTTGATCTCCAGGAGAACGTGGTGTTCCTTCGCCGCCGCGGCGACCGTATCCGGATCGATGGGGAAACGGGAATCGTCCGGGTGGCCGATGATCTTCACATAAGGATTCTGCATGGCTCCGACGATGGCCGACGTGTTCTGGGCCACGGTACCGGCGGTGAAGCAGGGTACATGGATGCTGGCGATCGCGTAGTCCATTTTCTTCAGATGATAGGGCACCAGATCCACATGGCCTTCGTAATCGAGGATGTTCAGTTCGCAGCCCATCAGGAGCCGCACGCCGTAAAGCTCGTTGGGGATCACCTTAAAGTTGATGAAATACAGTTCGTGGGGCGCGCCGCCCATGCGGGGGCCGTGATCCGTGGATCCGAAAAGTGTGAGCTTCTGCTCAGAAGCGGCGTGAGCCATCTCGTAGAGGGTGTTGTAGGCGTGGCCGCTTGCGACCGTATGGGTGTGCAGATCCATAATATCTCGCATAAATGGTCCTTCTTTCTGCTTTGTGGCTGCCGCGAGGGCGCATTTTGGTCTCCTGGCAGCGGTAAATTGTACTTTTTTAAATATATCACAAATTTTTTTATAAAACCACAAAAAAAATGAGGTAGAAATTTGATTTTTATAGTATAATAGATTCATACGCCGTCCACAGGACGAAAAAGGGCGTGCATTCTGTTAAATATGCAAGATGGAGGAGTTACAGACATGAGTGAAGAAATGCTGAAGGCGCAAACAGACAACATCGAAGCCGCTGCGGAAGCAGCCGCGGAGAAAGCCGAGGCCGTGGAAGCCGCCGCTGAGGCAGCCGCGGAGAAGGCGGAGGCCGTGGAAGCCGCGATCGAAGCCGCCGCGGAAGCAGCCGCGGAGAAAGCCGAGGCCGTGGAACCCGCCGCTGAGGCTGCCGCGGAGAAGGCAGAGGCTGCGGAACCCGCCGCTGAGGCAGCCGCGGAGAAGGCGGAAGCCGCGGAACCCGCCGCTGAAGCCGCACCGGAGAAGCCGGCCGAGCCTACGGAGTCCATGGAGGACTTTAAGGAGGAACTTGAGAAGTCCTACAAGGAACATGCCAAGAAGCGCAGCCGCGGATTTGTGGACGACGGATCCGCTAACGCAGAGAAGTGGGAAGAACTGCGCCAGAAGATGGAAGATAAGGAAGTCATCAATGTAAAGGTCAAAGAGATCGTCAAGGGAGGAGCCATTGCGTTCGTCGATGATATGAAGGCCTTTATCCCGGCGTCCCAGATCGCTCTGAACTATGTAGAGAATCTGGAAGAGTTCGTCGGCAAGCACATTGATACTTACATTATCACGGTGGATCCGGAGAAGAGAAGACTGGTCCTGTCCGCCAGGGAACTGCTGCGTGAGCGCAGGGACGCGGAGCGTAAGGCCAGAATGGAGAAGTATGTTCCCGGCGCCATCGTGGAAGGCGTTGTGGAGAGCCTGAAGGATTACGGCGCGTTTGTGAAGCTGGAGGACGGCGTTTCCGGTCTGCTGCATGTATCCCAGATCAGCCGTCAGAGGATCAAGCATCCCGGCGTCGTGCTGCAGGAAGGCCAGACCGTGAAGGTGAAGATCCGCGACACGGCGAACGGCAAGATCAGCCTGAGCATGAAGGCGCTTGAGGAAGACAGCGACAGACCCGCGAGAGAGCCCCGTGATCCGCGCGCGCCGCGTGAGAACCGCGAGGGACGCGAGCCGAGGGAGGGCCGCGAGGATAAGAGCGATTTCCATTACAAGAATTCCGCGCCGGTCACCACAGGACTGGGTGATCTGCTGAAAGGTCTGGATCTCAAGAATTGACGATAGTACGATTATATCGAACGAGGAGGGATACGCATGACCTATATCCCCAAGACCTATGACCAGATCGACCAGTGGAATTCGCTGATGTTCATTTACAATTCTGCGCTAAAGCAGATGAATGTGAAGATCGAGGTTCTGAACAGCGAATTCGTACACATATACAGCTATAATCCCATCGAGCATGTGAAATCCAGGCTCAAGACGCCGGAGAGCATCGTCAAGAAGCTGAAACGCATGGGCTGCGAGGTGAATACCTTCAACATGACGGAGAAGCTGAACGACGTGGCCGGCGTCAGGATCATCTGCTCGTTTACATCGGATATCTACCAGATCGCGGATATGATCTCGCGGCAGGCCGATATCACGGTCCTCTATGTGAAGGATTACATTAAGAATCCGAAGCCCAACGGCTACAAGAGTTACCACATGGTGGTGACGATCCCGGTCTATCTGACCGAGGGGCCGGTGGAGACGAAGGTGGAGATCCAGATCCGGACGGTGGCCATGGATTTCTGGGCCAGTCTGGAACATAAGATGTATTACAAGCTGGGCGGCAATGCGCCGGAGTTTCTGCAGAAGGAGCTGAAGGCCTGCGCCGACGTGGTGGATATGCTGGACGCGAAGATGTATTCTCTGAATGAGGCGATCCTCCAGTGGAACGCCCAGGAGGAGAAGCGGAAGGCGGAAGACGGCGGCGTGACTGCCGTCGGGGAGTAAGTTTTTGAGGCGGCCCGGAAGGTTTCAGCCGGGCCGCCTGATTCTGTGGGCAGGCAGACGCCGCAGGCCCGTCTCTGTCCGGGAAATGCAGGACGTTTTCAGGGCGGCGACGGCGCGGCGGTATTTTGTGACAGCGCGGAGATGAAGCGCGGCAGGAAGGATACGGACGAAACCATGAAAGTTGTACTTCAGAGAGTAACCGAAGCAAGCGTCTCGATAGACGGAGCGGTCGTGGGCGCCATCGGCCGCGGCTTCCTCCTGCTGGTGGGCGCTTCCGACGACGACACGATGGAGACTGCCGATAAGATGACGGATAAGATCTGTCGGCTGCGGATCTTCGCCGACGAGAACGGCAAGACGAACCTGTCCCTGGCGGACGTGGGCGGAGAAATTCTGGTGGTCAGCCAGTTCACGCTCTTTGCAGACTGCAGGAAGGGCAACCGGCCGGGCTTTACCGGGGCCGGATCGCCGGACTGGGCGAATCAGGTCTACGAGCGTGTGATCGAGCGCTGCCGCAGCTATGTGAGCAAGGTAGAGCACGGCGTGTTCGGCGCGGATATGGAAGTGAAGCTGGTCAATGACGGGCCGTTCACGCTGGTGCTGGACAGCAAAGAACTGGGGATACGCTGACCGCGCAGGCCGCGGCGTGCTGCCGGCAGAGACTGAACATTGGATCAGACTGTGCGCATCCCCTGGCAGAGAATCTCCGAAGAACATGTTCAATAGTATGGGGCGCATATTACTAAAGAAAAGAAACCGGGAGAACCATGGTTCCGCGGGTGCCGCAAGGCCCGCGGACAGAAAGAGGAGAGTACATAAATGACAGGAAAAGAGTTACAGGAACAACTGACATGGAAGATTCCGCATATCGCGGCAAAAGCCCCGGAGCAGATCGGGGCGGCCGCCGCGTTCTGCGAGGGATATAAAGAGTTTCTGGATCACGGCAAGACGGAGCGGGAGTGCGTGAACGCCGCGGAGAAGCTGCTGAAGGCGGCCGGCTACGCCGTATTCGACGCGAAGAGATCGTACAGGCCCGGCGACAAGGTCTATAAGATCAACCGCGGCAAATCGATTCTGGCGACTACATTCGGGACAAGGCCCATCGAGGAGGGCGTCCGGATCAATGGCGCCCACATCGATTCCCCGCGCCTGGATCTGAAGGCCAACCCGCTTTACGAGAAGGAAGGGCTGGCGCTGTTCAAGACCCACTATTACGGCGGTATCCGCAAGTATCAGTGGGCCACGATCCCGCTGGCCATGCACGGCGTCATGGTGAAGAAGGACGGCCAGGCAGTGGAATTTAATATCGGCGAGAATCCCGGCGATCCGGTCTTCTGCATCACGGATCTTCTGCCGCATCTGTCGGCGGAGCAGAACGAGCGGAAGCTGAAGGACGGAATCAAGGGCGAGGAGCTGAACATCGTGATCGGCTCGCTTCCTTATGAAGATGAGGAGATCAAAGAGCCGGTGAAGCTGAAGGTGCTGCAGCTGCTCCATGAGAAATACGGCGTCGTGGAGGAAGATTTCGCCCGCGCCGAGGTGGAGTTCGTGCCGGCCGGGAAAGCGGCTGACGTCGGATTTGACCACAGCATGATCGGCGCTTACGGCCAGGACGACCGGGTCTGCGGCTATACCGCTCTGATGGCGGAGATTGAGACGGTGAACCCGCTCCATACGACGGTCACAGTGCTGACGGACAAAGAGGAGATCGGTTCCGAAGGCAATACGGGCATGAACGCCTCGTATTTTCAGGACTATGTGACCTGTCTGGCGGAGATGGAAGGCGCCGATCCGAAGACCGTGTTCTCCAATTCCTGCTGTCTGTCCGCGGACGTGAACGCGGCGTACGATCCGACCTTTGCCAGCGTGTACGAGGCCAGGAATACCTGTTATCTGAACAAAGGCTGCGTCCTGACCAAGTTCACCGGTTCCCGCGGCAAGAGCGGCGCCAATGACGCCAGCGCCGAGTACATGGCGAAGGTGATCGGCATTATGAAGAAGGCCGGCGTGTTCTGGCAGGTGGGCGAGATCGGAGCCGTGGATGTGGGCGGAGGCGGAACCATCGCCAAGTTCATTTCCAGGCTGAACGTGGATGTGGTGGACCTGGGCGTGCCGATCCTCAGCATGCACGCGCCGTTCGAACTGTCGTCCAAGCTGGACGTTTACAATACTTATAAGGCGTTCGCGGCGTTCTATAACGACGGGAAGCAGGCTTCCGCAGTCTGAGCGCGTTTCTTCCGGCCGGGCGGCTGAGCGCGGAAGGAGCCTGTCCGAATTTTTTACAATTTTGTGAATTTGCAAGAAATGCTTTTCTTTAAAGCGCAAATATAGTATAATAAATAAATCTTGCCGGCAGGCGCGCGTTGCGGGAGCGCGGCGGGACGCGGGGAGGCGCAGGGCCTTTCGCTATTCAATTATAGAAAGAAAAGGGAAGAGATATGAAGAAATTTTTATGCATCTGTTTGTGCGGAATACTGGCCGCGTCCATGGTAAGCGGCTGTTCGAAGCAGGAAGGCAGCGTCGGCAAGTCGTCTTCGACGGTGAAGCTGGGCGAGTATAAGGGGATCACATACACTCCCATGTCTACCGAGGTGACGGATGAGGATGTGGACGCGGAGGTTCAGGCTCTGCTGGACGCGCATCCGACGATGACTTCCGTAGACCGCGCAGCGGCGCTGGGCGATACGGTGAATATTGATTATGTAGGCAAGCTGGACGGCGAGGCGTTTGACGGCGGTTCCGCTTCCGGTACCGATCTGGAACTGGGTTCCGGTATGTTCATCGACGGTTTTGAGGACGGTCTGGTAGGCGCGTCCAAGGGCGATCAGCTGGATCTGAATCTGACCTTCCCGGATCCGTACACGAATAATCCGGATCTGGCCGGCAAAGAAGTGGTATTTGAAGTGACGGTCAATGATGTGAAGGAGTCCAATCCGGCGGAACTGAATGAGGATTTCCTTGCCAGCTACACGGAGTATACCACGGTAGATGAATTCATGGCAGGTACCCGCCAGCAGCTTGAGGACTACGCCAAGTCCCAGGCCGAGAGCCAGATGCAGTATGATATTTTCACGAAGGTCATGGATAATTCCGAGATTAATGTCAGCGACGAGGACGTGCAGGCGTACTACGAGGAACTGTACGATACTTATAAGTCTCAGGCCGAGGCGTTCGGCATTGAACTGGAGACCATGATCAGCTACTACGGCATGGATCTGGCCACTTTTGAGGCACAGCTGAAGAGCCAGGCCGAGGCGGCGACGAAGCAGGACGCGGTAGCCCGTGAGATCGCTTCGAAGGAAGGAATTACCGTTGAGGACGCCGACAGAGAGGCGATGGCCGAGGACTTCGGTTACGAGAGCGTAGACGCGATGATCGAGGACGGCGGCGCGGATATGGTCGATTCCTATATCCTGATGGAGAAGGTCCTGGATCTTCTGGTAGCCAACGCTGTGGCGGAGTGATTCGTGGAATAAGGAGCAAAGCAGTCTGTATTAACCGGAAGACCGCAGTACAGGGATAACAGATCGCGCACCGCGTTTCGGCACGGTGCGCGTTTTCTGCGTATGCGGCGGCCGTGGGCATGCCCGGGGCAGCGGGGGACGCTGCTGAAAAAACTTTAAGAAGCGGGAGTGAACATGATTATGCATCGTGATGTATATCTGCGGGGAATGCGGGACGGCATCCCTGTTATGCTGGGATACTTTGTCGTATCCATCACCATAGGCATCGCCGCCAGGGGAGCGCACCTGACGGCGGCCCAGGCCACGACCATGTCGCTGACCAATCTGACCAGCGCGGGGCAGTTCGCGTCCTTCGCGATCATTGCCGCAGGCGCGCCGTATCTGGAGCTTCTGATCTCCCAGGCGGTCATCAATCTGCGTTACTGCCTGATGTCCTGCGCCCTGTCGCAGAAGGTGGATCAGAAAATGCCGTTCCGTCACCGGCTGATCATGGCCTTCGGGATCACCGACGAGATCTTCGGGCTGGCCATCGGGCAGAAGGGAAAGCTGGACCCCTGGTACATGTACGGAGCCATGAGCGTGGCGATACCCGGCTGGACGCTGGGCACGCTTCTGGGGATCCTGTCGACGGGCATGCTTCCGCCGTCGATCCTGAACGCAATGAATATGGCCCTTTACGGCATGTTTATCGCGATCTTCATGCCGGCGGCCAGGGATAATAAGATCCTTCTTCCGATCATTTTCATTTCCATGGGAGCCAGCGCGGTGTTTCAGATGCTGCCGGTATTCGATTTCATTTCATCGGGGATGAAGATCATTATCCTGACGCTGGCGATCTCGCTGGCAGCCGCGGTATTGTTCCCGATCGAGGAGGAGAAGGCAGAGAACACTGACGGGACCGCGGAAAGTAAGGAAGCAGCCGGGGCCGTGGGAAGTGAGAATGCGGCCGGGGCCGCGGAAAGTAAGGAAGCAGCCGGAACCGCGGAAAGTGAGAATGCGGCCGGGGCCGCGGCAGACGGAAAGGAGGCGTCAAGGGCATGAGAAATTACATCTATATTCTGGTGATGGCGCTGACTACCTATCTTATCCGGGCTGTCCCGCTGACGCTTCTGCGGAAGGAGATCACGAACCGGACGTTCCGGTCGTTTCTGACCTATGTGCCGTATGTGACGCTGGCGGTGATGACGTTCCCGGCGATCCTCTCGATCACCGAGGAGACCTGGATCGCGTGGGTGGGTTTCGCGGCGGCCATGGTGCTGGCGTATAACCGGGTGAGTCTCTTTATTGTATCGCTGGGCTGCTGCGCGCTGGTGCTGGCGCTGCAGATGCTGTAAATTACGTTTATATAAAATCCGGGCGTGACCCGGCAGGGTTATAGAAAAATCTGTGCAGTGAAAAAAGGAGGGGTATCATGGGAACAAAGATCGGAATCATCGGCGCGGGAGGTATCGCAGGGGTTATGGCGTCTACCCTGGCGCGGATGGACGAGGCGGAGCGGTACGCGATCGCGTCCCGCGACCTTGCGAAGGCGGAGCGGTTCGCGCAGAAATACGGATTCGAGAAAGCCTGTGGCTCTTACGAGGAGATGCTTTCGGATCCGCAGGTTGAGCTGGTCTATGTGGCCACGCCCCACTCCCACCACTATGAGCAGATGAAGCTGTGTCTGGAGCATGGGAAGCATGTGCTCTGCGAGAAGGCATTTACGGTAAATGAGAAACAGGCGGCGGAGGTGTTCGCCATGGCGGAGAAGAAGGGCCTTCTGGTGACAGAAGCCATCTGGCCCCGGTATATTCCGATGCGGCGGACGCTGGATCAGGTGCTGGCAAGCGGCGTCATCGGGACGCCCCATATGATGACGGCCAATCTGTCCTATGTGATCGACGGCGTGGAACGGATCCGCAGGCCGGAGCTGGCGGGTGGGGCGCTTCTCGATATCGGCGTCTATACGCTGAATTTCGCTTCCATGGTATTCGGCGACGACGTGGCGGAGATCTGCGGCCATGCGGTCAAAGGAGAGACCGGCATGGATATGCAGGAAAGCATCACGCTGATCTATAAGGACGGCCGTATGGCGGTTCTGAACAGCAGCGCGCGGAGTCTGAGCGACCGGCGCGCGGTCATTTACGGCGACAAGGGTTATATCGAGGCGGAGAATGTGAATAACTGCGAAGGGATTAAGGTCTATGACCTGCAGCGCAGGGTGATCGCGTCTTATCTGCCGCCGAAAGATCAGATCAGCGGTTATGAATACGAGGTGCGGGCGTGCATCGAGGCGATCGCGGCCGGCCGTACCGAATGTCCGCAGATGCCTCATGAGGAGTCTCTGCGCATGATGCGCTGGATGGACGAGCTGCGCAGGCAGTGGAGGATCGTATATCCGATGGAATAGCTTTGCCGTACAAATACAGAACACAGGAAAGGGCAGAAGATCATGAAATTCAGAAATGTGTTGGCAGTTGGACTGGCGCTGGCTCTTATTTTCGGAGAAAGCACGGCGAATACGGCGATGGCGTCCGGGACGGGAGACGCCGTACAGGGGCCGATGGGTCCGGTTACGTCGGATGGCGGGAATACGCAGGGGGCGCAGCAGGAGACATTCGGACCGGTTACGGGCATGGGATCCGGCGAGGCGGCAGCGGCGTCTTCAGAGGTAGGCTCTTCCGGGCTTTCGGAGAATTCCGGGGAAAAGGATGAGATTCTGATCCGCATGGTCGGGGACGATCTGATACACGCCCATATTTTCCGGACGAACCAGCAGGCGGACGGCACCTATAATTTCGACCCGCTGTTCGAGCATATGAAGAAGGATATAGAGGAAGCGGACGTCGCGATCATCAACCAGGAGACGATCATGGTAAATGATCCGGCTGAATACGCGGACTACCCCTGCTTCGGTACGCCGGAGAGCATCGGCCATTCCCTCGTGTCCGCCGGTTTCGACGTGGTGGCCCATGCCAATAACCATACGATGGACCGGGGGATCGGAGGCATTCTGAACACGATCCGTTTCTGGAGGGAGAATTACCCGGATATCACCTATCTGGGCATTCACGACAGCCCGGAGGACAGCGATATCCGTTATCTGACCAGCAACGGGATCCGGATCGGATTTGTAAACTATACATACGGACTGAATGGATTCAGACGCCCGGGAGGGATGGAATACTGTGTGGATCTGCTGACGGACGGCGGCATCGAAGCCACTGTGGCGGAAGCCAGAGCCAACTGCGACCTGCTGATCGCGATCCTCCATGTGGGAGAGGAATACGTGTATCAGCCTACGGCTTACGAACAGCAGCAGGTGAACCGCTTCATCGATCTGGGAGCGGACATCGTCCTGTGTTCCCATCCCCATGTGCTGGAGCCCTTCGGGATGGTCACGACGCCGAACGGCCGGACGGGACTTGTCTATTACAGCCTGGGGAATTATCTGTCCGCCCAGCAGAAAGTGCCGCGGACTCTGGGCGGTATGGCGGATATCCGGGTGAGAAAGGTCCAGGACGGCGGCGGCCGGACGGTGGAAATCGCATCCTACGATCTGATCCCGCTGGTCACCCATATGCACGGACCGCTCATCACCACTTACCGGCTGGACGAATACCCGGATGAGCTGGCGGCCGGCCACAACCTGCTGTCCGAGGGCTTTTCCAAGGACGCGTTGTGGAACCTTTTCACCAGCATCACGGGGAAGGTGAGGCCGTAAGGGGCGGAAACCTTTTATATAAAACAAGAAAGCAGATCAAAAGTCTCAGTCAATGCCTTTACAGGCGTTTGGCTGAGGCTTTTTCGTTTCCATGCAAGCGGCGCCAGCGCCGCCCTGCGTGTATTTTCTTTCCTTCCGTTCAGGATCCTGCGGCCGTTTTCAGACGGCCGTTTTCCATATAAGGAAAAATGTAGCCGAATTCAAAATATATGGTTGAATAGGACGATAAAATGACGTATAATAGGGCAATAAAATGACGCAACGCCGATCTCCGCCGCGTCGCTTCCCGGTTTCTGTACAGAAACCGGGACGGAAACCCGGACAGATCCCGCCGGCGGAAACCGACATTTTCATCCTGATTCTGCGTCTTATTCTTTGCCTTGAGAAAAGAAAATGTCGTAGAGTGCCATACTCTACGACATGCCCAAAGCCTTCCCGCCTTGTTAACTGGATTATACAAAAGGGCGAAGAATTTGTCAATATGAATTAATTAAAAAACAATAAAATTTCAACGCGTTATATCGGAGAAGGAGGTCCATGCGATGTTGGAAAAAGGAAGGAAGATCTATCTGGAGATGGAGAGAGAAGGTATGGGACAATACGTCGTCGAACAGGCGGAAGACGGCCGGGTCGTCCTTCTGGCCTGCGGGCCGGAAGCGGCGGAGCCCGCGGGGACATCGCCGCGTCCGAAGCCGCCGAAGCCCGCGGAGACATCGCCGCGCCTGAAGCCGCCGGAGTTCGCAGAGACGCTGCCGCTCCCGGCGCCGCCCGCATCCGCGGAGCCCGCGGCCACATTGGCGGAGTACGCGCGGAAATGGCTGAACGCCGTGAGATACCAGATCAAGGAATCTACCTATATGAAATACTGGAACCTGCTGTACTCCTACATCGTCCCGGAGCTGGGCGGGATCCGGTGGGACGTTCTGAACCGGGAGACGGTAGAGCTGTTCTGCGGCAGGATGCGTTCCGCCGGCGGCCGGAAGCAGAGCGGACTTTCGGCCAAGACTGTCGCCGATATCATGTCCGTCCTGCGGCGCGTATTCGCCTACGCCGCAGACCATGGGGCGTTCATGCCGTGCAATATTGCGTCTGTCATTGTGAAAAAGGAACCGAAGGAAATGAAAGTCCTGACCCGGAAGGAGCAGGACAGGCTGTACCAGCATCTCCGCGCCCATCTCACCGACCGGAACCTGGGGATCCTGATCTGCATGTTCACCGGGCTGCGCCTGGGAGAGATCTGCGCCCTTAAATGGGAAGACATTTCCTTCCAGGAGCAGACGGTCTCCGTCTGCCGGACGATGCAGCGCATCCAGACGAAGGACGATCCGGAGCGGAAGACGAAGATCATCATCACGCCGCCCAAGAGCGCCGGCTCCGTCCGGACGATCCCGATCCCGCGGGAGCTGAATAAGATCCTGTTCACCTTCCGCGGGAAGCGGAAAGGCTATATCCTGACCGGGCGGGAGGACGCCTACATGGAACCGCGGACGATGGAGCGGCATTTCGCGAAGGTGCTTAGAGAGGCGGGGATCGAAAAGGTGAATTTCCACGCGCTCCGTCATACGTTCGCGACCCGGTGCGTGGAGATGGATTTCGACGTGAAGAGCCTGAGCGAGATCCTGGGACACGCGAATGTCAATATCACGCTGAACCGTTACGTGCACCCGACGATGGAGCTGAAGCGCAGAAATATGGAGAAGCTGTCGGTGCTGCTGGCCGCGGGCTGGTAAAGCAGCCGGGAGGCTGTCTTAGAGTATGGCACTCTACGACACCATCCCGCCGATCCATATACCATAACGGTATAGGAAAGGAGGACACATGGCTGAACAGTTTCTGAAAAATACATCAGTTTTTCTGCTTCACACGGAAATGACGGCTGACGGCGGCGTGACCGGTATGATCAATCGGATATCCCACGGCGAAGCTGTGTCCTTTGCGGGTCTGGATCAGGCTCTTCTTATGATAAACGAATGGCTTGATGAAGAAAAGCCCCTTTCTTCGGACTCGGTTCTGCGAACCTTCGAGACCGGACGCCGGAGACGCCCGGCTGCTCACGCTGTGAGCGGCTCAGTTTCCATGGAATCGGGTCATGAACCATTTACGGTCACAGACGCGGCGAAACAGGCAGGATCCGATGCTGCCCGTCTCGCGGGCCTTGGCCGCCGCGGCGACGCCAGACGCAAGGAAGCGTTCCTCGTCCGCATCATCTGCCGCCAGCACAACAGCTGGCAGGGCGAAGTCTGCTGGAAAGCCCAGCGGCTTTATTTCCGTAGCACATTAGAACTGATGTGTCTGATTCATTCTGCACTGGATCCCGGCGCGGTGAAGTCGAAGTCCGCCGCCAGATCCATCGCCAGGCCCGTATTCCGGGTGGTATAAACACGGCGGACAATTGGATCACAAATCGGTATTTCGCGGCTGTCTTCCTGGAAGCGCGCAGTATGCGCGGCGCGATCGGGCGCAGGGAACAGTGGTGAGTATTTGTAGTTAAATGAAGAATAGGAAACACAAGAAACACAAATATAAAGGAGAGGGAGAAATCATTATGAAGGAGAGGATGAACATGTTAAGGATGACAAAGAGAAAATCACGTATCCTGGCCGGTTTCATGGCGTTCGTGCTGGTGTTCTCCAACATCGCGGCGAACGTGCAGACGGTGTACGCGTTCGGCCCGGCGTTCCATCTGGGCGACAACGGCGAATGGGAAGCCGCCGGGAACCAGGGAAGCGACGGATCCGGCGATCTGTTAGATGATATGGGCGCCGGCGGATCCGAAGAAGAGAAAGATTATGATTTCTGGGTCGATATCTGGCCCAGGACGGAGGCCCCGGAGGACGCGGAGGAGGAAGACGCCGCGGAGGAATGGACCGGCGAATGGGAGCAGTACGAGTATGTAAGCAGCGGCGCGAGCGGCGACGAGAGTCTGACTCTGGGCCAGGCGCTGCTCCTTTCCGATAAGTATAAGGAGCAGTACGGCGACCTGGATCCGGATCTTCCCGGCACCTGGGAAGGCGACAATGACGATGCGCTGGAAGTCCGCCCGGACGGCACCGCTTTCGTCAAGGCTCCCGGTTATGTAAATGTGACGTTCACTTATGAGAAGCCCGAGGTGGCTGCAGCGGCAGAGGAAGCGGCTCCGGCAGCAGGCGAGGAAGAGATTCCGGCGGTGGATGAGGCAGCAGCCCCGGTAACCGACGAGGCTGAGGTTCCGGTAACAGGTGAAGAAGCGGCCCCGGCAGTCGATGAGGCTGAGGTTCCGGAAGCGGATGAAGAAGCGGCCCCGGTAACAGATGAGGCTGAGGTTCCGGTAACGGATGAAGAAGCAGCCCCGGAAGCAGATGAGGCTGAAGTTCCGGCAGCGGATAAAGAAGCAGCCCCGGAAGCAGATGAGGCTGAGGTTCCGGCAGTGGATGAGGAGGCAGCCCCGGAAGCAGACGAGGCTGAAGTTCTGGCAGCAGATGAGGAAGCAGCCCCGGAAGCAGATGAGGCTGAGGTTCCGGCAGCAGATGAAGAAGGAACACCTGCGGCAGACGAGGGAGCGGCTCCTGTGGTGGATACGATAGAGGAGCAGGATGTTCCGGCAGCGGATACCATCGAGAGCAACACTCCGGCGCCTGAGGAGGAAGAGCAGGTTCCTACAGCTACAGATAACAATGCGGCTGGGAACGACACGGTAGTAGATACGAACGATACCATAACAGATACGGACAACGCAGCTTCCGGCGATAATTCCCCCGCCGATGAGCCCGCCGTTGCAGAAGAGGCACCCGCTGACGAGTGCCTGCTTGAAGACGGCACAGTGCTTGAGTGGGTTGTGAAGGTGGGTACGACGGAAGCGATGACATTGGCGCGTGATACTGGCAATATTATCAGAGTTCTGGCGGTGCCGGGAAGATATAGAGAGGCGTATGGTATAAAATACGATCCTAATGGGCGCGATATTAATTATTATATTGGGCTTGCTCCTAACGGGTATAATGATTATGAAAAAACCTGGCCGGATAATACGAATGTTCAACGGGCAAATCATGAGGCATTCGGCAGGAAACAGAGCCTTAATTTTGTTCCGGGAACAAGAATCAGTAATAATGAACCAGTGAACTGGGTAGTAGAACCTGGTGTCGGTTGGAATGGTTCAGACTATACATCATATACCTCTCTTTATTATAATGGTCATACTGGAGAGGCGACATACTGTATTGAACCAAGCGTAAATACTCATAGTAATAGGTTAGAGATGTCTCCAGTATGGCAGAGCAGAGATGCATATGGAAAAGCAGAATATTTTGATGATTATCGAAGCTATAGCGGGCTTTCCGGCGATGAGATTTCCAGAATGCTTGCGCGCGTTCTCCACTTTGGTAGTCATGAAATAGTTGTAGGCGAGGATAATGAGAAATTGGTTTACCCGTGGGTGGATAGTGATGAGGGGAAGACAAAATTAGCCAAAGTTATTGCAACGCAGATCCTGATGTGGGAGACCGTAGTGGGAGAGAGAGACGGTCGCTTCAATCATGTAGAAGTTCCAACTGGATATGATAAGGTAAGAGAGGGTTTGGTTCGTTATGATGAGGTGAATCCGAATCCTATTGCGACCGAAATTGACGAAGCATATAACGAAATAGCAGGCAAGGTCCAGACGTCTTATCTTGAAAGTCCGGTGTTGGATGTTGAAGACGGAAGCAATGTCTCTAATCGATGGGAACTAACAGGCGACGGTAAGTATAAATTGGTTTTGAAGGATCGTAATAAATCTATTAACGCCAAATATTCAGATGATTATAAATATGTTATTAAATCGTATATAGACACCGGAAGCGGATATGGTCAGCAATTGAATGTGGGCAGAATCGGCAATGACACTATTGTCGTGTTTGCGGATAGTCCGTGTGATGTGGTTATTGAGATAACTTGGAAAGAATATAATGACATTATTGTGCATTCTACCGATAGCATTAACGGCTATGCTGCAATGGATGGTACTCAGGATATCGCTGAATTGGATGCTGGCACGGATTATGTCAGTGCGCTGCGCTTGAAGAATGATGATACTGTTGGATTTCCCCTTTCAGTGCAGAAGACGGTTACAGGCATGACCAGACCTTCTGATAAAACGTTCACTTTCAAACTGGAGGAGGCTGCGACTAATCCGCATAATGGTGCGACGCTGCCGGCTGAGACGGAGGTTTCGCTGACATTCGCGAAAGGAGATGAGGCTCCTATTGATGAAACTGTATCTTTTGGAAGGATTGTTTTTAACAGAGAGGGAACATATGACTTCTACATTCGCGAACTGCCGGGCAAAGCTGATGATGGCTATGTGTATGATCGTACTGCATGGACTGTTCGCGCTAAAGTAAGTAGAGGCACAGATGGTAAACTTTCACGACCAACGGTTGAATATTATAAAGATGGTGACCTAACGTCTGTTTCTGCTTCGGGTACCGTTACCTTTACTAATAAGTACAAAGCGACAGAGATATCTTATACTCCAGAGGTCAGTAAGGTATTAACCGTATCTGGTAAGGCGAAAATACCGTCCAATAAGATGTTTACCTTTACGCTGACTGACAATAATAATAATGAGATTCAGAGCGTAAGTGTGCACGAGGGAACGGGAACGTTTGATCCAATTACGTATACGGAGGCAGGAACCTATACATATACGATCAAGGAAACAAGTACGGCGAACCCTGGAGCACCTGGAGAAGTTGGGTATACGTATGATGACAATATCTGGACGCTAACGGTTGTAGTTGAGGATAAGGGTGGCCACCTGGAGGTAACCAGTAATAAGTATAAGCCTACGAAGTTGTTGACGAACACTGACGTAGCGGTGGTAGAGAGTGATAAAGCAGCAAGTTTCATAAATAAGCGTGACCTGGCTCAGGTGAAGCTGGTTAAGGAAGGGCCAAATGGAGAAAAGCTTGCGGACGCCCAATTTGAACTGTATCAAAGCTCAGATAACGAAGTTGGTAATGATACGAAAATTAAGGATCTGATTACAGATGCAAACGGCGAATGGACCTCAGAATCCGCTGGTTTGGAGCTTGATCCTAAATGCTATTATTACTTTAAGGAAACGCAGGCACCGTCTCATTATAAGAAAGGAACGCAGGAGTACTTCTGGGCTAATAGCGATACGGCCGGTGTGCGGACGGCAACTGTCGAAAATCAATATCTGACCGGCAGCCTGTCGATCAAGAAGATCGTTGACGGTTATTATGAAAGCGGGAAAACGTTTACCTTCGATATTGTGTTGACCCTGCCCGAAAATGTTGCTCTACAGGCAGCGAATGGTATCAAGGTAACTGATGCTGCACATAGAACAGAGACATCGATAGAAACGCAGACTTCCAGGACTTTCACAGTGAAGGTCACGGTGGCAAAAGATGGAACCGCAACGCTTACCGGCATTCCTTATGGAACTACATACACGGTAACTGAGGAGACTGTATCTGTAACGCATGATGGTGTTACACAGAACTATACTGGCGGAATAAAAGAAGGTCAATCATCGAGCGGTACAATCGAGGCAGCGACAGTTGGACAGGAATGGACTAATACGTTATACTTTGATGCGGCTGTTACCTTAACCGCGAAAAAGACGGTTGCAAAAATTGATGAGACTGGTTCTGTAACTACACTGGATCCCACGGAGAGCAACGAAGAATTCGAATTCCAGCTTCTCGATATGAATAGAGACGTGCTGGGGACAGCCAAAGTTAAACATAACGAGAGCGCTGTATTTAGCACGAGCGAGAATACTAATAGCGATGAGGAACTGCATTATACCAAGGATGAAGCAGGACCATCGGTAAGTGATCCAGTGACTTACTGGTACTGTATCCGCGAAAAACTTACTGATGCCCAGACAGAGGTTTATTCGGCGCAGAACGATATCTGGGTAGAGGTAAAAGTGTACATGGGTACCGGGGATGAAACCGGTGTGGTCAAGACAGTTAAGACTTACCATGACGGGGCGAAAACTGGGGCTGAGATAGCTCAAGATGCTGCCGGAGGCGTAGGATTTGTCAATTACAAGTACGTGGCGAATCTGAAGGCGACAAAGAAGATCTACACGGTAACAAATAATGAGCCCGGCGATAACCTGACCGGCGAATCGGCAGAAACATTTACTTTTAACCTGTACTCCGCAGATGAATTTGGTGAAAAGGAAAGTGACACGGCAATCGATACGAGGACGGTGAGTGCCGTTAACTGGACAGCCAATTTCGACCCCATAAACTATACGCAGGATGACGCGGGAAAAACTTACTGGTATCTGATCGAAGAGGAGGATCCTGAGGATAAAGAGTACACAGTCGGAGCGCCTCTGCTGGTGAGCGTGGAACTGAAGAATGAGGGAGGCATCCTCAGACCGACAGTTACCTATTACCACAAGCTTGATAATGGAAAGAGCGAAAAACTTGATCCCGGTGCGGAAGTAATCACCAATACCAAATACAAGATCAAGCTGGAGGTTGGTAAGCTTTTCGAGACGCTGCTGGATAATGAATTGATTTCTACCGCACCTGATTCGGACAAAGAATTTACAGTTACTATGAAGCATTACACTCCTGGTACGGGTGCAGATGATACGCCGGCTCCGATCACGCAAACATTTAAAGCCGGCAACTGGCAGGCGACATTTGAGCCCGACAAGGTGTATACCGTAGAGGGCGCTGAACCGGTCGTGGATTGGTATGTGATCGAGGAGCAGCTTGGGGACAACGGCAACAGCGCATTCTATACTGCCAGCAACAAGGTGTATGCCAAGGTTACCCTGACGAAGGCAGATAGCAAGATTTCTACGGATATTAAGTATTATAGTGATCCGAAAGAAACTAATGAGATTGCTGCGATTACTAATACCAAATATGAAGTCAAGCTGGAAGCTGGGAAGAGTTTCTATACCAGAAATAATGAAGTAACGACGCGGGACAATCTGTCTCTTCATGAAAAAGAAACATTTAAGTTCTATCTGTCCAGATGGGACGATGAGAATGAAAAATGGCTGGATTGGTACAGTGCGGCGACTAATCAGTGGTCTGCAGAAGAAGAAGCCGACAGCACAAAGGTATGCGATACGGTAGATGGCGATACGGTAGATGGAAAAGACTGGAAGGCGGAGTTTACAGACCAGCTTCTCTATACCGATGAGAATGACCTGGGCGGCAAGACTGAGGTGAGCTACTGGTACAAGATTGAGGAGGAATTGGAAGAAAATACCGGATTGTACGTCAGCAGCGGCCCGGTATACGCAAAGGTGACCGTGGAAAAGAACGAAGAAAAAGGTATTGTCAAACTTACAACAAGCAAGGAATACTTTAATAAGTTTAAGGACGGACAGGGCTTTGATTCGATTGGAGAGACTGTACCGGTCATCAGGAATACGAAGAATACCTTTGACCTGAACCTTGAGAAGAAATTCGCTGATGTGACCATTGATGTGAAGGGCTTCTCCCGTGTGGACGCGGATTATCCGTCCGATGAGTCGTTTGCGTTTGACATCTATGAGCCTGTGCAGGAGAAGGGCAAATGGAACTGGAGTAAGCTGCCGGAGAAGCGCATTGTTCTCCAAAATGACGGTAACGACGAAAATGATAACGAGTGGTTCGGCAAGTTCCCGATCGACTATACGGAAACCGGCATCTACTGGTATAAACTGGAAGAAGACAGAGGCCTTTCATATGATGGAAAGGATTATACGTCGGTACCGGTTTACGTGAGGGTAAAAGTGACTGATGGGAATCCTGAAACAGAGAATGGAGCGGAAAGTTTCGCGAATGAACCGGGCGACGGGCAGTTTGATATTTCGGTCGAGTATTTTAAAGGCTATACTGTTAGCCCGGAAGCTGCAGGTTCCAATCCGTTTACGGAAGATCCATTTGAGGGAGTTGCATTCCCGGCTGACGAGAAGGCTGAGAATAAGGCGCTGTACTATAATATCAAGTACTATATCAATTTCAACGTCACCAAATCTGTCGTGAGAACGGATGATAACAGCGACCCGGTAAATGTGACTGACCAGAACGACGAGACGTTTACCCTGTATCTGTCGGAGTGGGCCGGTGACGGGTGGCAGTCCAGAACCAGTCTGTATGATGGAGACGGTACAAAGAATGAAGTTGCGGTCCATGGAACGGACAGCTGGTCTGCAGAGTTTACGGAGAATTACTCCAATAAGCCTGTCGGGGATTACTGGTATAAGATCGATGAAAAGCTTACGGACGATTCGAAGTATGTTAAGAGTCCGGTATACGTGCATGTTAACGTTGCCCGTGAGAGCGACATCCTGACGGCGACGATCGACTACTACAGGGATCTGCAGTTTGATGCAGATGGAAAGCCGGAGGAAGGAATTACTCCGGTAGACCCGAGCGGTGTGATCCCATTTGTCAATACGGACAATGAGGCGCATCTTGAACTCTATAAGCAGATCGGATCTGTTGACAATGACGGCGGTATCGCAGAGGATAAGATGTCCGACCATGCGGGAGAAAAGTTCACGTTCCGCCTGGACCAGTGGGACAGCGGCAATAAGGAGCTGTGGATCCCGATCGGTAAGACAGATGCATCCGATGCGACTGACTGGAAGGCAAGTTTCGAACTGAACTACACGAAGACAGGTACTTACTGGTACCGCATCAGTGAGGAACTGACTCCGGAGCAGAGAAAGGACTATGTATCGAACCTGGTATTTGCCAAAGTCGTAGTAACGGATGAAGATCCGAGGACGGAGGGCAGGGACGAGGAAAAGGTATACGGAAAGCTTTATACAGAGATTACGTATTACCGGACTGTCAGCCAGGGAATGCAGGCGGAAGTGGATGACGATGGAAAGATCGTAACGCGGATGGGCGTTAGCGGCGGTACCCCGTTCGAGGACAATAAGCCTGTATGCTACAACCTGCGGAACACAGCGACCTTTGAATTCTACAAGGAAGTCGACCGGTACACGGATAATGAGGGTCCGGAGGATGTGACGGATACCAAGGGCGCTGAGGTGTACACGTTCAGGCTGTCCGAGTGGGGAACTGATGGATGGACCGATGTTAATGCAGCGAATGCCGAGGCGACATTAGCGACTGACTGGAAGGCGGTCTTCACCCTGAATTATGCGGAGAAGCCCAGCGGAACGTATTGGTATAAGATCAGCGAGGTGCTTGACGGGGATACGATCTATACGCCCGATCCGGTCTATGTAAGAACGGACCACCAGAAGCTGAACGGCAATGTTTCTACGAAGGTCACATATTTCAAAGACTTCAACGAAGAAACGGGCAAGGGTGAGAATCCGTTCGCTGATGGCGAGAAGATCACTTTCATGAATACGGAGAACATTGTAAGCCTGAACCTCCTGAAGAAAGTGACCATGGTAACGGACGGCGGCCCGGAGGAAGACATCTATCCGGAGGAAGGATTTGAGTTTGAGCTGTTCGAGGGAACTGTCAATGCTGCCGGTGAGGAAGAGTGGAAGTCGCTTGGTACAACGGTTGCAGACGATGCTTCCGAGTGGAGAGCGCGCTTTGAACTGAATTATGTCGCGGATGACTGCGGAGATCAGGAAACAGACTCCAGAACTTACTGGTATAAGCTGGTTGAGAACCTGAAGGGTGACCAGACGAAGAACTTCGTCCAGGATGGCGATATCTATGCAAGCGTTGAAGTGACCAGGAACAAGCTGGATGTGAAGACGGATGTCACTTACTATCAGGAGATCAAGGTCGGCGATAATGGCCAGTTCGAGGGTGTTGCAACCTTTGGGACCGATGGAAAGGTGGAACCGACCTACAAGAACGTGATGTACCGTGTGACCCTGAAGCCGGATGTCATCAAGACGGTGATCGGCTATGACGGCCAGGCGCTTGAGAAGCCGGACGCCACATTTACCTTCCAGCTGTATGAGAAAGTGGGCGGGGACTATGTACTGCTCAGGAGCGCGCAGAACGACGCCGACGGCAAGGTGGATTTCGAACCGCTGGTCTACACCGGCGCGGATGAAGGGACCCATACCTACCGCATGCTGGAAGTCGCGGAAGGCGGGGACTACAGGTACGACACGACAGTCTATGACTTCACAGTGGAAGTCGGGCCGTCCCACAGCAGTGAGCTGCAGGCAGTGCCGTCCTACGAGATGGGCAGGCCGTTCGAATTCACGAACGACAAGATCTTCACCGAGGAGGACCAGTGGACGCCGAGGGCGACCAAGACGCTGAACGGCCAGCTGGCGGGAGCGGACGGATTCACCTTCGAACTGAAGGATGAGGCCGGCAACGTGATCTCCACGGCGACGAGCGCCGGCAACGGCAGCGTGACCTTCGACACGATCACCTACGGAGAGGGAGAGGACGGAGTCCATACCTACACGATGAACGAGCGTGTGGGCTCGAGCAGCCTGATTATCTACGACGCGAAGGTGTACACGGTGACCGTGACGGTGGAGAAGACGGCGGCCGGCAACAGGGTGGCCAGCGTGGCTTACACCCTGGACGGAGCGGCGGTAACGGATGTGCTGTTCGAGAACCAGACGAGGTCGACGACGAGCACGACGCCGAACCGTACGGGAACGACGATCCCTGACAATGAAGTGCCGCAGGGCCCGGGGACGCCGGAGATCATAACGATCAGCGACGAGCCGACGCCATTGTCAGACTTCGAGACGATCGAGGATGAGGATGTGCCGCTGGCGTTCCTTGCCCCGATGACGGGAGACAACAGACCTGTGGGAGCGGCAGCGCTGTTCGGGCTGCTGGCCCTGGGAATGATGGGAGCGTTCGGGATCCTGGCGTCGAAGAAGGACGAGGAGGACGCGTAAGAGCTGTCCGGAGCGCGGGACGCGCGGATAGAACGGAATCACAGTAAGACACGCGGGCCGGCCGATGGCCGGCCCGCATGAAGCAGAAAAGAGAATGAACTGCAAAGGGGAGCGTCCACAATCGGCACTCCCCCTGAATTAATGAGTCTATGAAACTTTTGTAAACGGTACAAAACAAGCCGATTTTCAAGCACCTTCGTTTTTGAGATAATACGTTTATCAATCTTAAAAACGGAGGTGCTTTGTAAACGGTACAAAACAAGCCTATTCAAAAAGTAAGCGGCCACATTTGACATCAATGTCTCTGCAGCCGCTACTTTTTGTCTGTATTTACTTTCAGCCTCTCCGGCAGGCTGGCTGACCAGGGCACGATCGTTTTCAGATATTCTTTCGTGATCTGTCCCTCATGCTCCAGCATCTCCTCCAGCACGTACTTCAGGTAATCATACACTTTCAGCCCGTTCGCCTTTGCTGTCTCTGTCATACTGTACAGGATCCCGCTCGCCTTTGCCCCACGCTTTGTCTCTATCACATGCCAGTTGTGTTTCCCCACGCAAAAAGACCGGATGCTCCGCTCTGCGTCCGAATTATCCAATGGGATCCGCCCGTCCCTCAGGAATTCCCTCAGGTACGGCTCCTGTTTCAGCGCATACCTTAGGGCATCCTGGGTCTTCTTCGTCCCTACCTTGTCCACCGTCTCTGCCGCCCATGCGAAGAATGCGTCCACCAGCGGCTTTACCACCGTCTCCCGGTGTACCTGCCTTTCCTCCGGCACTTCCCCTTTCGTCATGTTGTCCGCATGGTAGATCGCCGCGATCCGGCTGTTCGCTTCCCATGCCACGCTCCCCTTTGCGCTGGCCGGCGACGCCTTCACCACTTCCGCGAACTTCCTTTTGCAGTGTGCCCAGCAGCCCGCCACGCGGATCCTCCCTCCGCTCCCCTTCGCCAGCGTGTGGTATGGTTCGTACCCGTCTGT
>CANQRU010000008.1 GCA_947626395.1 uncultured Lachnospiraceae bacterium | reverse complement strand
TATCCTTGAAATCCTGCTCTGCAGGATTTCTTCCTTGTTTGGAATCAAGATTGCGAACTCGTTTCGCAATTACCTATATATTATTTTCCTTTGCCGTCTCCGCCGCCCTGAATCGCCTTCTCCACGTTCTTAAGCGACTTCCAGATCCGCAGAAACCTCCGGTTCAGTTCCGGTTTATCGCAGGTGGCCTGCTGCAGCTTCGTCAGGACCGTCTCGCGCATTCCCATCTATATCACCAGTTTTACCGCTTTTCTATATTTTACTCTATTTTCCGCCGGGTTGCAACCAGTTTACAGATCGGTTTGCCCTCCGCGGCGAATTTCTCCTCGTATTCCGTCATCACGTTGCCCTCGGCATATTCGCTGTGATGCAGATCGAACGTGGAGTAAATGATCTCCCACCCGGCCGCGGGAACCGATTCCAGAGAATACGCAAAAAGCTCCTTGTTGTCCGTCTTAAATTCCACCGTACCGTCCGGCGTCAGGATCCGGTCATAGACCGCCAGAAAGCGCGGCGACGTCAGGCGCCGCTTGGCGTGCCGGTCCTTCGGCCAGGGATCCGAGAAATTCAGATAGATCTTCGCCGTCTCGCCGGGCCCCAGAATATCCGCCAGACGAAGCGCATCCACGCAGAGAAACCGCACATTGGGAAGCTGTTCTTCCTCCTGTTTCTGCACTGCCTTCAGAAGTACGGAGGAATAGATCTCCACGCCCAGGTAATTGATCTGCGGGTTCTGCCGCGCCAGTTCCATCAGGAACTTCCCCTTCCCCATGCCGATCTCAACATGGATCGGATGGCCATTCCCGTACACCTCCGGCCAGCGGCCCCGGTGCGTTTCCGGATCTGAAACCACATGGATGCTTTCGGCGATCCGCTGTTCCGCGCCCGTGATGTGGCGTAATCTCATAATTCTCGTCTCCTTGTGCTGTCTGTGGATGCGTTCCTGCTTCTTCGCGGCCAGTATATCATTACTTTTTCCCCATTTCAACCGATATTTTTTCCACATTTTTAAATTTTTCTACAGTTTTCGAAAATTTTTAGTGCATATTTTGTCGTTTAATAGTATAATGAAAAGAAAGGTGTACCATCGTGCCGCATCCGGCCGGTCAGGACGCCTACATGATACGGAATCGCCGAGAAGGAGGGTATCTATGCCAGCACCAGTTTCGGGTAATAATTGGGAAAGGATCCGCAAGGGTCTCAAGGACGCCCAGCTCTTAAACAGCCAGAGGAAATACAATCTGTCCATGATCAAGTGCCGTCAGACTCTTGAATTTATGGTACAGGATCTGTGCGATAAAGCCGCCATCACCACGACCAATTCGAACCAGGATCTGTCATCCCTGATCGATGAACTTTATTCCAACCGCTGGATCAGCAAAACCACCTGCGAACATTACCACAAGATCCGTATGCTTGGCAATAAAGCCGCTCACGAAGGCAATGAGAACGCTTACGACGCCAATCAGGCATGCCAGCTTCTCTCCCACGAAGTGGTTACCTTCTCCAAAGATTATATGAATGCTTCCCCGCAGAGACCGCAGCAGCGCAGTTCCCAGCAGCGCCCGTCCGGAGGCGGCCAGCAGCGGCCCCGTTCGAACGCGGCAAGGAGCCGCAGACGCTCCCAGGAGGGTTTCCCCCTGTCCAGCACGGATCTGATGCGCATCGCTGTCGTTGTCGTCGCGGTGATCATCGTGATCGCGCTTGTACGCCTGCTGCGTTCTGACGACTCTGCGCCGGAAGAGACCACTCCCACGGTATCGACAGAATCCGTGGCCAACGACGAAACGACGGCCGCGGAAGAAGAGATTCCGACGACAGCCGCTCCCGAGACCATGGCGGAGACGACTCCCGCACCGGTCTATAAGACCACCGATTACCTGAACGTCCGCGCGGAGCCCAGTACCAGCAGCCGGCGGCTGGGCGTTCTGGATACAGATACCGTCGTCGACTATGTCGGCAATTACGATGAGACCTGGGCCATCATTAATTATGAAGGCACACAGGCATATGTATCCCGGCAGTATCTGACACAGGACTGACCATAACGGATCCTGAAAGGCCGCGCCCGCGCGGCCTTTTTGATACAGTAATCCCATACTCCCCCGCGCGGAGGCGGAGGAGCGCGGAGGCGGGGGATCCCGCAAACATTGACAAACAGGCCGTTTTCCACTATACTGAAAAGTAGTTTTTATAACAGGACCGGTGAAAAATCATGAAATATCTCCATTATGCCCTGGGCGTTCTGCTGACCTTCTGCCTGATGATCGCTCTTCTGCTCACCTCCGTGGAAGCTGTCGCCTACTGGACGCCGGGCTACTATGAAAAAGAATACGCCAAATACAATGTCACGGCCGCCGTACAGATGGAGATGGACGATCTGCTGGAAGTGACCGATGAGATGATGGCCTATCTGCGCGGCCGGCGCGATGACCTGCACGTACCGACGGTCGTGAACGGCCAGCCGCGGGAATTCTTCAATGACCGGGAGATCGCGCATATGGAAGATGTGCGCGGCCTCTTCATCGGCGGACTGCGCCTTCGCCTCCTGTGTGTCGCGGCCATTGTGGTCTGCCTGGCTGTCATGGCCCTGACGAAGGCCGATCTGCGCCATGTGCTTCCGAGAGCCGTCTGTGCGGGAACCGGACTGTTCTTTGCCTTTGTCTGCATCCTGGCGGCGGTTATTTTCTCGGATTTTTCAAAGTATTTTATTATCTTCCACCATATCTTCTTTGATAATGACCTGTGGATCCTGGATCCCCGGACCGATCTGCTGATCAACATCGTACCGGAGCCGTTCTTCATGGATACCGCGGCGCGGATCGCCATAACCTATGGAATATCCGTGGCGGCCGTCTTCCTGGTATGCCTCGGGATCGTTCTGGCCGGACGCCGTAAAAAGCAGAAACCATAATATAACTGCGGCATCGCCCGCTTTGCATAGCGAGAAAGGATCAGCTTATCATTTATGAAGAGAATCATTTCCGTTCTTCTGTGCCTTGTCCTGACGCTGGGTCTGCTGCCGGTGCGGGAATCCCGCGCGGCGGGAGAGTGGCCGGAAAATGTGAGTATCGAAGCGGAAGGGGGCATCGTTATCGATGCCGCCACCGGCGCGATCCTCTACGGCAAGAACATCCATAACGCCTATTTCCCCGCCAGTATCACCAAGATCCTGACGGCTCTTATCGTGCTGGAAAACTGCAGTCTGGACGAGACGGTCACATTCTCCCACAACGCGGTCTATAATGTCGAGGCCGGAAGCACCAGCGCCGGACTGGATGAAGGCGATACGTTAAGCGTGCGCGACTGTCTCTACGCCCTGCTTTTAAAGTCCGCCAACGAGGCCGCCAACGCGCTGGCCGAACATGTGGCCGGAAGCATCGATGATTTCGCGGTAATGATGAATGAAAAGGCCAGATCCCTGGGCTGCGTGGATTCCCATTTTGCCAATCCCAGCGGGCTGAATAACGAGCAGCATTATACCTCCGCCCACGACATGGCCCTGATCGGCCAGGCGGCGCTGCAGAATGAGACCTTCATGAAGATCGACTCTACGCTCTATTACGATCTGCCGGTCACAAAGCGGAATCCGGAGGGCGTCCGTATCTATCCGGGCCACAAGATGCTTAAGAAAAATATGCCGGAATATTACAGCGGCTGTCTGGGCGGCAAGACCGGCTATACATCCCTGGCCGGCAATACCCTTGTCACCTTCGCGGAGAGGGACGGCATGCGTCTGGTCGCCGTCGTTCTGAACGGCCACCAGTCCCACTACCGGGATACAAAGGCTCTTCTGGATTTCGGTTTCCAGAATTTCCAGACGGTCAGGGCGGCGGATTTTGATTCATCCTATACCGCGGTGGAAAATGATATGGTCATCGCGGGACTTCCCGCGGCGGAACTGTCCGGTCTGCAGCTTGACCCGGCCGGGGCGCTGACGCTGCCCAAATCCGGTGACCCTTCTTCCGTAACGTCCTACCTGACCTACGATCTGTCGGAGAACGCGCCGTCCGGCGCCATCGCCCGCGTTGACTACAAGTGGGGCGACCGGACGCTGGGATGCGCCTATCTGACCATGAATACGGTCGGCGGAGACGACATTTCCATTCCCGCTTCCATGCTGGAAGAGATCCGCGATATCACGCTCCAGGCCGAAAGCGACGCCGAGCAGTCCACGGCAGCCGAGCAGCCGGAGCGGGCTCCTTTCTATATCCCTCCGGTCGTCTTTATCGCGCTTGGTATTCTCGCCATCCTCGGCGCGGTGTTCGCGGTCTTCGTGGCGGTCCGTTCCTATCAGGAGAAAAAGGAAGCGGAAGCCCGCATGCGCAGACGGCAGAAGCGCATGGCGCGCATGGGCGACGGCGTATCTGCAGTGGATATCGATCTGGAAATGGAACGGCGGCGGAATTACTATACCGCCAGGAAACGTTCCCGCGGGAAGCGGCCGAAACGGCCGGGAGATCCTTTCCTATAGAATGTCTTATGTATACTGACCTCATAGAAAAGCGGCGGAATTCCGCCGCTTTCACGATTTCTTCGCCGCCTTCCGCCGCTCCCGGCTGTGTTCACGCTTCTTCTGCCGGTGTTCCTCGCGTTTCTCAAATACCTCCTGCGCGGCGGCTTCATTTACCAGTTTCATGGTCTTCACCACATAGACGCTGTCATCGTCCTTTTCCTTCTTCCGGATCCGGATCTTACCGCGCACATACCCATGCTCCGGGCAGACCGCCAGACAGAGGTACTGCCTGGAATTGACCGCGAACCACTGAAACTTCTTCCGCAGCATCCGCCGGCATTCCCGGCAGACCATATCGGTCACATTCTTATCCGCCAGCGCGTCGTCACGCGACGGAAACTCCCGCGAGACATACTTCAGATACGTCGGAAATACCAGCCGGATCTCCTCTTCCGCGCTCTGCGGCAGCCGGTAATAATCCACCGACAGGTAATCCTTAAGCGTCCCGAAATCCAGCGCCTGCATCACCTTACCGGTATAATAAGCGTCGTCCAGCGCGCGGTGGAACGGCCGCTCCTCTTCCAGCCCGAGCTCTTCGACCGCCCGGTCCAAAGACAGCTTTTCGCTGCTTTCGCCCAGCTGGAGCGCGTACAGCTTCTGCACGTCATAGTAGCACAGCGGGAACTCAAACGGATTCTCCAGCCCGTAGTAATCCATATTCCGCTGCAGTTCCACCAGATCCATGGATCCCCAGGTACAGAATACGGCGTCTTCGCCGCACCATTCAAAGAAATCCTTCACCGCATCCGGAAAATAGCTGCCGCAGCTTATCAGATCCTTCATCCGAAGATGCGTGACCTGAATGATCCGATAGTGCAGCTGGGTATAAACCTGCGGCGTCACCAGCTGGTGGTATTCCGAAACGATCCGCAGCTGCCCGTCAAGCTTCACCGCGCCTATTTCAATGATCTCAAAGGGGAAATGCTCTATGGAATTCTCTTTTCCGCCCGGACTCTGGTTCCATTCCAGGTCGAACACAATGTACGTACTGCTCATTATGCGCCCTGCCCATTTTCACGTTATGAATATTTTCGTCCGGGCGGCGGGAAACGCGTGCCGAAACAGGCGTCAAACCCGCCCGCAGGCATCTTCTGACACGGCGGGCCGTTCGTCCGGACAAAAATACATGAGACACCTGTGTGGACAGTATAGCATAGTTTTCCGTTTGTGTACAGAGACTATATAAATGAAAATCTATACAAGATAACTGACAATTCTTAATATGTAAACATCTGTGTCCAGTATTTCACGCCTCCCTGCTCATAATATCCGACACCCAGCTTTGTGTAGCGGCTGTCCAGAATGTTCGCGCGGTGGCTGGCGCTGTTCATCCATTCCGTCATGACCCGCTCCGGCGTGTCATAGCCGTAAGCGATGTTCTCGCCGGCGCCGTTATAGGAGATGCCGCGCTGATCAAGAACTGTGTTAAAATAGGTTCCGTTCGGGCGATAATGGGAGAAATTCCCCACGATCTCCTGCGCGCGCACGTCTGCCGCCGCGGAAAGCACCGCGGAAGCCGTCACCGGAGAGAGACCCGCCGCGGCGCGCTGAACATTGACCAGCTCTACAATGCGGGTAATATAGGAAGCCATCGTCCCGCTGTCCCCGGACTGGCCGCCTGCGCCTGTTCCCGGCGTCTGCGGCACGCCGCCGGACTGAGCGCCGCCTGAGCTGCCGCCCGGTGTTCCGCCGGACTGAGAACCGCCGTTATTTTCCTGCCCTGAACCATTCCACCACCAGAAACCATTCTGACTGCCGCCCTGCTGCCAGGAATTCCCACTCTGGCCGTTCAGCCACGGGAACCAGTCTGTCCACGGATTCTGACCGGAGAACCAGTCTGTCCACGGATTCTGCATATCCGGCTCCTGCACTTCCGGCGTCTGGCTCATTCCGGGAACCTGGCCCGGAAACCACTCCGTTCCCTGTTCCTGCGCCGGCGGCTCCTGCACTTCCGGCGTCTGATTCATTCCGGGAACCTGGCCCGGGAACCACTCTGTTCCCTGATCCTGCGCAGGCGGTTCCTGTGCCTCCGGCGTCTGGCTCATTTCCGGGCCCTGGCCCGGGAACCACTCCGCCCCTTGATCCTGTGCCAGCGGCTCCTGTACTTCCGGCGCCTGGCTCATTTCCGGGCCCTGCCCCGGGAACCACTCCACTCCCTGCTCATTCCCTGCGATTCCCGGGACGGCATCCGCCTCACAGACACTCCCGGCATTCCCGCACATCCGGCTCCAGTCCGGACATCCGGCCGTCCATCCTGCTCCGCGGGCCGGCTTCGCCAACACGCTCGATACGAAAATTCCCACTGCCGCCGCATAAAAAATAATCCTTTTCATCTACTTTCCTCCTGTGTTACATGTTTTTTACATTTCTGTTACAAAATTATCGTATCATACAGACTCTGGGAATTCCATAGGGAACGTCTGGAAGGATTTCCAGTACTTCCATAACCGTCCGACGCCAATGTTAAAAAAATTTAATCATCGTAAACTGGTTGTTATAAATCTTCATAGTTTAGTTCTTGTAATTTATTACCACTTTTTGTATAATATAGGTTAACAGAAGAGACGATGTCCCTCCCGGACATCTGACAGTAATATAATACTTCCCAGGAAAGGACTTGAAAGATCATGAAGAAATCAACCTTTCGCCGTGCGGCTGCTCTTGCTCTCGCATTCATGCTTGGCGCGATGACGCCGGTTTCCACCGCCCAGGCGGCAGTCATACGGACTCCGTCGGCAGACGGAAGCGTTACCTACGGCAACGGAGTCGCCGTGATCGACGCATCCCATACCTCAGACGGCTATATTATGATCAAATATACCGGCAGCGCCAGGAGGATCAAGGTCCGCATTACCAAGAGTATCCAGTATACCTATGATCTGAACGTCTCCGGAGCGTATGAGACATTCCCGCTGACCGAAGGCAACGGCGCATATACCGTCGCGATCTTTGAGCAGGTAGAAGGAACCATGTACGCACAGGCGGTGAACCAGACGATCAACGTCACGCTTTCCAACGACAAGCTGCCGTTCCTGTATCCGAACCAGTTCTGCAACTACAACGCCATGTCCGCCGTGGTCGGCGTGTCCGACGCCGTATGCGCCGGCATTACGGATCCTCTCCAGAAGGTTGCCGCCGTGTACAATTACGCGGTGAACACCCTGTCCTACGATTATAATAAGGCGGCTACCGTCCAGAGCGGTTATCTGCCCAATATCGACAGCACGCTGGCGACCCGCAACGGTATCTGCTTCGATTACGCGTCCATGATGGTCGCCATGCTGCGGCTGCAGGATATTCCGTCCAAGCTGGTCATCGGCTATACCGGCGGTCAGTATCACGCCTGGGTCAGCGTCTACACAGACGCCCAGGGCTGGATCGACAACGTTATCTTCTTCAACGGCAACGACTGGCGCTTCATGGATCCGACCTTCGCCTCCACCGGCAAGGGCAATCCGGCCATGATCGAGCATATCAAGAACTCCGTCAATTACTCCGCGAAGTTTACTTACTAAGACAAACGGAGGTTATCATCATGGCGAAGACAAAATCACCGTTTAAGGGACTGGCCCTGGCCGGTTTCTGTATGCAGATCTCACTGCTGTTCAAGTCCGCCGTCCCGATCTACGAGGGACTGGCGGTCATGGCAGAGGACGCCGCCGATGAGAATGAGAAGAAGCTCCTGACCGGTATGTCCGACAAGATCCGGATGGGAGGCTCTTTCAGTCAGGCGGTCACGGAAGCCGACTGCTTCCCGCCTTATATGGTGGAGATGATCGTTCTGGGCGAACGCACCGGTACGCTGGACGTGACCCTGGAGGGACTCTCCGATTACTACGAGCGTGAAACCAGACTGGCGGAGAGCCTGCGCAGGGCCCTCACCTATCCCGCCATGATGGTGTTCATGCTTCTTGTGATTTTATTTATCCTGTTTACAAGGATCATGCCGATCTTTTCCGGCGTCTATGAGCAGCTTGGAGCGGCGATCCCGCCGGTAGCCCAGGCCGCTATCCATATCGGCGGCATCTTAAGCGGCGTCGCCCTGGTTGTCATCGTCGTCCTGGCGGCGGCCATTGTCATCGTCCGCCTCTTAAGCAGCAGCGGCAAACAGCCGGCGTTCGCCACGGCCGTCATGAATTTCATCAGTTCCCATTCGAATATCAGCCGGATGTCTGCCCTGCGCCGTTTCTGCAGCACCATTTCCGTGACGCTGCGCTGCGGTCTGCGGCTGGAAGAAGGCATGAACATGGCGGAGAAGCTGGCGGATCATCCGCAGATATCCGCCGCTATCAAGAAGACCAACGAACTGGTCCTTCAGGGCAGCAGTTTCTACGACGCGGTGAAAGACGCGGAACTGTTCTCCGGCTTCGACCTGCAGCTTCTGCGTGTGGCCAGCCGCGCCGGCCAGCTGGAATCCATCCTGCGCAAGCTGGCCGATGATTACGACCAGAAGACGGAAGATGCCCTGGATTCCATGGTAGCCCGCCTGGAGCCGGCTATCGTCACGATCCTGGCCGTAGCCGTCGGTCTGGTGCTTCTGTCCGTCATGCTTCCGTTAGCCGGCATCCTGTCCGCGATCGGTTAAGGGGGCTCAGTCTATGATACATGTAGTTCGGCAGAAAAAGAAATTCCCCATCATCGGTCTTGCGGCTTCCGCAATCCTTATCGCAGCCTGCCTCTATCTGTTTACGGCAGGCACCGGCAGCGTGGCCGAGCGGACGAAAGAGGAGAATCTGAACGCACTGACAGAGGCAGTAAAACGCGCTTCTGTTCAGTGTTATGCCATTGAAGGGCGGTACCCGCCCAGCGTGGAATATCTGGAAGAACATTACGGTATTTCCATTGACCGTAAGGCCTATAATGTGTTCTACAGCGGATGGGCCAGCAACATCATGCCGGACATCACGATAATCCCGGTGGAAGAGGAGGAAGAGTGATGGCGAATCCAAAGGCATCCAAAAGGCCCTCCCAGGGAGCCGAGCAGCTGTTCCCGGCCCTGCTGTTTTTTGTATTTCTGATCTGTACCATATTTACGATCCTGATCGGCAGCCGTGTCTATGAGAATATCCGCGGAAGAGATAACGCCTCCTTCGAGACCGACACGGCGCTTGCCTATATCACGAATAAGATCCGCCAGAGCGATAAACAGAACGCCATCGAGGTCCGCGACATCGACGGCTGTTCTGTGTTAGTTATGCTCTCCCATTACGGCGATACCGATTATGAGACCTGGATCTATGAGAGCGGCGGCCAGCTGAAGCTGAAGGAGCTGTTCTCCCGGACCGACAGCGGCTTAAGCGTGGACGACGGTCTGGATATCATGGACTGCCAGGCTCTCGCTTTCTCCATTGAAGAGCTTTCCGGCGGGGACCGCATCCTGACGATCTCCCTGGGCGACGACAACAGGGCGAGGCTTCTTCTGCGAAGCCGCCGGGAAGGAGGCGCGTCATGAAGAAGCGGGAACGTCCTTCTTACGCATTCCTGATGGAAATGATGTGGGTATGCGCGTTTTTCCTGATCTGCGCCTGCATCTTTGTACTGGCCTTTGCCAAAGCGGAACAGATGAGCCGTAAGGCGGAGACGCTGAACAAGGCCACTCTGGCGGCCTCCAACGCCATAGAAGAGATCTATGCGGCGTTTGACGATGCCGTCAGCGAAGCCGGCTTTGACGCTGTCGCCGGCGGAGAAAACGGCTTTGCGGCAGAAGCGGAACGCATCGGGACCGCTTTTTCCACAGATACCTATACTCTGAAAGTTACCTTTGACGCGGCGGACGGGCTTCTCTCCGTTGTCGTGGAAGCGACGGATACGCGGGACGGCGAGGTCCTCTGTACGCTGAACGGCGCACGGGCGGCAGCAGAAAGGAGGCCGTTATGAAGAACCGCATCAGTATCGGCATCTCCTCGATCGTACTGATCTTTCTGATCCTGTGCCTCGCTGTGTTCAGCCTGCTGAGCTTAAGTGACGCCAGGACCGCCCTGTCTTTCTCAGAACGTCACGCAGACGCGGTTCGGATCTACTACGCGGCAGACGCGCAGGCGCAGACATTTATCCGTGATTATCAGAAAGCGCTTGGAGACGCGGATAACGCCGCAGGCGCAGCGGCATCCGTTTCGCAGGACGCAGCGCTGACGGCCGCGCTGACAGCGGCGCAGGCGCTTCCGGAAGGCTACGCCATATCCGTAACGGAAGACGGCTCGGTTCACTGCGATGTACCGCTGGAGAACGGCCAGACTCTCCGTATGGAGCTGGACGCTTTCGGACGCAATGTCCTGTCCTATTATGTTTTCAACAGCACCGAATATGTCATCGATACGCGTATGCCTGTGTTCGGCGCGGATATGGCGCAGTAATTCCCGCCGCAGCAGCAGTTTTCAGTCACAGAATCTTATACAGGAAAGGATGTTTCCACTATGAACATACAGGAAATCTTAAAACAGGCAGTCGATCAGGAAGCCTCCGACATCTTCATGATCCCCGGCATCCCGATCTCCATGAAAGTGCATGGTCAGATCCGCCCCATGAATGACGAGCGCATCTTCCCGGACGCCATGGACAAACTGATCACCGAGATCTACGAAGTCAGCAGCCACCGGAAGATGGAACATATCCTGGACTCCGGCGACGATGATTTCTCCTTCGCGCTTCCCGGGCTTTCCCGTTTCCGCGCCAGCATCATGAAGCAGCGCGGTTCCCTGGGCGCCATCATCCGGATCGTCCGTTTCGAACTTCCGAACTACACCCAGTTAGGCATTCCGGACGGCGTCATGAAGATCTCGTCGCTGAAGAAGGGCCTGGTCCTGGTGACCGGCGCGGCCGGCAGCGGCAAGTCCACGACGCTGGCCTGCGTCATCGATAAGATCAATCACGAGCGCGGCGCCCATATCATCACACTGGAGGACCCCATCGAATATCTGCACCGCCACGACAAATCCGTTGTGACCCAGCGTGAAGTCGGCCAGGATACCGACAGCTATGTCAGCGGCCTCCGCGCCGCCCTGCGTCAGGCTCCGGACGTCATTCTTCTGGGAGAGATGCGCGACTTCGAGACGATCCGCATCGCCATGACAGCCGCGGAGACAGGCCATCTGGTCATTTCCACGCTGCATACCGTCGGCGCGGCCAACACCATTGACCGTATCGTGGACGTATTCCCGCCGGATGGTCAGCAACAGATCCGCGTACAGCTGTCCATGGTTCTGCAGGCGGTTATTTCCCAGCAGCTCCTGACCACGAAGGACAATAATCTGGCTCCCGCCTTTGAGATCATGTATCTGAACAACGCCATCCGCAACATGATCCGCGAGAACAAGATCCACCAGATCGACAATGTGATCGCGACCAGCATGTCGGAAGGCATGGTCAGCATGAACAACAGCCTTCTGCGCCTGTTCCAGCAGGGCAGGATCGACAAGGAGACCTGCATCAATTACAGCACGGATCCGGAACAGATGAGGATGCGGCTGATCTAAGCGGCGAAAATCGGATAAGGTCAATGGATTTTGGATGTTGTATCCAAAGTCCATTGACCTTTTTGCATATTTATGCTATACTGTTTATAATTCCTTCGGTGATTTCCATAAGAAAGGCAGGCTATTGATATGTCATCCCAGAACGGTTCTCCTCTTATCAAATATTCCAGATTATCGGATGTAGTATACGAATGGATCCGTAACGCCATCTTAAGTTCGGAATTTAAACCGGGAGAACGGCTGAGCCAGGAGATGATCACGGAACGCCTGCAGGTCAGCCGCACGCCTGTCCGCGACGCGTTCAACCGCCTGCAGACCGAAGGTCTTCTGGACGTCCGTCCTAACGCGGGAGCCATCGTGACCCGCCTTTCGAACGAGAAGCTGGCCGAGATCTATGAACTTCGCGCGCTTCTCGAAGGCCCGGCTGCCAGATATGCCTGTGAGAATATCACAGACGAAGATATCGCGGAGCTTACCCGGATCAACGACCAGATGCAGCAGCACTGCGACGATCTGCCGGAATTCATCCGGGACAACCGCTCGTTCCATCACGCGCTGTACAGTTTCAGCCGCCGGGAATATCTGGTCAGCCATATCTTCCAGCTGTGGGATCTTGTGGAACCGTATCGTTATATGTATATTCACACCAAAGGGAAAACCGACGCTTCTATTCAGGAACATTTAAAGGTCCTGGACGCCCTCAGGAAAAGGGACGCCCTCACCGCCGGGAAAGTGATCGTCGATCATCTGGCCCTGGTCGTATCTACCCTGTCTGACCCGGACAGATAACGCTTTCCGCAAGACCGGACAGGATCGCTATCTGGGCCGTCTCCTCCACCAGCTCGGCCAGGAATTTCGCTTCGGCCATGTTTTTCCCCATCGCAACCTGACCATGCCCTGTCAGCAGAAAGGCTTTCAGCTTCGGATTTCTTTCAAGACAGGACAGGATCTCCGGGAAAAATTCCTTCGGCACGACGTAACTTCCCGAGTCGAAAGCCGGAACCGGCCCCCCAAGCTTAAGAACGGAATGATACGTCGCCGCGGGCAGGTCTCTCCGCAGAGCGGCCCAGCTGGTCGCCCACGGCGAATGACAGTGCATGACTGCCCCAACGCCGGGCATTTTTTTATATATCGCGCCGTGCAGAAGCGACTCCTTCGACGGTTTTATCTCTCCTTCCACCACATTCCCGTCAAAATCCGCAACGACCAGCTTCGATCTGGAAATCTGGGAAAACGCCACGTCGGACCCCTTCACGACCATCAGGTCCTTCCCCGGTATCCGCATGCTCAGGTTCCCTCCGTTGCCAAGCTGCAGTTTTTTATCGCAGAATTCACCGGCCGCCGCAGCCAGTTCCTTCACTATATCGTCCGAACGGTACATCTTTCTCCTCCGTCAAATTAACTGTCCAATAGTTTGAGCATTTCACCGGCCGCCGCGTCCCCGAACTCAGGATCGTCAAAATTCAGATCATATTTTTTAAGCCGGATATCCGGTCTCAGTTCTTTTTCAAACAGCCTTCCGATCTTTTCGATCGTCTCCGGAATATAGAATAACTCCCCCGGACGGCTCATCGTTCGCAGTCCTCTCATCGGCAGTATCACTGTGACCTTTCCTTTCGCCCGGTTCAGCCTCTGAACGATCGTTTCCGCAATGGAAAGGATCTCCGGCTCATAGAGTCTGGTATGGGTCAGTCCGGCGTTATGCCAGGTGTAGCCTCTCTTCTCCTGATCGGGGAAAAGCTCATCCGGACGCAGGCATATGAAATCGATCCCTCCGGGACACACCACCATGGGTATTCCCTTTTCCGCGCCCGCGCACAGACGGTTCGCGGCTCCGCCGCTGTAACCATATCCGCCGAAGTATTCTGCCGTCATCTCATGCAGGGTCAAATCCATCACCGCGGTCACGCTGCCGTCCAGGATCATCTTCTCCAGCATACGGCCCCCGGCCCCGGTCGAATGAAAGCTTACGATCTGCTTCCCTTCCGCTTTCAGCCGGTCCGCCGCGCGCATAACCGTATCGTTCGTTACTCCCATGAGCGTCGTGCCGATCAGAGGCCGGCCATGGCTGTCGATCCGTCCGCCGCCGTGCCGTACCATGCCCGCGGCCGCCGCGCACGCGTTGCTTAAGACCACCTCCGCGATCGGATTCATCCCCGCGAAATCCACGATCGACGGCATGACCACAATATCGCTGTCCCCCACGACCGTGTCAAAATACCGGGATCCGCTGGCGACCGTCGAGACGATCAGCTTCGGAAAGCCCAGGGGGAGCGCCTGCATCGCCCGGGAACAAATCACGGTATTCTGTAGCCCGCCCATGCCCAGGACCGCGTCTATGGCCCCTTCGCGGCACAGCTTTAAAAGCATCAGAGAGAAGCTTTCCGCCATCCGCCCGATCGCCTGCTCCTTTGTCAGACCGGTCATCTGCTCCCAGGAATAGCCGGCCAGATCCAGTATCTGTTCTCTTTTGACATCCGCCCAGTCCGGAGTCGCTCCCGCCGTACTGATATCGAGAACCAACGGATGAAAGCCCATGGCGGCAAGCTTGTCTCTTACAAACGCCGCCTCATACAGCTTTGTATCCAGGCAGGCGGCTATTCCTATCGTCTTCATGCTGTTGTTTCACGCCTTTCTACAGCCCCAGCACCGGGGTCTCTTTTATCCGTTCAAGCAGCTTCTTCTCGTGACAGGGCAGAAGAAAATCCGGATGTCTCACGCGCGCCTTCTGCAGTTCGATACTCTTCCAGGTACTCACGATATCCGCGTACCGTCCCGGCGGAGTGATATCATACGCGATCTCCGGGATCGGCTCAATATTGTCCAGTATAAAAACAGAATCCCCGCAGCAGATAAAGCTGCCCTGTCTGGTGTCGATCTCTACGGACTGATGTCCGGGGGAATGCCCGGGCGTCTCGAACACCCTCACTCCGGGCATGATTTCCGTTTCTCCCGTTACCGTCGTGATCTTAAGCCCCTCGAAGGGCCTTGTGATCTTATCCGGCCTGTCCGCGTAAAGCTTCGGATGCTCATAGGATTTGTAATACAAAGGGATCGGATCCATGGCGAACTCATATTCCTTTTTATTGGCAATGATCTTCGCGTTCTTAAACCGATCCAGATAGTAAATATGATCCCAGTGCATGTGGGTCAGCACGACGATTCCCACATCCTCCGGTCTGTATCCCGCCCCGGCCAGACGCTCTGTGATCGAATGTCCTTCCGGCTGAAAGGACCCCGGATGATGGTACCTGCTGGCCCGTTCGCTCCACGCCATGCCTGTGTCGACCAGAAGAAGCTCTTCTCCGCCCTCCACCAGATATGTAAACACCGGCATCGCGATCCGCTCGTCCGGTATATCAGGACGGTGGGCCACCGTAGAATGATGATACAGATACTGCCTTGGGATCGTCGTTACAAATCCCGTATTCAGCGGACGTATGGTAAGCGCTCCCATTTTCCTATTCCTCCTTTGCGTATAATCCCAGACGCAGGAACTGATCCTCCGGCGACTGCGCCCATTTCATAATATCGATCAGCTTCTTTCGCATCACGCCGTGTATCTCCGGATCCTGAACCGGACGCTCCTGTTCCCAGTCATTCTCCCAGTCGTACAGAAGCGTGTCTTTAAACGGTTCCGTCGACCTTAACTGCATGATCGGAAACCGCGCCGGGATCTTATATACCGGATAATCCGTATGCTTCAGGAATCTTCCCATTTCAATCCGGTCCGCACAGTCTTTCCCCAGGAACTTAAGCAATGTCACCGGCATCGACGTATAGTAATAAAGCGGCGTGTTCGTCTCATCCTTCGGCGCCCGGTGGTACGTGTATTTCCCGTCAAATATGGTGACCGGCCCTCCGAACGTGCCGTATAAAGCAAACCCCCGCGGACGGAAAGTGCCTCCCGTAAGAAGCGGCAGCAGCGAAGTCCCCTGTACGCGGTCCGGCAGCGGCACGTTAAAATATTCCAGAATGGTCGGCATCAGATCGATATTCTGTGTGATCTCCTCCGCCCTTCCCGCTTTTATTCCCGGATAATGCACAAACAGAGGGATATTCGCGATGCGGTTATACTGGTGCATGTAGTTCTTCCCTGTATAGCCATGTTCTCCCAGCAGATGACCGTGATCCGTCGTCACAATGATCAGCGTATCCTCATACAGTCCCAGCTCCCGCACCGTATCCATGAACCGGCCGAACCACTTGTCCACCATGGTAAGACCGGACGCGTACTTCTTCTTCAGATGCGCGATCGCTTCCGGCGGCTCCGTCACCTTCCGATACGTCGAGGTCTCAAAAGGCAGACCCTCATAATCATCCTCATACAGATCCAGAAACTCCTGCGGCGCGTTGAACGGTTCATGGGGAGAAAATACTTCTACCTGCAGAAAATAACCGTCCTCATCCTTATTGTCCCTGAGCCACTCCGACGCGTGCCGGAAACAGACCGGCGTCGGGAACGTGTCGTCCGTGGTGAACCTGACCCGGTTCTGCTGGTACTCGTCGAAATACTGGCCGTAATACTTCTCCGGCACCGAAGCCGGACGCACGCGGGATACCCACGGATCCCACTCCTGCCCCCGTACATAGTCCCAGGACTGATAGCTCTGAAGATATCCTTCTCCTCCCGGTTCCATATAATGGGCGTGGTCCGTGATAATATGGGTAAATATTCCCCTTTCCCTCAAAAGCCTCGGAAAGCAGTTATCAAACGGTTCCATCGGTCCCCAGTTCCGTTCCAGGAAATTCAGCCTTCCGGTCATCATATCCCTTCTGGCCGGCATACAGGGCGCGGAACCTGTGAAATGTTTCCAGAACTGAACGTTCTCCTCCGCGAAGGCATTCAGATTCGGCGTTACCGTCCAGGCGTCCGGATTATACGCCTTCAAATATTCCCGGTTCAGGCTGTCTATTAATACCAGAATCGCCTTCAATTCTCATCTCTCCTTCCATCATTTCCGGCCCGGATCTGCTGCTTTTGTTTCAGCCGCTGCCGTATCAGCGCCGCCAACGGATACGCAACGCCCAGCACCACAAAGGCGGCGCCCAGCAGAGACCCTCTCATAGCGTTTCCAAAAGACCCGAAATAGATCAGCGCTCTCCGCAGGTACTGCTCCGACGTCGTGCCGAGTATAAATCCGAGAACCAGCGCCGTCAGCGAATAACCGTTTTTGTCCAGTATATATCCGATATAACCGCAGATCAGCATGACATACACATCGAAGATCCGGGAATTCGCCGTATAGCACCCGATCACGCAGAATACGATCACGATCGGGATCAGATAGTACTTCGGGATCTTAATGATATTGATAAATATCTTCATCGCGATAACCGCGATAAAGAACAGGATCAGATTGATGAACACGGACGCATACAGCGTCGTGTAGACAAACTCTCCGTTTGTACGAAACAGCCCCGGCCCGATCTGGATCCCCTGAACAGTCAGAGCGCCCATGACAAGAGCCGTCGCCGCGTCCCCCGGTATGCCCAGCGACAAAAGGGGGATCAGCGCCCCGCCGGTTACCGCGTTATTCGCCGCCTCGCTGGCAATGATCCCCTCCTCGGAACCATTGCCGAACTCCTCCGGCCTCTTCGACGCTTTTTTCGCCTGCATATAGGAAAGCATGCTTCCGGCCGCACCTCCCAGCCCCGGAAGCACGCCCGCGATCGTACCGATCACGCTGGATCGGAACATCGTCCCCAGATTCTTCTTCCATTCCGCAGCCGTCAGGAAGAAATCATTCTTCCGGACCACATTTCCGTCGACATGGATCCGGCTGCTGCCGATAAGCTTTACAGAATTCAGCATCTCAGCCAGCGCGAAGACGCCGATCACCACGGACATCAGCTGGAATCCGCCGCTCATCGCCGGGATCCCCATCTGGAACCGTTTTACGCCGTCGATCGGACTGGTTCCGACACAGGACATTAAAAGCCCGATGGACAACGCCACGAATCCCTTTAACATCTTCCCTTCGGATATGGTGCTGACCACCATCAGGGCAAAAAAGGAAATTCCGAAATACTCAAAGGGACCGAACGATAAGGCAAACTGACTGAGAAGCGGCGAAAACAGCAGAAGCGCCAGCGCGCTGAATATTCCGCCGAACAGGGACGCCGATATCCCAATGCCCAGCGCCTTCGACGGCCGGCCCTTCTGCGCCATCGGATAGCCGTCGAAGGTCGTCGCTACCGAAGCCGGCGTCCCCGGGATCTTAAGCAGAATCGCCGGGATCAGTCCGCCGGACATGCCGCCGAAGTAGACCGACAGCATCAAGAGCAGCGCCGGTATCGTATCCATCGTGTAAGTGAACGGCATAAGCAGCGCCACGCCGGTAGTAGAGGAAAGACCGGGTATCGCGCCGAACAGGATCCCCAGGCATATGCCGGAAATAATCAAAAGCAGCGACGACGGCTGTAAGATATTCTGGATCACTTCCACTGCCATAGTTTATCCATCCCTCCTTAAAAATAAGTTCCCAGCGGAAGCATAACCCCCATAACCTTTGTAAAGACCATCTGCAGCAGCACGACCGACCCGACAATGACGACAGACCGGATAAGCGTCCGCTTCACAGGAATGCTTCCGTATTCCACAAAATACAGATACATCGTCGCAAGGATCAGAAACAGACTGGTTGCGATCACAAAACCGATCTTCTCAAGGATCAGGATATAACATACCGTAAGCGCACCCAGCCGAAGCCGGATCCCCGTAAACAGCTCGCCAAATACAAAGGCTGTCCGCTCCTTTTTGATCAGCCGGACTACAAACAGTCCCAGAATGCTGAATGCGAGCAGACCTATAACGATCCGGGGGAAACGCGCCGGGCCCATAACCGGATCCATCATCGCGATCACTTTAAAATCCAATGTCTGAAGAAATAAAATTCCCCCCACGGCCAGCAGCAAAAGCCAAAACAACATTTCCCCCATACGCGTCCCTCCATTACCGTTCCGCCGTTATTCAAGCAGATTATTTAAACTGTCTTCCAAACGCCCTTTGATCTGATCCAGATATTCCAGATACTCCTCCCTGCTCATAAAGTTCGGATTGGTAAACATCTGGCTCAGCCCTTCCGCATAGCCAGGTTCCGCGCAGGCTTCCTTCGCCGCCGCTTCCAGCTTCGCGATCACTTCCGCCGGCGTTCCCTTCGGCGCCATCAGCGCGAAGGAGAAGTCGTAAGATACATCGTAACCGCATTCTTTCACAGTCGGAATATCGGGGAAAAACGGATCCCTCTCATCGGCAAAAACAGCGAGGCACTTGAATTCTCCGGAATTAATATAGGATGCGCAGGCGCTGAACGCGTCGATATATCCGTCCACACGGCCGCTCAGCAGCTCCGGCGCCTTAATCGCCGTCCCGCCGATCTCAACAATATTAAAGTCCGCGCCCGACAGATTCTTAAGCTCCAGCAGCGCGATCTGCTGAACGTGATTAAAGGAACCGCCCAAATTCAAAGTCCCAGGCGAAGCGTTCGCCGCATCCAGCAGTTCCTCCAGAGTGTTATACGGCGAGTCGGCCCGGACTACCAGGCCATGATTGATCGTCCCGTACTGGCAGATCACTTCAAAATCATCGTAATAGAAATCTACCGATCCCAGAATATACGGAATCAGCAAGGACGGCTGGAAGCTGGAAATAGTATAACCATCCGCCTCGCGGTTCATTAATTCCGTCGCGGCTACCGTTCCCGCGGAACCAGGCATATTCGTCACCACAAAGGTTCCGCCCAGCGCCTTCTCAAAATACGGCTGAAATACTCTGGCCGGCAGATCCGTAGCGCTTCCTGCGGGATATGGGATCAGCCACTGGATGTCCCTGACCGGATAACCGGTACCCTCACTCTCCGCCGATAACGAATCCTCCGCCGCCGACTCTTCGACGGTTCCTCCGTTTCCCTCATCGGCCTCCTGCTGAACGGACGCTTCCTGCGTCACTGCAGCCGTTGAAGTCTCCGCCGGTGCCTTCGCGCAACCGGCCAGCAAACCAATTGCCAGCAAAGAAACTGCTGTCGTTCTCATCTGCTTCCTCATAACTAGGTGCCCTCCTTTGCATTTGCATATATTTTTGGTTTCACTTTCGGGATAGGAGAATCGAATTGTATCCAATATCCGATATCCAACATCCAGTTAGATGTTATCATATCGCTATAGTATTTGTCAAGCGCAATTTCCGGATACTTTTCTTCTCCGGAAAGCATAGAAAAAGGACTATGGAACTCGTCCATAGTCCTCTGGCTCCTGCCATATGCAATTTTCCACGCAGCCGCGGCCGGAAATCCGAGTATTTCACCGCGCCGCGGCGCTCTCCGCATAACCTTCGCGAATGCTGTTCAGTTCCGCTTTGGCGTCATTCCGACAGATCGTATGATCCTGGCAGTATACCGAATAAACCGCAGCCCGGTTCTCCGCCAGCGCGTTCACCGCATCCCCGTCAAACCGATCCGCAATATAGATCGGAATCACCGACAGAAGAATATCCGCACAGCCCATGCTGCCATCGTAGGAATACGATACCAGACTGCTGATGGAATTCCGGCACAGGCCGTCCTTCGGATCGATATAGGGGGTCCGCATCTCTCCGTCGGCCATCTGATAATAGCGCTGCCGGTCCATGGAAGTTATCGCGTAATCATGCAGATAGACCAGGCTTACCGGGCCATAGTACTGCAGAACCGCCAGCTGGAGGATCCGGCCGGCCGACTGCTGCGGCTCTGTTTCACTATCCGGAACAGCCGGCTGCACATCCCCGCTGTTCAGGCTGTTTGCCGCATTCTCTGTCATCGCCTGGCCGTCTTCCCCGGAACTCTCCGCCCCGGTTACCGCTCTGTCATAAACATTAAAAGAATAACTCACATCCCGCCCATCCAGATTCCGCACGAATCCGTCGTAGCTGGAGATGCTTCCGCGGGTAAATCCGGCTTCCGTCAGCGACTCCGCCAGATAATCCGCAATAAACGCGTTCTTCATCCAGTAGAAATCGATAAAACTGTCGATCCCGTTCTCCGCCGCAAATTCCAGGTATTCCTCCGACACAGAAAGCCGCACCCGGTTATCGCCCAGGAGCTCCACATCCACCGCGGCCGGGTCGTTCGCGTACGCCAGAACTTCCTCAAAGTATGCAGCCACCTCTTCGCTCTCCCGCGGATCGAATTCCGCGGCTATGGAATCTGCTTCACTGGAATACAGGTTGTTGTACGTCTGGTAGACCGCCGGCAGATACAGCCACCGGCCCCCTGCGGCATCCAGCTTCGCGAACGCCTCGTATAACGGTGCGTCGATCGTGACCTCTTCATTCGGATGATCGTTGAGGAAGCGGACGCTTCCTACCGCCGGAAACGAGGTTTTCCCGTTGACAGTTTCCGCGACTGCGCAGCCGTGGATCTCGTTCGCATACACGGCTGCATCATTTCCATATGTTTCTGACTGCCCGGTGCCGTCAGCCGCTGTTTCCGCGCCGCTTTCGTCATCCTCTTCCGCAAAGTCTCCCGCCGCCCGCACATTTTCAAACATCCAGTACGCCTTCTCCGCCGCGGCCGTGTACGCCGCGGTCACGTCGCGCCTCTCGCTCTGCGCCGAACCGCTCTCCGCTCCTACCTCATACAGGAAGACGAAATCCCCGCTGCAGTTCACTCTCGACGACAGCGCCGTGATCTCCGTCCAGCCGGGCTCGCCCCGCACCAGACCCACGATAAAATACGCAAACGCTCCGACCCCGATCAGAAGAAACACGGCCGCAGCGATAGCTCTGCGGCCGAAATGTTTCTCGGAAACCTCGATCTTCTCTACCGGCTCCAGATAGGGCTTCGGGCTGTCGTTAACCCCTCTTCTGCCCATCTAGATCACCGCCAGCAGCAACAACAGCAGGAACACCACCAGGATCACTGCGATCGCGATCAGACCGATGACAGCTCCCTTAAAGCAGGACCTTGCGTTCCTCTTGAAATGGAAATGTTTGAATACAACCCCCCCGATCAGGCCAAGGATCGGCAGGAAGAAGGAAATGAGCGCGTACCAGAAGCTTCCGGTATCGCGTGTCGGAGCCGCAAGGAATTCCTCCAGCTCCTTCTCCATCTTCTTCGACTGCAGCGCCTCGTTCGCCTTCCGGGCCGCGGCTGCTTTCTCCTTCTCTTCCGGAGAAATGATCGTAACGGCCTTCACCGGCTCGCCCTTCTCGCGAAGCTCTTTGTATTTCTCGATCTCCGCCTTATTGCCGTAGACCCAGTGGTCATGGCCGATGTTCACGAATTCCGGCTTATCCACGCTGTAGTCATGGATCGACGGATCATACACATACTGCACCTTGTTCTTCTCCAGCTGCGGATCCGGGATCGGGATCGCGGAAATCAAGGAGTGGGTATACGGATGCAGCGGGAAGTTGAACAGTTCCTCCGCTTCTGCTACCTCCACGATACGGCCCTTATAGATAACGCCGATCCGGTCGGAAATGAACCGAACGACGCTCAGGTCATGGGCGATGAACAGGTAGGTAACGTCCTTTTCCTTCTGGAACTGCTTCATCAGGTTCAGCACCTGCGCGCGGATCGACACATCCAGCGCGGAGATCGGCTCGTCGGCCACCACCAGCTCCGGCTCCATGACCATGGCGCGGGCGATGCCGATACGCTGTCTCTGGCCGCCGGAGAACTCATGCGGATAACGGGTCAGGTGCTCCGGCAGAAGGCCGACCTGGTGGATCATGTTCTCCACCTTCTGCACGCGGTCCGCTTCATTCTCGAAGAGGCCGAAGTTATAAAGTCCCTCGGAAATGATGTAATCCACGGTGGCGCGCTCATTCAGCGACGCCGCCGGATCCTGGAACACCATCTGCACATTGCGGATGACTTCCCGGTCCAGGGCGTGAGGGATCTTTCCGGAAATGCGGACGCCCTTGTACTGGATCTCGCCGGCCGCCAGCGGGTTCACGCGGATGACCGCGCGGCCGATGGTGGTCTTGCCGGAACCGGACTCTCCGACCAGGGAGAACGTCTCTCCCTTGTAGATGTCGAAGGACGCGTCCGTAACGGCGCGGACAACGTTGTCGCCCTTGCCGAATGTAATATCGATATCTTTGATCGACAGCAGGATCTCCCTGCCGTTCTCTGCGATCGGACCGTGCTCGGGGAAGAGGGAACGGCCTTTTTTGGTTGTTTCTGTATTTGCCATCTTGCCTTCCTCCCTTAAATATTAAATGCTTCCATAAGCTTGCCGTGGATATCGTGAATGCCTTCCGGCTTCTCGATCTTCGGCGCTCTCGGATCCAGCAGCCAGGTCTTCGCGTAGTGGGTGTCCGTCACTTTGAACATCGGCGGCTCTTCCAGCGTATCGATCTTTAAGCAGTGCGGATTGCGGGGCGCGAACGCGTCGCCCACAATGCTGTTGTACAGGGACGGCGGCGTACCGGTAATGGAATACAGCTGTGTATTCCTCTGGGCCAGCTGGGGCAGACTGGACAGAAGCGCCCAGGTGTACGGATGGCGGGGATCGTAGAAGACCTCGTCAACCTTGCCCAGCTCGACCACCTGTCCGGCGTACAGCACCGCCACGCGGTCGGCGATATTGGCGACCACGCCCAGGTCGTGAGTAATGAATACGATCGTAAATCCGAACTCCTTCTGCATATCCTTGATCAGCTGCAGGATCTGGGCCTGGATCGTCACGTCCAAAGCCGTCGTCGGCTCGTCGCAGATCAGGATCTTCGGCTGGCAGGACAGGGCGATCGCGATAACGATACGCTGTCTCATACCGCCGGAGTACTGGAACGGATAATCGTCAAAACGCGATTCCGCATTGGGGATTCCCACCTTGTGCATCAGCTCGATGGCGCGGCGCCTTGCCTCCACCTCCGAACAGCCCTGATGCCGCATGATCACGGAAGTGATCTGCTTGCCGATCGTAACGATCGGGTTTAAGCTGGTCATCGGGTCCTGGAACACGGTAGCAATGCGGCGGCCGCGGATCTGCTGCCAGTCGCGGGCGTATTTCACATTGGCCAGGTTCAGGATGCAGGTGCCGTGAAGCTGATCCTGCGTCTCATCCAGATACTTTACGCGGAACGCCACCGTATCAAAGACCTTGTTGCGCTGATTCTCGTCGTTTAAGTCCACGCCGATCTGCATGGCCTTCTTAAGCGCCACCAGAAGCCCGTGGGTCAGCTGAATACGCTTCACCAGACTGTAGCGTCCCACGGACAGGCGGATCTCCTTGCCGAGGATCTCATTACGCTTCTTCGTCTCCTCGGAGATCTGTCCCTTGATCTCCTGCTCGTATTTCGCCTTCAGTTCGGCCATCTGCTTCTTATAGTTCTCCAGATAGACCGTGTCTCTGGCGGCTTCCGCCTTGCGGGCTTTCTCCTCTTCCGCTTCCTTGTTCTCCAGCGCCTTGATCTTGGCGTCGTACTCCTTAAGTTCACGGTCGGCCGCCTTGATGCGGTCCTTTTCATGGCGCGGATCATAGGTCTGCTTCTCGTTGAAGAGGTTCGTCCGCTTAAACTTCATGTCGTTCAGTTCTTTCTCGATCGCCGCCCGCTCTTCATCGCTGATGGTCTCACGGCTCTTCTTCTCCGCCTCCAGCGCCTTCATCTTCTTATACGTCTCGGCGCCCAGCTCGTAGCGGGAAATATCGTTCAGTCTGCTTAACGTCCCCTGCATCAGCTGCCGCGCTCCCGGCGTCAGCTTCACATAGGTCTCCGCCAGTTCTGAATCGTTTAATATCAGCTGTCCTTCCGAGATGAAGCCGTTGGAATCCAGCATACCGGCGAAGGTCTTCGTGAATACGGACTTTCCGGAACCGGATTCGCCAACGATAGCGATCGACTCATTCTCATAAATATCCAGATCAATGCCGCGGATCGCGGTCAGGATACGGCCGCGGACGCGGAATTTCACATGCAGGTTGCGTACGGAGAGCAGTACTTTCTTATCTTCCATCTGAATGCCCTCCTTACATATGTGTCCTGGGGTCGCAGGCGTCGCCCAGGTTCTGACCGGTCACATAGAGCACGATCGTGATAACGGAAGCTACAGCCACAGGCGTCCAGAACTCCCAGCCCCAGCCGGGCGTTACCATCGCGTTCTGCGCCTCGTAGATCAGACGTCCAAGAGTCAGGTCACTGATACCGAGGCCGATGTAGCTTAAGAACACCTCTGAAGAAATGTAGCCCGGAATGGCGGCCGCGATCTCCAGAACGATGACGCTGGTCATGAACGGAAGGATGTTCTTTATCGCGATCTTGAAAATATTCGTTCCCAGGCACCGCGATGCCAGGTTGTATTCATGGTCGCGGATAATGATAACACGGGTCCTGATGTAATAAGCCATACCCATCCAGCCCAGGATCGTCATGGCGAAAACCAGCGTCCAGAACGTGGGCGAGAAGATCATGACCAGAACGGACATCAGCAGTGTGGATGGAATATTGCCCAGCACATTATAGACCTCGTTCATCACGATATCCACCTTCCGGGAGAAACCCCAGATGGCGCCCAGGATGATTCCGATGGACATATTGATGGCCGCGCAGATAAGAGCCAGGGAAATGGAAATACGCGAGCCGTTCCAGATGGCGTTAAAGGTGGACGCGCCCGTACCGCCGGTACCGAATATCCACTTAAGGTCATGGCCAAGGCGGTCGAAGGCCTTCTGCGGAGTCAGGTGGAACGAAGCGGTATTGTTCACGTTGATGAACGGATCCACCGCGGGATCGTAACCGATCGCCGACGGATAAATATAAGCGAACAGGATCATGATCGCCAGAATGGTCAGCACCACGATGTTGATCTTATTGCGGAAAAACACGCGGAACACCGATTTCCAGTAAGAATACCGGGGAGCGGTGATCTTCTCAGATTCCAGATCGTTGTGGTCCATCGGCGCGAAAAGTTCTTCTTCCGACATATTGTACTTCTTGCAGAAATCTTCCATACCGCTCACCTCGCTTTCTCTGTGAAGGAAATTCTCGGGTCAACCATCGCCATCATCACGTCGCCCAGGATCAGCGACAGAACGGACAGGATCGCATAGAACAGCGTGACGCCTACGATGACCGCGTTGTCGTACTGGTTAATCGCGTCGATCAGAAGTCCGCCGGCGCCGGGGATCAGGTAGACGCGCTCCGTGATCAGAGCGCCGGTCATCGCGAACAGCAGCGAGCCGGGGATGCCCTGGACGATCGGGATCGAAGCCACCTTCATAACGTGCTTGAAGAAGATCTCCGTCTCCGACATACCGCCGGACCGGGCGAACTTCACGTAATCCGAGTTCATCTGGTCGATCATGTAGCGCCGCATCCACTTCATCATGCTGGCCACGGACGGCAGCGCCAGGGAAACGATCGGCATTACGAACATCAGCTTCGTAGCGCTGTCCATCATGAACGTGACCGGCAGGCCCATAGCGCGGCCGATGCCTTTGAACATAAAGATGTAAGCAAGGCTCGGCACCGCGGAGATGAACATGATGTACACCGTTCCTACTTTATCGAGCAGACCTTCCTTGTAGCGGGCCATAAGCACGCCCAGAGGCAGTCCCAGGATGTAGACGAAGATAGTGGAAATGATACCGATCACGAAGGAGAAGCCCATACGGGACATACTGTTGCGCTTCGCGCTCAGGCTGGTATAGTCGTCTTCAAAGCGGTCGGCGTTCAGCGTATTAGCGTCCTTAGACCCCTGGATATAGGTAGCGGTATGCAGATTATCCGCGCTCATCTCCGTAAGTCCCGACGGATAAGTAGTCAGTCTCTGGATCCACGAGCCCTGGCTCTGGGTCATGGTCTGGAATACATCCACGCCCTGCGTCACAGAAAAGGAGGTTCCCAGATGGATCGTCAGGAAGTTCTGATGAATGTACGGAAACTGATCGTCAAAATAAAGAAGATACTTGTGGGTAGTGCCGTTGCCGGTGATCGCGGGCGAGAACTTCTTCGCTCCGGTCTCGGCGTCGGCGTTCAGCGGATCGTAGAGCGTAAAGCTGAGCCCCCTCTTACCGATATCGATATTGTCCGGCACCTTATGAATATTGTCAATGACTATCAGTCCTTTGAAATAATTCAGCAGCCTCTGCCACAGCGAAAAGTCCTTATAAGCAAACAGCGCGGGCTGGCCTCCGTCAGCCAGCTTATTCCGCAGAACAACCGCCTTCAGACGCGTAACCACATATCCTTTGGACGTGTAATAGTCAGTAAATTTCTGAATATACTCGGCAGCGATCTCGCTGTCGTTGGAGCCGTCGTCTGCACGGCCCAGCGTAACGGCCTTGGCACGGGTCTCCTCATCGAGTTCGCCGTTGCCAGCCAGTTCATTTATATAGTCCGCATATGGGACGTAATCCAGATAACCAAATTCCTCCCAGCGCCTGTAGCGGTATGTAACACGGTTGTTGTTGGCCTGCTTGTTGTAGTTTCCGTCCGCCACAAATACCTTGTCCCGGTTCATAAGACCGTAGACAAGCAGCATGACAATCGTGACCACCAGAACAACCGATACCGCGCCGTGGAGAAGCCTTTTCAATACATATTTAGCCATATGTCACCACTCTGCCCTCTCATTTATTCGGGAAATGCAGAGAACCCGCCACTGACAGTTTCTCTTCCTACCGACGTAATGCAGAAGCGCGACGCCGGCACCCTTTTCTGCCTGCTAACAAAATACGGAAAGCGCGCCGCCGGCGCTCTTTCCCGCGTACTGACGTAATATGAGAAGGGGGCGAGGATTGCCCGCCCCCTCTCGTCAGCTTAGATTTCCTGCGAACGCAAGAGGTTCATCACCAGAGACCTACGTTCTGCATCATACCGCCGGTCGGCAGCATGGTGTCAAGGTAAGTCTGCGCGTCGCCGTAGTCGGGGCCCCATCCGGAGCTTCCGCCGAAGTCGAAGTTGAACTGATAACCATAGTCGCCCATGTAAGCGGCATAGGATACGTTGTTGGAATCGCCCTCAGAGGAGACCAGGTTAATGATAACCCGTCCGCCCAGAGCTTCCTCGATGGACTGCTTCGTAGCCTGGTCCATAGCAGCACCGATCGTGCTGTAGTCACGGTAGCACCAGTCAAGGTAGATCGGGTTCTCAGCGGAAACCTCGATGCCCTGAGCTGCCAGTTCCTCAACAGCGGCGTCCATGCACTTGGCTGCCTCTTCGGGGAGATACCAGCCGTCGAAGCCGTAGCTTGCGCCTGCGCCGTCATTGCCTTCCGGATCCCAGACCTTCATGGGATATCCGTCAGCGGTCAGCTGAGCCTGAAGAACCTCGCCGTAGAATGTGCCTGCCGGGAATGTGGTGGCAGTGCCGTTGATATCAACAGTGAACTCGTTAGCGGCAACGATGAAGCTGCCCGGCACATAAGAGTTGGTCAGGGAAGCGTACTTCAGATCCTCGCCGACGCTGGCGGCGTTGGAGGTGCCGCGGTCACGGGCGTAAGCCAGAGCCATACGGAAGTTATGATTCAGCTTCGCAGCGGCTGTACGCTCAGCCTGGGTAACCGTCTGCGGAGAACGCATGACGGACTCGTCGTTGAAGTTCGCGTAAGCGTAACGGTTCACGTTCACCCAGTTCAGGAAGGAGGTGTCGTCCTCAAGAACTACGTAAGCGTACTTCTCAAAGTAGGTCTTGCCATCAGGATCATCCGGAACAGTAACAGCCTTCGCCTGCTCAAGAGCAGCGGAACCAAGGCCGATGCCGCCGTTCAGCGTGCCGTCCAGGAATGCGTTCCATCCGAACAGAGGATCCGTACCATCGTTGTAGATGTAGGTGATGGTGTCCAGGGTCACATTGTCAGCGTTCCAGTAGTACGGGTTCTTCGTGTAAGCGATCGTGTTCTGATAGGTCCAGTTGCTGATCAGGTAAGGACCGCAGTAAGCGATGTGCTGCGGGTCAGAGCCGTAGGTGTAGTCAGCGGCAGAGCTGTCGAACTCGGCGCCGAACTTACCGCCCTGAGAGGTGTAGTACTCACGGCACAGAGGAGCCATTGCGCTGTAGCCAAGAACGGTCTCGAACCACGGAGTCATCTCCTTCAGAGTAACCTCCAGGGTGTAGTCGTCAAGAGCCTTGATACCGACCTCGTCAAAGTCAGTGATCTCACCGGAAACATACTCATCCAGGTTCACGATCGGGGAGATAACGCTGGAGAGGGCACCGCCGCAGTCAGCAGCATGCTGTACGGAAGCTACCCAGTCGTCAGCCTTGACCTCGGTGATCGGGGTGCCCTGGTAGGTAACCCACTGCATACCCAGACGGATATGGAATGTGTAAACCGTACCATCCTCGGACTTCTCCCAGCTCTCAGCCAGAGCGGGCTGCTGGATGTTCTTGGCGTCATAAGCCAGCAGACCTTCCCAGGTATAGGAAAGAGGGCCGCCGACAGCCGTCTTGTTGGTGGAAAGGGTATCCCACACATCGGGCTCATAACCGGAAGTATAGGTCGTGGTGTAGGTGTTCTGAAGGGTCACATCGTTCTCCTCGCACCACTGCTTTACGTACTCGATGTACTCGTCGGCGGTTGCGCACTCGCTCCACTTCGCGGTGAACGCGGCACGCTCGTCGGGAGTAAGGATACGGTCGGCGATCAGAGCGCTTTTATAAACACGGTAATCGCCGTCCATGCCCCATGATACGGTAGCACCGAAACGCGGGATGATGCGGCTGATCGCGTAGTTGCCGGCGTTGTTCTGATACGGAAGCACAACGCCCGTCTCCAGAAGCTTCGCCTCAGCGATCGCCATCAGGCCAAGACGCTCGCCCTGGTCGCCGACAGCGAGGGCCTTCTCGTAATGCTCGACATACTCGCCGAAGATCTCATCGTAAAGGGCGTCGGATGTCTCGCTCTCCGCCTCTACATCGATGGCGTCCTGCGTGTTGACGTCAGCCATCAGAGTTCCGTCGTCTTCCGCAGCCGGTGCTGTGGTCTCCGCCGGTGCCGCTGTAGTCTCAGCCGCCGCTGCAGTAGTCGTCTCTGCCGGCGCTGCTGTGGTCTCGGTGGAACCGCTGCCGCCGCCGCAAGCCGCCAGAGATGCTACCATAGCCGCAGAAAGGACCATGGCCAGCACTTTGTTTGCTTTTTTCATTGTTTTTCCTCCTCTTTTTCTATAAAACTATGCTATGTAAGACCCGTTCATCAGTCCCGCACCAGCCCAAGTGCGCTGCATGATACTGTTTTTGAAGTCCCCGTCAGCGGGGGTCTGTCTGTCCGTCCGGGATAAACAAACCTCCGCCGCCAAAAGACTAGGTTATATTTTACCGCTTTATTGTGCTGATGTCAATCGGAAATCGCAGGATTTTCGCCGTTTTCGTGGTTTTTATTACATACAATGTCTTGTAAGGGCTACAACCCGAGGCTGATCAGCCGCCCAGCCAGTCTCAGCGCACGTCCCCCAGATCATACTCTTCCAGCCACTGCCGCGCCTCCTCGCAGACGTCCCGCAGGCAGTCCGCCCCGAAGGGACTGGCCAGTCCCGCTTCCGCCAGAAGATCCGTGAACACCCTGCTGCCGCCCTGCTTCGTGTACGCCATATAGCGCTCCCAGGCCAGCTTCCGGTCTTTCTGGATCAGCGCCCAGAACTGCAGGGACACGGTCTGCGCCAGACAGTAATCGATATAATAGAAGGGACTCGAATAGATATGGTGCTGCCGCTGCCACGCCTCGCCGTCGCCGTAGAACGGGATCTGCCCGTCCAGCTTCGCCCACGGCATATACACGCCCGACAGTTCCTTCCAGACCGCATGCCGCTCCGCCGGCGTCATATCCGGCTTCTCGTACACCACATGCTGGAAATGGTCCACCAGCGTGCCGTAGGGGATAAATGTCAGCGCCCCCGTTAAATGGCTGTAATAGAACTTACGGGTATCCGGCCCGAAAAAGCCTTCCGCCCACGGCCACGACATGAATTCCATGGACATGGAATGAACCTCGCAGGCCTCCATGCCGGGCCAGGTGTAGGACGACGGCACCCGGTCGCGGTTCATATAATACGCGAACGCGTGGCCCGCCTCGTGGGTGACGACCTCCACATCATGCTGCGTTCCGTTAAAATTGGCGAAAATGAACGGCACGCCGTATTTCTGGATACCGGTGCAGTAGCCGCCGCTCTGCTTGCCCTCGGTGCTCAGCACATCCAGAAGCTCGTTGTCCACCATCATATGGAAGAAACGTCCGGTCTCCGGAGACAGTTCATCATAAAATTTCAGGCCCTGAGCCAGGATCTCATCCGGCGTCCCCTGCGGTTTGGGATTGCCGGACCGGAAATGCAGGGCGTTGTCGGCGTAGTCCATGGGATATTCCTTTCCCAGCCGTTTCGCCTGGGCTTCATAGATGGACGCCGCCACCGGCACCAGATAACGCCGCACCGCCTCGCGGAATTTCTCTACGTCTTCCTTCGTGTAGCACTCGCGGCCCATACGGTAATAGCCAAGCGTCGTGTAGCCCTCATAACCCAGCTTCTTCCCCATGCTGTCCCGCAGATGGACTAACTGGTCGTAGATCTCGTCCATCTTGTCCTGATGCTCCTTATACCACTGCCCTTCCGCCTTCCAGGCCGCCAGACGCACCGCGTCGTCGGGCGACGTCTTAAACGGCGACAGCTGGGACAGGGTGTAGACGCCGCCTTCGAAGGGGATCTGCGCCGACGCCAGGAGCTTCTCGTACTCCTGCACCAGCTCATTCTCCCGCTGCAGATCCGGAATGATCTCCGGTGAGAACGTCTTAAGCGCCATCTCCTCCCGCGTAAACATCAGCTTCCCGTATTCCTTCTCAAAATCAGCGCGGAACGGACTTCCAAGCATCGCTTTCGTCCACTCCTGCATGGAAACCTCCAGTTCCGGCAGCGCCGCGTTCCAGAAATGGGCCTCGTCGTCGTAGAACCGGTCGCGCGTGTCGATGGAATGACGCACATGGGCCAGCGTCTCCTGGGTGGAGATCTCCGCCTCCAGATTCTCTTTCTCAAGAAACGCCCCGCGGGCCTCGCCATAGCTCTCCGCCGCTTTCAGCCGGCTGATCAATGCCTCACATTCCTTCTTCAGTTCATCCATATCAGGACGGGTGTACTGCATTTCCGAAAATTTCATCTTCCTTCACCTCCGTGTTTCTGAATCGATCGTCTCCGTACTGTCCGCATAGTCAGTAAAATACCCGATTAAATGCAGTTTACTACGAATTCCTTAAAAATGCAATCACCAGCCGCGGAACCATCCGGCAAACCCGGATCCGGCATTATAGCATTGCAAATATCAGACGGATGTTCTATAATCAGAATACACGCTGTTTCAGACCGGCGGAACCCGGACAGTCCGAAGCCATTCCGACATCTGCCGCCTTTCCGGCCGGCCGTCCGCCGCCTTTGAACCGCGTGCCGCAGAACCGCATCCAATATAGGTAGGAAAGATAGAGAATGAAAGACCAGACCATGAAAAAAGATACCCGCCCCGTCCTGCTGGACATCCTGTTTGTCGGCGCAATCCTTCTGTTCATTGCGTTCTCATTTGCCTCGTTCATACGGAGCAACAACCAGCGGATCCTGGAACAGAACAACAGCTTCATCGAATCGGTGACGGAACAGACCGGCAACCGCATCAACGACCTGATCAGCATGGCCCAGAGCAGCGTTGAGATCATGGGCAGCCTTTATGGCACGACAATGCCGGAACCGGTGGTAGACTCGGAGATGCTCCAGGATATGATCGACCGGTCGACCTTCGATTACGTGGAATTCATTTCCCGGGACGGAATCGACCTGACGGCGGACGGAAGGACCGCGGATCTGTCGGACCGGGAATATTTCCTGGACGGAATGGCCGGCAACAGCGGCAAGTGCGTGGTCTACAACTCCAGGATCACTAACGAGACACTGCTGATCTTCTATTCTCCGTTTTATTATGAAAATGAGATCATCGGCGTGCTCAGCGGGATCCTGCGCGGGGACACAGTCTACGATATCCTGACGTCCAGTTATTTCGGCGTGCAGGCTTCCAGCTATCTGCTGGAGCGCAACGGCAATGTGATCATTTCCGCGGGCGACGATTCCGATCCTGAGAATCTCCTGGAATCGCTGACATCCCGGAACCAGCTGTCGGACGCCGACCAGCACAAGCTGGTATTGGCGCTCGTGCAGGGAACCTCGACCAGCTTTAATTATGAAGGCTCCGAAGGCGCGGGCAGCGCGTATATCACGGCGCTGAAGGACGGCGAATGGATGCTGGTACAGTATTTTCCGTCCTCTCTGACGAAGGATATGTCCCGCCAGGCGAACTCCGCGGGAATCTGGCTGGAGATCCGGCTGATCATCGCGTTTTTGTGCTATGTTCTCTATCTCGTCCTGAAGAACCGGTACCAGAAGAAACAGCTGGTTTCCGAAAACCAGGAGATCTCGCGGATCGTGGACGCGGCGACGCTTCTGTTCACCCGCTTTGCGCTGGTGGATCTCGAGAAGGACACTTACGAATATCTGGAAAGTAAAGGCACCTCCGCGCCGGAAACCGGCAAGTACTCCGACCTGATCCGCTATCTGGACGCCCATTATCTGTCGGACGGCCCAAACGGCGAGAAAATGAGCGTGCTGATCTCCGGGGAATATGTGCAGAAACACCTGACCGAAGATGTGCCTTACCTGCAGTGGGAATATGAGATCGACACGGAAGGTCACCGCTGGGAGAATATTTCTGTACTCTGCCTGAAGCGGAAGAACGGCGTTCCCGTACGGCTTCTGTACGCGATCCAGGATGTGACGGCCCTGAAAGAGCAGGAGCAGCAGATCCGCACAGCTCTTAAGAACGCTTCCGCGGCAGCGGAAGCGGCCAACCAGGCCAAATCCGATTTCCTGGCCCGGATGTCCCATGATATCCGCACGCCGATGAACGCCATCATAGGCATGACGGCCGTGGCGCTGATGCATCTGGATGATAAAGACCGGCTGAACGACTGTCTGGACAAGATCACGATCTCCAGCCGCCACCTGCTGGCGCTGATCAACGATGTGCTGGATATGTCGAAGATTGAGAGCGGCAAGGTGACGCTCTCGGAAGAGCCGTTCGAGATGCAGGAACTGATCGAGAGCATCCGCACGATCATCCAGTCGCAGACAGACAGCCGGAACCAGACGCTGAATATACAGGTATCCGATATCGTCCACAGCCGCCTGTCCGGCGATACGCTGCGGCTGCGGCAGGTTCTGGTAAATATCCTTGGCAACGCGGTCAAATTCACGCCGAAAGGCGGAACGATCACCTTCTCCGTGCGGGAATGCGGGATCTGCGCGTCAGGGATGACTTCCTATGAATTCGTCTGCCAGGATACCGGCATCGGCATGGATGAGGAATTTCTTAAGACTATTTTCGATCCGTTCACGCGGGCTGACAGCTCGGCCAGCCGTGAGGTAGAAGGAACCGGTCTCGGAATGGCGATCACGCGGAATATCGTCCGGATGATGAACGGCGACATTCAGGTAGAGAGCACCATAGGCGAAGGATCCCGGTTCACAGTGAATGTGCCGCTTCACATCGTGGAAAGCGGGACGGAATCCGGAGAAAATGTGGCGGCGCAGGACGCCGCGGGTCTAACGGCGTCTGCAGCCGGATCAGAGACGGGCGCGGGACGCCAGCGGGCGGATATTGCAGCTCTTAAGCAGGCTGATTTCAGCGGGAAACGCGTCCTTCTGGTGGAAGACAACGAACTGAACCGCGAGATCGCGGATGAACTCCTTTCTGTGATCGGCGTTGCGGTGGAACAGGCGGAAAACGGCAGAATTGCCGTGGAAATGGTAGAGCGCAGTCCTCTTAACTATTATGATCTGATCTTCATGGATATTCAGATGCCGGTCATGGACGGCTATGAAGCGGTCCGTGCGATCCGCAGTCTGGACCGTAAAGACATCGCAAGTATGCCCATCGTGGCTATGAGCGCCAACGCCTTCGCGGACGATATCCGCAGGGCGCATGAGGCCGGCATGAACGATCATGTGGCGAAACCGGTAGAAATTGCGAAACTCCTGGAAACGCTGGAAAGATGGCTGTGAGCAGACCTGTGATCTTTTACGGATCTGCTTTCTCTTCATCCGGAACGTACTCCATGATATCCTCGATCCGGCAGTGGAGAATGGAGCAGAGATTATTCAAAATGATCGTCTTGACTACCATATTCTTGCGGATCCTGTGCAGCTGCGCTTTATCGATCCCGTAGTCCTTGATCAGTCTATACTGGCTTACGCCGTTCCGGCGCATTGTTTCCCATAGCCGATCGTATTTTATCATTTGTGTCACTCCTTCCCCTTGTATTTTACTAGGGGATACCATATAATGATATGGTGCGTGTGTACTCCCTATCCGGTCGATATCATGCACCCTGAGGCAGCGCGTTTACCGGGAAAGACCCGGGCCGCCGTCAGGAACACATCATAGAACCGAAGTATTGGGAAAGGAGCTGAAGCGATATGAATCTGAATTATTTTAAGGATTGTCTGTTTGATCTGGTCAATGAATGGGACAGCCTTGAGATCGTGGACATAGAAGTTCAGGATCAGAACGATACGATAACGATCACCGTTGAGGACGGCAGTATTTTCGAGATCAAATGCCGGTCGATCTATGAAACCGATACTCCGTTTCCGGCAGCTGTCAGCTGCCTTCACAGCTGACAGCTGCTTTCATAATCGGAAAGTTTCTTAGAGTCACTCTTCTTTCTTCCGTCCCCAGCCGGTGATGACCGCGGCCAGGAATACGATGAACAGCGCGAAGCCGTAGATCGTTCCGCCCGCCACGACAAGCGGCGACAGGCCGGTCAGCGCCGCGCCGATGAAGACGAAGACGCTCATGAACGGCACGATGGCCGGAAGACTGTTGGCGGTGCCGTCCAGCAGGTTGGCGCGGCGGTAGGGGTGAATGTTCTTGGCCGAGCCGATCTTATTGAGAATCGGTCCGAAGGTCAGGATGGACGCGCTGGTGACGCCGCCCAGAAGCACCGTCGTCAGGGCGATGCCGGCCATGCAGATCAGCTCCGCGCCGGAATCGGTCTGGGCCAGATTGCTCTTCAGGATCCTGTCGGCGATCAGGTTCAGCATCCCGGCGTCATTTAACACGCCCATGATGCCGAAGACGGAGATGACCAGGGCGCAGGTGGGCAGGATGCCGTTGACGCCGTCGATCAGAAAGCCAATGGCCGCGTTGTTGGCCGCGTCATTGGCGAAGACGGCGCTGAACGGGAAAAGCCCCGCCGCCAAGCCGACGATCGTGCCAAGGCCTAAGCCTACCAGGATCCCCTCGAAAATATTGCGGGTCTTGGTGGCTACCGCCAGCATGACCGCCACCGGAATCAGCATGATCAGGGACATGGGGTTGGCGATGGCGTCGATGGCGCCGCCCTGATAGGTGCCGCCCATGCCGCCGAAGACAGCGAAGATCACGATGGTCGCAAGCCCCGCCACCGCGGAATATTTGACGCGGCTGGCTACGACGCCGCCGATATCCGCCGGACGTCCGTCCTTAAACTGCTGGGTGGACGAGGAGGCGATGGTGGTGTCGGAGATCGGCGCCAGGTTGTCGCCGAAGATCGCGCCGGACACAATGCTTCCAGCCATGAACATTTCATTGGCGCCCAGGATCAGGCCCGCCGGGTAGAAGATCGGGAACGCGATGAACATGGTGCCGATGGACGAACCGGTGGCCGTCGAGACAACGCAGGTAGCCAGGAACGTGAAGGCCACGAAGATCCCGCCCTTCATGCCGAGGGCGTTGGCCATCCATACGAAGCCGCCGGACAGACCGCAGGTCTTGATCAGCTGACTGAACATGCCCACCAGCAGAAGGATAACGACGACGGAGACGGACGTGACCGACGAGATGCCGCCGATGACGCTGTCCCAGAAGTCGGAATAGCTGGTGCAGAACAGGCCGCCCACGAGGAGCGCCAGGAAGCCGCCGACCGCCAGCGCCTCCATGTTAAAAGCCTTGAATCCGATGAAAAGTACCACACAGAAGAATACGTAGATCACCACGGGGACCAGCGAGAATGCGATGCCGCCGCGGAACTGTAATTTGGGGGTCTGCTGTTTCATCTTGAAATTCTCCTTATGCCTTATTCAGATTCATTTTCATGATATTCCTGTACCGCGATCCGGGCGTCCGCTCCAGCGTGAACGGCTCGCCTTCCGGCGTCGGGTACTGGGAAATGAAATCACGGATGCTCTGAAGCTCTTCGTCCGTCAGATCGAACTCCGCCAGCCGCGCGTTGTCTTCCACATGTTTGCTGTTGCGGCAGCCTACCATGACCGCGCCGACGCCCGGCTGGTCCAGGATATATTTGACCGCCACGTTGGAAATGCTGACCTGGTGCCGGTCGGCGATGTCTTTCAGGAACAGAAGCAGCTTCTGGTAGCCGTTCCAGCCCATGGAATCCTCGATGATCTGCAGGTATTTCACATGGGAACGGGTCTCCGGCTCAAAGTCCTCGCGCTTCACGCCGATCCACCGCTCCGCCAGGAAGCCGCCGGACAGCGCGCCGTAGCAGAAGCAGTAGACGTCATGCTGCCGCGAGTATTCCAGAAGCGCCCGCTCCGGCCGCCGGTCGAAGAGGGAATACTGGGTCTGGTTGGAGACCACGCGGATGCCGGCGTCGATCATCATTTTCAGATGGGGCGTATCGAAATTGCACATCGCGATGTTGCGGATCTTGCCCTTCTCCTGAAGCTTCACCAAATCGAAAGCCGTCTCCATCATCCCCGGCACATCGTAATCCCACCAGTGGAACTGCACCAGATCCAGGCAATCCCGGTGCATGCGCATAAGGCTCCGGTCCACGACCTTCTCCGTGTACGCGAAATCTACCTGATCCAGGATGTTTAAGTCCGGTACGAACTTGGTGTGGATCTGGATCATGTCGTGGGTGTAATTGCCGGTGGCCCGCAGTTCATTGACGAAGCGTCCCAGGATCTCCTCTACTCCGGTGTAGATGTCCGCGCAGTCGAAGGTCGTCAGGCCCCGCTCCCTCAGCATGTGAAACGCCTTCACCGCGTCGTCGATGTCCAGCTGCCCCTTCAGGCAGTGCTCGGCTGACAGCTGCCAGCCGCCGTTGATCACACGGCTGAAATTGTAGCCGTTGTCAAGCGTGATGCGTGATGATGTGATCTTTCCTATCATCTCGTGTTCTCCTCCTTGTTATATCTATGCTGCAGCGTACCGCGCTGCGGAACGCTTTCGCTCAATTCAATACCGCGGCCGCAAATACACCTCTTTTCGCGCCGCCCCGCTTTATGCAGGCAAACGCAGCGCATATCTTCACTCCTGCTCCGGCATCTCCCCCACCGGCACCACCGTGCACTCCCCGTGGCTCTGCGTCCGCTTCCGGATCCGGGTGATCTTAAATTTCGCGCCGCAGTTGGGGTCCGGACAGGCGATCAGGCTGTCCGACAGCATCCAGTCGTTGTCCTGCAGCGGCCGCTGCTTGGCCGGCAGAAGCGGCAGGAGCGCCGCCAGCGAATACATGGAGAAGGACCGGGTCTGCGGAAATACCAGATTCTCGCCTTCCACCAGGAAATAGTCGCCGGGCTTGTGGCCGCAGACCATGGGGCGGTCTGTCGCGACCACTTCTACTTTTAAGTCGTATAGGGTGAAATTGTCGTCCAATGTCTGTGTCCTCCTGTAATGTATACGCGTCCCGTACGCGCCGCCTCGAAAACGCGAAGAAGCCTGCCCCTGAATCTCTTCAAGGACAGGCCGTTAACCTGCGGTGCCACCTTAATTGACATACATATATGTACGCCCACTCTCCCGGAATGCCATCACATTCCTCGCCCGTTAACGCTGGCTGTGCGTCTCAACTACTCGGCCCCGCCTTCGGTCCGCTGCGGCCCTTAACCGCCCGCGCAACCGATCCTTCCGGCTCCTTTCATCTCGCCCTCCAAGGCCCACTCGCTCTGACTGACATCGCCCGGATCACACCGTCCCGGACTCTCTGAAGACCGTTCTCAAAGCGCAACTTCCTCTTCACTGGTTTAAAGTAATTCTAAACACCTTTCAAGAAAATGTCAACCCGAAATTTTATTCTGGTTCAGAATATTCGTAATGACCTCCAGAAGCTTCTCCACATCGATCGGCTTGGCGATATGCGCGTTCATGCCGCTGTCGAGCGCCTGCTTCCGGTCCTCGTCGAACGCGTTCGCCGTCATGGCGACGATCGGAATATTGGCCAGAACCGGGCTGTTCAGCGCCCGGATCGCCTTCGTGGCCTCGTAGCCGTTCATCTTCGGCATCTGGATATCCATCAGGATCAGGCCGTAATACCCCGGCTCGGAATTCTTCACCTTCTCCACGGCCACCGTGCCGTCTTCCGCCGTATCCACCACAAAGCCGCTGTCCGACAGAAGTTCCACGGCGATCTCCCGGTTCAGTTCATTGTCCTCCGCCAGCAGCAGGCGCGTACCCTTCAGCTGCTCCGACAGATCCGGGATCAGGCTCTCCTTCTCCTGCTGCATCGAAACTGAACTGCAGGTGGCGGAAAGCAGGATTTCCCTCAGCTCCGACAAGAAGATCGGCTTGTTGCAGAACGCTGTCACGCCTGCAGCCCGCGCCTCGTCCTCGATGGCGGTCCAATCATAAGCCGTGACGATGATGATCGGCGCGCTGTCGCCCACGATGGAACGGATCTGCCGCACCACTTCCAGCCCGCCCAGATCCGGCAGGAACCAGTCGATGATATAGGCATGGTATTCGTCGCCCATTTCATAGGCCTGCCTGGCGCGGAGTACCGCCTCCTTGCCGTGCATGGCCCACTCGGACCGCATGCCAATCTGGGTCAGCATCTTCGTCACGCTGTCGCAGGTATCGAAGCTGTCGTCCACGACCAGGGCCCGCATGCCCTTAAGTTCCTCAACGATCTCGATCTTCTGCGGCTCTGTCTGAAGCCGGAAATCAATATTGATAATGAATTCGGTTCCCTTGCCCTGCTCGGACTGCACCTCGATGGTGCCGCCCATGGTGTCTACGATATTCTTCGTGATGGCCATGCCCAGGCCGGTGCCCTGAATTCCGCTGACCGTGGTATTACGCTCCCGCTCAAAGGGCTCAAAGATATGGCGGATAAACTCATCGCTCATGCCGATGCCGGTGTCCTTGACCCGGATCTCGTAGGAGCCGTAGCCCTTGGGCGCGCGCGGCTTCTGCTTAATCGTCAGGGCGATGGTTCCGCCGGCCGGAGTGAACTTGATCGCGTTGGAGAGAAGGTTTAAAAGCACCTGATTCACATGCAGCTTGTCGCAGCAGATATCCTCGTCCACCACATCCACCGTGTCCATGAAGAAATTCAGCTGCTTGGACTGCATCTGCGGCTGGATGATATTGCGCATGTCCTTGAAAATGTCGGAAATGCTGCATTCCTTCTCCTCGATGTTCAGCTTCCCGCTCTCGATCCGGCTCATATCCAGAATATCGTTGATCAGGCTCAGAAGATGATTGCTGGAGGAGAGAATCTTCTTTAAGTACTCCTGGGTCCGTTCTTTATTGTCAATATTCGTCTCCGCCAGCGTCGTGAACCCGATGATCGCGTTCATCGGCGTGCGGATGTCATGGGACATATTCGAAAGAAATACGCTCTTGGCCCGGTCGGCCGCTTCCGCCTTCTGCAGCTTCTCCGCCAGCACCGCCTGTTCCACGGCCCGGTTCATGATCTGCATCGCGTTATGCCGGACCCACAGATAGTACAGAATGATCGTGACCGCCATCAGGACGCCCAGGATCAGGCAGACCCGCTGAACCGCGTACACGCTGGCAAACGCCTCCTTCTCCGGCACGGATACGGCGATGGACCACTCGTTGATGCCGGCCGGCGCGTAATACATATATTCCCAATCGTCCATCTGAGGCGTCCGAAAGACGACATAGCCAGATTTCAGCTTAAGCAGATCATCTGTGTATTCATCCCAGGTCGTGTCTCCTTTCGTCTCGCGGTCCGATGCGCCGTAGTCGGCGATATTGCCTAACTCATCATGCCAGGTATCCAGGATGAAATCTCCGGTACGCGTGTCGATGATGTAAACGCTGGCGCTCGCGTTGTAAATATTATCAATATTCAGACTGTCCTCCAGCGTCGAAAGCTCCGTAAGACCATAAAGCAGCGCCGCGGTCTGCCCGTTCTGGACGATCGGCACATAGTGACGCAGAACCGGTTTCCCGGTCGTGAGACTCGTCTGACGGTTTGACACATGCTCCCCCAGCGGCGCTTCCTCCGCGAAGGAAATCCCGGTGCCGTCGGTTTTGTTGACGACCGACTCGCCCAGCGTCAGGATCGTGTCGTCCGGCATGAGAACGCGCACCTGCATCGTCTCGAGAAGCGGAGAGATCGTCATCATAACGTCCTTCGTCGCTTCCGGATCAAAATTATCCGCCTGGGAAATGATATCGGCAGCGGCGTTTAAGATCCGGCTGTCCCGCGCCAGCTTGGACGTGACTTCCTCGATCACCGTATCGGCGCCTTCCTCCACGCGGCTTAAGGACCGCTGACGGAGTACCGAGTTAATACTGAGGAACGCGGAAACCAGCAATACAGCGATAACGACGATCACGATTCCCGTGGCCGTCAGGCTCCGATCCTTTTTCGCATAATTATCCTGTGTTAAATCATTGCCCATGCGATCCGTTCTCCTTCCGATAGTCTCCCATGTACAGCATATGTTTTGAGAAGCGGCCGGCCGGCCCGGCCTTTCGGCTGCTTCCCCAAATAAGCGTTCTTTCTTACATGTATTAACATTCCTGTTCCAGACTGGTCTCCATAAAAGTACTATACAAATCTTTTGAACACTTGTCAAATATTATTGCCTTTTTCGGGCAGTTTCTCCATTCAAAGAAGAGTTGCGTTTACCGATAAAACGATGTATAATAACCATGTTGCCTGACACAAAGACGCTGCGTCTGCGTGAAAGGTACGGCATCATTCATGAAGCGAAAGCTGCGAGGGTTCTGCCCTGCATTTTTCTGTTCATGTTATTCCGTCTTTTCAGCCGTACCGGTTCGGGTGCGGCTTTTTTGACTCATAACGGCCCATAAAAATGCGCCTGCGGCAGACAACGCCGTGAGCGAAAACAGCCGCAAGGCGGGTCGTTTCCCCGTCTTCCGCCCGAAAACGGCAACCGATCACAATATAAGGAGGAACCTGTTATGAAAACACGAGTCGCAGTCATGAGCATCATCGTCAAAAGCGGCGACACCGTGGAGAAGCTGAACCACATCCTGCACGATTACGGCGGGTACATCATCGGCCGTATGGGCATTCCTTACCGGCAGCGGAACATCAATATCATCAGCATCGCCATCGACGCGCCCCAGGACACGATCTCCGCGCTGGCAGGCAAGATCGGCAATCTGGACGGCGTCAGCGTAAAGACCGCATTTTCTGAAATAAAGGACGACGACTGAGGGGGGAAATTATCTATGGGACTTAACGAAACCGTATCCGCCGAACGCCTGCACATCGGCTTCTTCGGCGTCCGCAACGCCGGCAAATCAAGCCTGGTCAACGCGGTCACCGGCCAGGATCTGGCCGTCGTTTCTGATATAAAGGGCACTACCACCGATCCGGTGAAGAAAGCCATGGAACTGCTTCCGCTGGGCCCGGTCGTGATCATCGACACGCCCGGGCTGGACGACGAAGGGGAACTGGGCGCGCAGCGGGTTAAGAAAGCCCGGCAGATTCTGGCCCAGACGGACATCGCCGTGCTGGTGGTCGATTCCACGCGGGGCCGAACGGAAGCAGATGAAGAACTGATCTCGTTATTCGAGGAAAAGAAACTGCCGTATCTGGTTGCTTACAATAAGGCGGATCTGCTGGGAGACAGAACTGCAGGCAATGTGTCGCCAGCGCCATGCTCACATGGAAATACGAACGGTGAATCTCTGGCGCCATGTTCGCCTGGAAATACGAACAGCGAAACTCCGGCGCTATACCCGCATAAAAATACAGATACGCATCCGGAGCATAACCCGGCGCAGCTCAAAGACAACGAACTCTTCGTCAGCGCCGCCACCCGCGAGGGCATTCATGAACTGAAAGAAAAGATCGGCGCCTTCGCGCCGGCCGCCGCGAAAGACAAGTCGATCCTGGCGGATCTTCTGGCCCCCGGTGACATCGTCGTCCTGGTGGTTCCGGTGGACGAAGCCGCGCCCAAGGGCCGCCTGATCCTGCCTCAGCAGCAGACCATGCGGGAAATCCTGGATATCCACTGCACGTTCATCACCTGCCAGCCCGAAGAACTGAAGCAGACGCTGGCGGACCTATCCCGAAAGCCGAGGCTGGTCGTCACCGACTCCCAGGCATTCAGGAAAGTGGCCGCGGCCACGCCCGGCGACGTGCTGCTCACCTCATTTTCCATCCTGTTCGCCCGCTACAAGGGCAGCTTGCCGCGGCTGGTCGAAGGCGCCGCCCAGCTGGCCCGCTTAAAGGACGGCGACAAAGTCCTGATCAGCGAGGGCTGCACCCACCACCGCCAGTGCAATGACATCGGAACCGTCAAGCTGCCCCACTGGATCGAGGCGTACAGCGGCGCAAAACCGGTCTATACCTTTACTTCCGGCACCGAATTTCCGGAGGATCTGTCCGCCTACACACTGGTGATCCACTGCGGCGGCTGCATGCTGAACGAAAAGGAAATGAAGCACCGTATCAGCCGCGCCGTCCAGTCCGGCGTCCCCATCGTCAACTACGGCATCGCCATCGCCTGCATGAACGGCATCCTGGAGCGCAGCCTGCAGGCGTTCCCGGATATTCTGGCGGTGCTGGAAAATAAATAATATGCAGTTATTTCTTCCTGCCCCGGCGCACCAGGGCCGCGCCATAGCCAACCGTAAGGATCCCCGCTACCGCGTAACTGGCCGGCCAGGGCAGGCGAAATCCGATCGCCGCGTTCAGGATAAAACTTGATATCACGAACATATAAAACATCCCCGGCGCCAGCGCCATAATAAACGGCTGTTTATTCCGCATCATATAAACCGTGATCATCGCGAACGCGAACACCGCGATCGTCTGATTCGCCCACGCGAAATACCGCCAGAGTACATTAAATCCGCCCTCGTTGATCTTCGCGAATACAAGCACTGCCGCTACAACCGCGAATATCGCGAGCGAAACTCCGAGCCGGCTTGTCTTTCTGGACTGATCGATCTTCGCCGCGTCCGCGATGATAAGCCGAAGCGAACGAAGCGCCGTATCGCCGGATGTGATCGGAAGAATGATGATCCCCGTTATCGCTATGATTCCGCCCACATTACCCAGCAGATTCTTAGCGATAATACCGACAACATTCGTGGTACTTGTCTCGGCGGAGGCCAGTCCAAGCTTCATAACTCCCATCGTCGCTGCCGCCCATATCATCGCGATGAATCCCTCGGCAATCATCATATTGTAAAACGTCATGCGGCCTTCCTTCTCGCTCCCCATCGTACGGGAAATAAGCGTAGCCTGTGTGGAATGAAACCCGGACACGATCCCGCAGGCGACCGTCACAAAAAACACCGGGATAAAATGAAGCCCCTGCGGATGAACGCCGACAACGCCGGTCGTCCATATTTCGTCAAGCGGATAGCCTTTCACAAGGAGACCGGCGAACACGCCGACTGCCGACAGAATAAGCAGCATCCCGAAAATCGGATAGATCTTGCCAATGATCTTATCGATCGGGAACATCGTCGCAATCACATAATACGCAAAGATCGCTCCGTATACGAGCCACACCACAGGATTCGCGGCGCTGTTATTCGCGCCCAGAATCTGCGTTATGAACAGATCGCCCGGCGTATAGATGAACACCGTACCGAGAAGAAGCAGAAGCAGGCATACAAATACATTGTAAGCCGGATATACATATCTGCCCAGATACTTTCGTATCAGAACCGGCATCTGCGTACCGTCGCTGCGCACAGAGATCATGCCGCACATATAATCGTGAAACGCTCCTCCGATGACACAGCCGACCGGTATCGTAAGAAATGCAACCGGACCGAAGAGGATCCCCTGGATCGGCCCAAAGATAGGTCCCGTTCCGGCAATATTCAGAAGCTGGATCAGCGAATTCTTCCATTTCTTCATAGGTACATAATCGATTCCGTCATTTAAACGCACCGCCGGAGTTTCGCGGTCGTCCGGCCCGAAAACCTTCTCGCACACTTTTCCGTACAGCGCGCCTCCGATTATAAGGATTGCCAGTCCGATGCAAAATGTAACCATATATATCACTCCTCTTCCCGGTAAACATAATATCTATTTTTACATTATAGTCTACGGAGGCGGCGATGTAAATATCCTGTTTGCGCGCGGGAGCTTCCTTTTCTGTTTTTCCGTATTTTCAGCAGGGACACCTGCGTCGCCTGCATGGCGGCGTCTGCCTGAGCGGCGGCATCCGCTTGTTCGTCAACATCCGCTTGTTCGGCGGCATCCACTTGTTCGGCAGCATCCGCTTGTTCGGCGGCGTCCGCTTGTATGCCAGCGCCTGCCTGTACGGCGGCGCTAATTCTCCCGGCTTAATTCCTTATACGTCCTCACGATCAGCCAGACGGCAATCACAAACGTCAGCGCATCGGAAAGCGGCATCGAATACAGAACGCCGTCAAGCCCGAAAAAGACCGGCAGCAACAGTGCGAACCCGACGCCGAAGACGATCTCCCTGATCATGGACAGCGCAGTGGATGCCGCCGCCTTGCCCATCGCCTGCAGGAAGATAAAGCAGGCCTTATTGATGCAGGCAAAGATCACCATGCACAGATAGACGCGGAACGCCCTGACCGCAAAATCCGTATAATAAACGCTTTCATTCGCCGCGCCGAAGATACGAATCAGCTGCCGCGGGAGCAGCTCCACGATGAGAAGCGCCGCGGCTCCGACCGCCGCCTCCGCCGTCAGCAGTCTGGTAAAAAGTTCCCGGACACGGTTCTTCTTCCCGGCGCCCATATTAAAGCCGACAATGGGAATGCACCCGGCAGCCATGCCGACGACAATGGAGATGACGATCTGGAAGAATTTCATCACAATGCCGACCACCGCCATCGGGATCTGGGCGTACTGCTCCTGCTCAAACACCGGGTCGAGCGCGCCGTATTTCCGGATCATATTGTTGACCGCGGCCATCGAAGCGACCAGGGAGATCTGCGACAGAAAGCTGGTCATGCCAAGCACGAGCGTCTTCCGGCAGACGCGGCCGTCCAGCCGAAAATCCGGCTTCGCTGGCTTCACCAGTTTCATATGCACGATGTACCAGACCGCCAGCGCCGCGGTTACGAGCTGGCCCAGAACGGTCGCCACGGCGGCGCCCATCATCCCCCACCGGAAGACGAAGATAAAGACCGGGTCGAGAATGATATTGATCACCGCGCCGGCCAGCGTGGACGCCATCGCGAAGCGGGGGCTCCCGTCGGCCCGGATGATGGGATTCAGCGCCTGCCCGAACATATAGAATGGAATTCCCAGCGTGATGTAAAAGAAATACTCCTTCGAATACCGGAACGTTTCCTCATTGACGGTCCCGCCGAACATGGAAATGATCGGACTGCCAAAGATCAGATACACCGCGCAGAGCGCCAGGCCGCAGACGATCACCATGACGACCGAATTGCCGACGCTCTTTCGGGCGGTCTCCGGCCGCTTCATGCCGAGGCTGAGACTCACGAGCGCGCAGCAGCCGTCGCCGATCATGACCGCGACCGCCAGCGCGATGACTGTCAGCGGGAAAACGACCGTATTTGCCGCGTTTCCATAGGAGCCGAGGTACGAGGCGTTGGCGATAAAGATCTGGTCCACAATATTGTAGAGGGCGCCCACCAGCAGCGAAATGATGCAGGGAATCGCGTATTTCCGCATCAGTCCGCTGATACGCTCCTCCCCGAGAAACTGATTTGTCTGTTCTTCCATGAAAATGACTTCCTTTCCAAAAATAATAAGCACGCGGTTATCAGCTGGATTTACGCCGACGGCCACGCGCTAATTGTGTTCTGGCATATCCTCCGGTCTGCTCTTTCCGGGAGGAATGCGCAAAAATAAACGTGTGGCCTTCAACCGGATTTACGCAGTTGAAATGCCACACGTTGCTTTATCATTATAGCCGGGATTCGTCCAAATTTCAAGTAGTCATTTTTTTAATTCAGACAGTCATAGGCAAACATATTGACCTTAATGGATATCTTCTGCCAGCTACCTGGCTGCTCCCAAATCGTCCTGACTCTTAAAAAGACTTTCCTGACAAGTTAAGGCGCCCGATTTTGCGATTTTACAAAAATCAGTATCGTTAAATCCGATGTTTCGCCGAATAGAATAGACTAATTATCCTATTGTACACAATTTTCCTCTGAGAACATAGCCGATCTTCTCATAACAGGCATTCGACGCAGTATAATCAGCATCCGTATAAAGCATAGACATATATCCTGCGTCCTTTGCCATTTTGGATACCTGACAGTCATAGGCAAACATATTGGTCCTAATGGACAGAGCCGCTGCGCCCTCCGATGACCTGCTGATAAAATAATCCGCCAGATCATATTTCATATTGAACGTATGGTTGCTCGTGAGTAAACCATTTTCTCTGGCTTGCTGAGATATCTTGGGCAGCGCATCATGTCTGCCTCTCCTTTCAGCAAAAATGTGCAGGCACGCATTTTTGACTAATGTTAATATACGCTTGTTTCAGTTCTTCCTATTGCTTGTACTATTTTTCCGCCCCGGATTCGATGATCTCGACCATCTCCTTGGGTGTTACGATAAAGGGCTCCCGTGGGAAATGCTTCTGGTTTCCCGTCACAAGATATGCGTCCCCTTCCTTCTTCTTTTGCATGACAACCGCATAAAACACCACATCGTCCGGATCCGGCAGGAGAATATCTATCGGTTCCGCTTCTACGCAGATTCCCCGCCTGCAGATCGCATTGATGACTGCTTGGACCTCCTGCTCCTGAAATGGGAACTTGTCACGGCGGAGTACGTCTTCATATTCCGCCAGTATTTCGTCATCGTACAGTGGCACAATCCTTCCGTCGACAGCTTCGTCTAAAACTTGGGCGGGAACAGATTTCCTCGCAAGGAGAGCGGAAACCAATACGTTCGTATCCAGAACGGCATAATATTTCATATCGCTTATTCCGCGCCTCCCGCTTTTCGCGTATGGCGCTCTCTCCTGGATGCAGCGATTTCCGCATTAATCTCGTCAAGGCTCATCTCGGAAAGACCAGCCTTTTCCGCTGACTCCCTCATGCTCTGAATCGCCCGGATCCCCGCGACGGCCGCCGTATCCTGACGTTCTCCAAGTGTCATGCTGAACGGAAGCCCGTTTACCATCACGGACCGTTTCAGAAAAATCCGCACAGCAGTCTGTAGGTCAATCCCAAGATCCGCATAAATCGCTGCGGCCTCCGCACGAAGATTTTCGTCTACCCTTACCTGCAGCACATTGGATGCCATATTCCTTCACTCCCTTACGACATTCATTTGTATTATTATTGTACGTCATTGTATGCAAAAAGTCAACGATTCTTCAGATGAAGATAAGAGAAACGTTGTATTGCCTGCTGCTTATTCTATGCTTCGAGAATGCAATTCCATTTTCATCATTGCATCATAGCTGGTCTTTCGACAAAAATGTGCAAGCACGCATTTTTGACTAATGTTAATATACGTATTTTACCGCCGCCCCGCCGATGTTGCCGTCATTTATCAACATATTCTCCATCTCAAACCAAAACGTGCACCCATTTCGCGTATCGACGCCAAATTTTGCCTTATGGGCCGTCAGGATCTCCTTTGCGATGGACAGCCCCAGCCCGGACACGGCCGCTTTGTTCTTTCTGTTCCGGGCCGTGTAATAGCGCTCCCATATATAGGGAATATCTTCATCCGTGATACCTTTCCCGAAGTCCGTCACCGCAAACCGCGCGGAACCGTCCTGCTGGCTCAGCGACACCTTGATCTTTTTGCTTTCATCTGTGTGATTGACGGCATTGTCGATGAAATTATAAATGACCCGCCGGATCTGCGCCTCGTCGGCGGACACAGCGACGCCGTCCGCGATCTCCGCCTCGATCACGAAACCGTTCTGTTCGCAGAAGGACGCAAACTGTCCGGTCACCTCGCGGACCACGCGGCTCAAGTCGATAACGCCGAACTTCTGCGGCGCGCTTCCCGACTGCATGGCGGAAAACTCCAATATCTCATTCACGAGCGCCGTCAATCGGTCAGCCTCATGCATGATGATGTCCAAGTCCCGTTCCCGCTTTTCTGCATCGCTCCACGAGATTTCTCTAACCATCTCCGCATAGCCCCTGATCATGGTGAGGGGCGTCCGTAAGTCGTGGGAGACGTTCGCGAGGAATTCCCGCTGGGCGTTTTTCGCTTTTTCCAGGCTCAGCGCCATTTCGTCCAGCGTATCGGACAGTTCATCCAGCTCCGTGCAAAAGCCTTTCGGAAGCTCCGGATGATAGTTGCCCGCGGCGATCTCCCTGGCGGAACCGGCTATTTTCTCTATCGGTTTCCCGAACCGCCTGGAAATGGCCCAAGCAATCACAAAGCCCAGGATCAGGGCCAGAACGGAGACCCACACAAGCTGAAGCCGCAATATCCTGACGGTCCCGCCGACTGTGCCGAGCGGCATACTGACATAAAGAATCGTCCCATCGTCCAGAATACTCCCCGTCACATAGGCCGCGTTGTCCTCTGTGACGAAGCCCGCGCTGTCCGCGCCGGATTCTCTGAGTCTCGCAATGAAAGATTCATAGCTGTACGGCAGATTCCGCAGAGCGCCTTTTTCCCAGTTCATGATCTCCTCAGAGGAAAAATAAGGATTCCCGTTCCGGCGCTCCCCCTGTTCGTGTTCGGCTTTCCCGTAAAGGCGCTTGTATTCGTCGGCGCTGTACAGAACATTTCCCTGCCCGTCCGTAACGAACACCAGTAGGGAGTTTTCCGCGGCCGTCTCATCGATCACATCGTAAAAATCTGCGTCATCGAAATGTTCCGCTATTTCCCCGGCCGCTTTTTCCGCGCCGCGGATCGCCATATCGTTATAAAAGCTCTGCAAAAAAACCGTCTGCAAAAGCCACAGCGCAATGAATATCACGCCGGAAAAAACCACAAACCACAGCCACAGCCTTACGCCGAAGGATCTACGCTTTCTCATCGAACCGATACCCCGTTCCCCGCAAAGTTACGATACATTTCCGATAGAGTCCCAGCTTGCCGCGCAGGAGCTTGATCTGCCAGTCCACCGTGCGGTCGTCCCCGAAATAATCATAGCCCCATACGGAATTCAAAATATTTTCCCGCGTCAGCGCGATCCCCCTGTTCCGGACAAGGAAGACCAGCAGCTCATATTCTTTCGCGGTCAGTTCCGTCTTCACCCCGTCCACAAAGACCTCTCGGGCCAGCGTATCAATCCGAAGCCCCTGTATCAGAATTTCATCCTTCGGCCTGCCCGCCGTATTTCTTGCGAGGACAGCCTTTACCCGCGCCATCAGCTCACGGGGAGAAAACGGCTTCACCACATAGTCGTCGATGCCCAGCTCAAATCCCATCAGCTTGTCGTACTCCGAGCCCAACGCGGACAGCATGATAATAGGCGTCTGCTTCTGCCTGCGGATTTCCTTGCAGGCGGTGAACCCGTCCATCTCCGGCATCATGATGTCGAGAATGATCAGATCGTATTCGTTCTTTTGACACAGACGGACCGCTTCCGCGCCGGAGCCCGCCGTATCGACGGTATGCCCCTCATGCTCCGCGAAACGGGAAATGAGTTCTACAATATCCTTTTCGTCATCGACCGCCAACAGGTAAGCCATGATCTCCTCCTCTTGTTATTCTTGTTACTGATGATAGCTGGATCCGCGCTGCTGCCCGGTCAGGTAGCTGTACCCGGACATATCCTGGGTGCTGTCCGCATCATCGTCCTGCCGGTAAGACGCGCCTCTCTGCTGGCCGCCGACGTAGCTGTAAGACGCCGCCGCGTCCTCGGACCAGGGCGTTTCCGCGATACCGTTCTCAGCAAGAAAAGCCTTCTGCTCATCCTCCGGCAGCTCATCCGCCTGCGCATACAGTTCGCCTCGGGCGACGCTGCGCTGACGACCGGTCAGATAGCTGAACGCACCGTTCTCGGCTGCAAATGCGGTCACGCCTCCCACCGCCAGCGCAAGCACCGCCACAACTAATACGATCATTTTCTTCTTCATGTTTTATACCACCTTTCATGATTCTGACTTCCGTCAGTGATTATAGGATAAACCATGAATGAGGAATGCGCGTGGCGGTTATTTGGAATCTGTGTGGAATGCGCAAATGGCGAAGCATATTCAAGCAGGTACTATTATACCATAATTGCCATCGGACTGGCAATTCCGGGTATTCTGAATCCGGTCATCGGCGCTCTCGTACACAACGCAGGCTCTATACTTGTGATCATAAACTCGGCGTTCTTACTGACATGGAAGAAAAAGAAGTAATGCTTTTCCCTCTCCCGCTCTCCACGGAGATCACCCGGTCGGCGATCCGCATGGTGGAGGCCCGGTGAGACACCAGGACTACCGTCCTGCTCTCCCGTTCTTCCCGGAGGGACTTTAAAATCACCGCCTCGTTGAGGCTGTCCAGGTTGCTGGTGGGCTCGTCTAAGAGCATCAGCGGCGCGTCATGGAGGAACGCTCTGGCCAGACCCAGGCGCTGACGCTCCCCGCCGGAGAGAGTGTCCCCCAGTTCTCCCACCGGGGTATCATAGCCCTGGGGCAAAGTCATGATGAAATCATGGACCGACGCCTTTTTGCAGGCGGCCACAATTTCCCCGTCTGTGGCGTCCAGTTTGGCAAGGCGCAGGTTGTTCTTGATGCTGTCGTGGAACAGGTGCGTCTCCTGGGTGACGAAGCTCTCCATGTCCCGAAGATTTGCGGTGTTGATGTCACGAACCGGCACGCCGGAGACTTCAACACTCCCTTTCTGCACATCCCAGAAGCGCATCAGAAGCTTTAGGAGCGTGGACTTTCCGCTGCCGCTCCGGCCCGTGATACCGATGATCTCCCCCTCCGGGACGGTCAGGGACATATCCCGCAGCACTTCCTCGCCGCCGTAGGAGAAGGACACGTTTTCCACAGATGCGCCGGTGAATGCGACTGCCGCCTTGCCTGTGACTTCCTCTACCGCCGGGGTATCATCCAGAATGTCCAGCACCCGGTTCCCGGCGGCGAAGGTGCTCTGCAATGTGCTTCCCAACGCCGCCAGAGCCACCGCCGGGCCGAAGGAAGAGAACAGGGCAATAGTTGGAATCAGCACCCCGTCAAAGCCCACCGCGCCGGACTGATATAAAGAAGCGCTGACAAACAGCATGGTAAGGTCAAAAATCAAAATCACCGTATTCGTCACCGCCGTATTCCGTCCGGCGGTCTTCTTCATTTGCGCCTCATCCCCGGACAGATCGTCGGTACGCTGATTCATTTCCGCGAGACGCGCTTCGCCCCGGCCATATTGGAGCGTCTCATCCAGCCCCCGGAGACTGTCGAGTACGAAGCCCGCCAACTCCCCGGACCGGGTGCGGAACCGCATCCCGGCGTCTCCGCTGAGATGAGATACGATCATCGGAATCACGATACCGACGACCGCATAAGCGCACAAAGCCAGCAGGCCCAACGTCCAGTGGAAAGAGCCGATGAACAGGCACATCACGACCGTAAAGAGCGCCGCGATGGCGATCGGAGAAATCGTATGAGCGTAAAACACCTCCAAAAGTTCAATGTCCGAGGTAATCACGGAGATCAGATCGCCCCGGTCCCGGCCCTCCAGCTTGGCCGGGCAGAGCTTCCGCAGAGCCTGGAACACCTTATCCCGGATAATGGCCAGCAGCTTGAATGCGATAAAATGATTACAGGACTGCTCCGCGTAGCGGAGGACGCCCCGCACTAGGGCAAAGATCAGCACGGCGGCGAATATCCAGCCCAAGGCCAGAGGCACCTCAAAGCCCAGGACGTTCAGCACCGCATATCCGCCCAGAATGGTGATAAACGTGGCGCACAGGTTTCCGATGAGTCCCATCGTGATCGCCAGGAGCATAAAGCCGGTCAAGGGCCTTACCAGTCCGATGAGCCGGGTCATAATGACAAATCCGCTTCTGCGTTTCATATTCTCGCCTCCTTCGCGTAGTTTTCCAGGGCCTGCTGGGCGTTCCAAAGCCCGGCGTAGACGCCGCCCCGCGCCAGAAGTTCCTCATGCGTCCCGCTCTCAGCTACACGGCCGGCCTCCATGACGTAAATGTTATCCGCCGCGGCCACATTGGCAAGCCGGTGGGAGATAAGGATTACTGTTTTCGTCCCCGCCAACCTGTGGATCTCCGCCATGATATCATTCTCGCTCTCCACATCGATATTGCTTGTAGCCTCATCGAAAATATAAACCGGGCTGTCGTGCAGAAGTGCCCTGGCCAAAGCCAGCCGCTGGCATTGACCGCCGGAGAGATTGGAGCCCCGCTCGTTGAGGGCGGTGTCCAGTCCCTTTTCGGCCCGCAGGAAATCCGCCAGCTTTGTCCGCTCCAGGACGGCCCACAGTTCCGCATCGGCGGCGGCCGGTTTGCCCATCAGCAGATTGTCCCGGACGGTGCCCTTGAACAGATAGCTCTGGTGGCTGATGTAGGTGAAGCTCCGCAGCAATTCCGTTTCATTGATCTGAGATAATTCGGTGCCGCCCACGGCGACGGAGCCGGTATAGCCCCGGCTGCGGCCCATGAGGATGCCCGCCACGGTGGATTTCCCGCAGCCGCTCTCGCCTACGATGGCGGTGAATCCGCCCTTGGGGAACGATAGATCAACGCCGTGCAGAACCTCCCGCTCCTTGTCATAGGAAAAGGATAGGTCCTTGCAGACGATGGAACAGTCGGCAGGGACGGGGGCAGTCTTTTCTTCCGGTTCCGGCAGGTCAAGCAGCTTGAATATCTTCCCGCTGGCCGCCATGCCGTTCATGGCTACATGGAAGTAAGAACCCAGCTGCCGCATGGGCAGGAAGAAGTCCGCCGCCAGCAGGATGATAAGCAGCGCCCCGGCCATATCGATCCTGCCAGCGCGCATCTGCGTCGCCGCCAGGATAACGCCCAACGCCGCGCCGCCATAGGCGATCAAGTCCATGATGGTGATGGAGTTCAGCTGCATGGTCAGCACCTTCATGGTGATCTTGCGGAACTTCTCCGCCTCCCGGTTCATTTCTTCGTTCTTGAAGCCGTCGGACTGATAGATCTTCAGGGTGGTCAGGCCCTGCAGATTCTCCAGAAACGTGTCCCCAAGAGCGGTGTACTGGCCCCAGTACTTGCTGAGCAGCTTTTTCGCCCAGGTCTGCACCGCCGCAATGGATACCGGAATCAGAGGCACACAGACCAACAGCACGATGGCCGCCGGGAGACTCACGAAGCTGAGATAGATAAATAGCGTCAGCGGGGCCAGCATGGCGTAGAAGAACTGGGGCAGATACGCGCCGAAATACGTCTCCAGCTGCTCCACACCCTCCACGGACACCTGCACCACCTCACTGGTGGCGACTTGTTCCCGGTAAGATACGCCGAGCCACAACAGTTTTCCGTAGATTTTTTCCCGCAGCGTCCTTTTCACCGCCTTGCTGGACAGGTAGCTCATGCGGCTGGCCCCGACGGTACAGCAAAACCGCGCCGCCACGCAGACCGCTGCCGCAAGAACGGTCATTAAAATTTGCTGCTGTCCTGCTGTTTTTGTGAACAGCCCCGCCAAAAGCCGTGCAATGGCCGTCATCAGGCCAATGTTGGCTACAAGTGACAGCCATTGCAGGACCACATTTCCCGCGATGTACTTTTTGCTCTCCGGAGCCAGCCCGAGGAGCCGTTTATCGATCATCATGTCTTATCTCTCTCCCTCTGAGTATATTTTTGCAAAGTCTTTTGACTGCTCCGCACAGCGCAAGTACGCCTGCTATAAATAGTCCTGTTAAAACAAATTCCGTTCCCATCTATTATCCTCTTCTATTTCTGCTTCTGGAAACCAGATAAGTTTTTTAACGTCATGAATTCTGTGTTCTGCTTTGGCAGCCGGACAGTCCGGGCTTTTTCCTCAGTGTCATCCGATTCGTCATAGCCGTCATAAGGAGCGGCAGGATCATGAGGCTTTTGTCTGCGCCAGGCGTTACAAACCTTGTCCTTGTGGGCAAAGGCAAAGTCCATATTGTCTGTCCACCCGGTATGACCGGTGACAATGATGGGATTCAGGCCACGTCCCCGCAGTTTTTCCTCCAGCATCGCCAGAGAGCGGATGGCCAGTTTGTTGTCCTCCGCCAACATATTGATGAAACTCCTGCCGCCATCCGCCCCAAACCAGATAGTATCCCCGGTGAAAAGGTAACTATCATCAATGAGATATACCAGATGCCCCCAGGTGTGGCCGGGAACCAGGAAACACTCGATTTTTATATCTCCAATCGTGAAAACCTGACCGTCTTTCAAAAGTTTTTTCTTATTTTCGATTTTCACCATTGGGAGTTTATATAGGCCCCCAAACACCCGGCGACGCTTTTCCCCGGTAAGATAGCGGTTTTCTTCTTCCCCAATGTAAAGAGTGGCACTTCGGAACAAGCCTTCACTGTCTGTTTCTACGGCTCCCACATGGTCGGTATCCTGATGGGTAATCAAGATGTGCTGGATAGAAGCGGGGTTCAAATCCAGCCAGCCCATTTTTTCTTTTAGACGGGGATAGTTGTAACCCGCGTCGATCATAATAGTGACGCCATTTTTGGTATAGAAGAAAATATTTGCTACATATTCCCGGACACAGCTCACACACTCGTCAATGCGGCCTGTGTTCAATGGCTTAAAGATTTCTTTTCCTCGATAAACAAGGGACATGGATTTTTCTTGAAATTCTGATGCCTGCTTTGACATATTTATCGCCTCCTCTTTTAGATCAGAAAATGATCCTGTCAGATCAGCCAGCCAACGCCTACCGCGACAAGGCCGGCAAGCGGACACATAAGCAGCGGCCAGCCGAGCAGATGCTCCGGCAGCGCAAGCGCAAGCATCCACTTTTTCAGCCTCCACGCTTCGCATTTCTCTGTGCCTGGAGGTACAAGGCCATGCTTACACACATAGGCGCGGAAAATCATCTCACCAGACCTCTTTCCAGAACACCAGCGTCTTTTCAAAGGCGTCCATGTCGCTCTCCCAGCACTGTTCCGGGTATTTCCTCTCTACCCGGAACATGACCGCGGACCGGGACTTCAGCGGGATCAGCATATGACTGGCGTATTTGTAGCTGACGCACTTGCAGGGGTGGGAAAAGTTCTTCTCTTTCAGCCGCGCCCTGATTTTCTCCGCCGACAGTTCGGATGGCCACATGGCGTCGCGCTCCGGGTAGATGAGCAGCACCGGACCGCCGATGTTCTCCACCTTGATCTGCGCCTCCTCAGGCGCATGAAGTACCGCATCCTCATAGCAAGAGCGCATGCAGACGCTCCGCTCCCGCAGGCTGTCCAGAAGAATGGCGGTCTTGGAAAACTTCAGCCTCGCCCACGGAAGCCCCTCGCCCCGCCAGCCAAAGGCAGCGCATTCCAGAGGTTTGACTCCCTTTTTCTTCATAAAGCCCTGCCCGCAGATGTTCGTCGGGCACACCGCCGTCACGCAGGAGATCAGTCCCGGCATCAGGCTGCCGGCCAGAAGCGCCAGCTCCGCGCCCATGGAGATCCCCCACAAGCCAACTTTCTCAAAGCCTTGCCCGCGCAGCCACAGCGCCGCTTTTTCCGCCGCCTCCACCGGGACCTTTTCAAAGCCATCCGGCAGTCCCGGTTCGTTCCAATATGCCAGCGCCAGGACTGTCATGCCGCGCTTCACATACTGCTCCGCAGCCAGCTTTGTTAGATTGTAGATCCCGTCGCTGCCGCCGAACATGATAACGGCTTTCCCCGGATACTCATCCCGCTCCGGCTGATACAGTGCGCCGATAAAACCGTCCTTCTCCAATGTAAATTCAGCGGCCGGCGTTAAAGTCAGCCGTTCCCGCGCACGCTCCGCGTTCGTTTTCATGATCCCATCCTTCCTTCTGCCGAAATGGCACGGTTGGCCATCTGTTAGCTTTTGCTAACTCGTCGGCTTAATGCAAGCAGAGCGTCACCGGCGCTCTGCTTGCATGGAAATACAATCAAGACGTCACTGGCACCTTGCTTTTATGGAAATAAAGGCCGCTTGCTGAAGCAGCTTAAAACCACTCGTTAGCATTTGCTAACCAGCAATATACCATATCTCCAATCCATGTGTCAAGCATTGCCGGCGACGAATTGTAAAAAATTTTAACTCCGGATCTGTTTTCGCCAATCATCGGAAATATTTACCGCTAATCGTCGGTATAAAATCTCGCCAACCATCGGAAAAATTTATCGCCAATCGTCGGAAATCTGTTGTAAAAAATACAATTACGACGTATAATACAAGCACCCGATAATAGAAATGAGGCATTCCGAAATGAAGATTTACAGAAACAGAATTGCTGACGCTATCCTGAAGCGAAAGCTGGAAGGTAAAGGCGCTGTCCTGATCGAAGGCCCTAAGTGGTGCGGAAAGACTACGACTGCCGAACAGATTGCTTCCAGCGTCCTGTATATGGATGATCCGGAAAGAAAAGAGCAGAATATGGCTATGTCCGAGATGAATCCCAAGCGGCTGTTACAGGGAAAAGCTCCGAGGCTGATAGACGAATGGCAGCTGGCTCCAAAACTTTGGGATGCGATCCGCTTTGAAGTTGACCACCGCGGCGATTTTGGACAGTTTATACTCACCGGTTCCGCTGTCCCCGCTGACACCAGAGAGATTGCCCATTCCGGAACGGGGCGATTCGCATGGCTGACGATGAGACCAATGAGCTTATACGAATCCGGTGATTCGACAGGCCAGGTCAGTCTGAAAGAGCTGTTTGACGGAAACAGGGAAATAGACGGAGAATCACTCCTTAGTATGGACCGGTTGGCCTTTCTTGTGTGCCGGGGAGGGTGGCCGCAGGCTGTAGACATGCCTGAAGAGATTGCTCTTGAACAGGCTATGGATTACTGCGATGCGGTGATCCGCTCTGATATTAACCGGGCAGACAATGTACAGAAGAACCCGGAAAGAGTCCGGCGTCTTATGCGTTCTTATGCGAGAAACCAGGGCGGACAGGTTCCGAATACCGTTCTGGCTCAGGATATTGCGGCAAATGATGAGACGCCGATTAACGAAGAAACGGTTGCCTCTTACGTCAATGCCCTCCGTAAAATCTTTGTTGTGGAAGATATGCCCGCCTGGAATCCCAATCTGCGGTCAAAAACCACGATTCGCTCATCGGATACCAGATACTATGTCGATCCTTCCATTGCAGCCGCGGCTTTGGGTATCGGTCCGAACGACCTGATCAATGACCTGAAAACATTCGGATTTCTTTTTGAGACTCTATGTATCCGGGATATTCGTGTCTTTGCGGACGCCCTGAACGGCGCAGTTTATCATTACCGGGACAAGGAAGGACAGGAATGTGATGCGGTTGTCCACTTAAGAAACGGTAAATACGGTCTCATTGAAATCAAGCTGGGCGGCGACAGGCTTATTGAAGAAGGCGCCAAAAGCCTGAAATCAATGGAATCCAAGCTTGACACGGAAAAAATGAACGCACCGTCGTTCCTTATGGTTTTGACAGGAACCGGAGATTACGCATACCGCCGTCACGACGGCGTATTTGTGGTTCCCATTGGCTGCCTGAAAAATTGATACTAGTCGTCCGTCTGCTCTGCGGATTCTTTTTCCTGCTTAAGAAGCCTCGTGTACCCCAGAATCGCGTTCAGCAGCGTCCGAATGTCGTGCGATCGTTATTTTTCACCTTTTCCCGGTAATCGCTGCGTTCCACCCATACATGCCGGAACCCGGCAAGGAGCAGAACGATCTAAAATTTTTAGGCGATTTGTAAAAATACGAGCAGCTCGTCACTGACGTTCTGCCTGCACAGAAAGAAAAAAGCCGAAAATCCATGCATTGGATTTTCGGCTTATATGATCCGTTCCCGAGGTGATTCGAACACCCGACCTACCGCTTAGGAGGCGGTCGCTCTATCCTGCTGAGCTACGGAAACATGCTTGTCCCCGGTTCGCCTGCCCACAACTGATTCTGTCAACAATCCGTTACGATTTATAACCAGAACCTGACAAGCAAGGCGTATCGCCGCACACACTATTATATCAGAAAATACCGATTCGTCAAGATACGAATTTCGCTGTCCCCATCATCCAGATCTGCCCCTTAAAACGACGCCCGATCTCCGGTTCGCCCATCAGATCCTTGCGGTTGATCGCCACATGGAAAATCACATCGTTGCAGTCCAGCTTCAGATTGTAGATCTCCTCGCCGGTCATCTTATTCTGAACCAATTCCATGTAAATAATGTCGCCGATGACAGCGTACTGGTCGCACTCGATGCCCGACGGCATAAAGCAGGTATCTATGATCGAATAGATGTCTTCCTTCATCACACGCCTGGAGATCTGGGAATACAGATCGATATCCTCGATCGTCAGAGTTTCCATGGCGTCCTCGTCCCCGCGCTTCGCCGCTTCCATCAGATTATTGCGCTCCCTGATCGCGACTTTTGCCATTTCCACCTGCTTGGCAGTCTTTTTGACCGGAAGAATGATCTTGCCTTTTACAGATAACGCTGCCAGGTTTACATAATTCGTATCCGTGGACTCGCGGGCCATACTGCGGGCGCGGAATTCCATTACATTTTCCAGATAGAAAATAAGAGAGATCCCCACTTTATACTCATCCAGCAGACCGGCGTAGGTCTCCTTCTCCGTGTGCCGCTGAATACTGCAGTCAGCCTCGGAAGACAGATCGTGGCTTAACAGGTATGGCAGATAATACTCCGGATGGATCACACCGAATTCATCCATCTCGCCATAGATATCAATTCCCATATCCGGCGCTGTTTCCATACGGACATGGCACAGATTCGTTTCCGAATCAAGCTGAAGCTTTCGGATCTGGGACGGCTGTGCCTCCCGGATCAGTTCTTCAAGCAGTCCTTCGATATCATGTTTTTTCTGATACAGGCTAAAGCCTACGGCGCGCAAATATTTGTGCATGAAATCTCCTTATTTATATGGAAATACACCCGCCGCAGCGCATGCGGGCTGTGTTCCAGGGTGTTTCCGTATCACGGTATCTGTCATTCCGGAAAGCTCATCTGCTCCGGCAAGGAAAAGCCTGTCATTCGCGGCAGGCTTTTCCTTATTATCATATCCAAACGCGGAAAATCGCTGATAATGATTTCCCGCACACAACCGGGGGCTGTTCCTAAAATATGTTTTCCTGCTTATTACACAATTCCCTGAGCCATCATGGCGTCCGCAACCTTCTCGAAGCCGGCGATATTGGCGCCTGCCACATAGTTGCCGGGTACGCCATAGCGGGCCGCGGCGTCAGAAGCCTTTGCGAAGATATTGACCATGATGTCATGCAGCTTCGCGTCTACTTCCTCGAAGGTCCAGGAAAGTCTCTGGCTGTTCTGGCTCATCTCCAGCGCGGAGGTAGCCACGCCGCCGGCGTTGGCCGCCTTGCCCGGCATGAACAGCATGCCGTTCTCCAGGAAGAAATCGGTCGCTTCTCTGGTGGAAGGCATGTTCGCGCCCTCAGCCACTGCGAAGCAGCCGTTAGCTTTCAGAGCCTTGGCATCGTCCAGATTCAGCTCGTTCTGCGTCGCGCACGGAAGAGCGATGTCGCACGGAATCGTCCAGATGCCCTTGCCTTCTGTGTAGACTGCGCCCGGAACTGCCGCCGCATATTCTTTGATACGTCCGCGGCGGACTTCCTTGATCTCCTTAACAACATCCAGCTTGATGCCGTCCTTGTCGTAGACATAGCCGTTGGAATCGCTCATAGCCACAACCTTGGCGCCCAACTGCTGCGCCTTCTCGGTCGCATAGATCGCCACGTTGCCGGAACCGGATACAAGGACAGTCTTGCCGGCCAGATCTTTGCCGTTGGCCTTCAGCATCTCATCCACAATATAAACCAATCCGTAACCGGTAGCCTGCGTACGAACCAGGGATCCGCCGAAGTTCAGGCCCTTACCGGTCAGAACGCCCTCGTAAAGGCCGGTAATTCTCTTGTACTGACCGTAGAGATACCCGATCTCACGGCCGCCTACGCCGATATCGCCAGCCGGAACATCCTCGTCCGCGCCGATATATTTGCAAAGCTCTGTCATAAAGCTCTGGCAGAACGCCATTACCTCGCGGTCAGACTTACCCTTCGGGTCAAAGTTGGAACCGCCCTTGCCGCCGCCGATGGGAAGTCCGGTCAGAGAATTCTTAAACACCTGCTCAAAGCCGAGGAACTTTAAGATACCCTGATTTACAGACGGATGATAGCGGAGACCGCCCTTGTACGGACCAATGGCGCTGTTGAACTGAACACGATAGCCTTTGTTCACCTGCACCTTACCATTGTCATCCACCCACGGCACGCGGAAGGAAATAATCCTCTCCGGCTCTACCAGGCGCTCCAGAAGAGACACGCTTCTGTATTTCTCTTCATTCGCGTCAATGACCAGTCTCAGGGAGTCAAGGACTTCCTTTACTGCCTGATGGAACTCCGGCTCATTCGGATTCTGCTCCACCACTTTTGCGTAAATCTCGTCAACATATGACATTATAATAGTCCTCCTTATATGAGTTTTATAGCCTATTAGAACGTATTATATCAATTTAACGTATTAACGTCAACAAGTATTTTCAATATCCAAGAGCCTGCTCCAAAGCCTCTTTTTCCTCATTTCCAAGGGTTATTTCCGCCTCTCCGTTCACCACATCTTTGATGTAGAGATAGCAGCCTTCCCGGCTATGGACAGAGTTGAGAATGAATCCGGTATTGTTCAGATCCAGCATGGCAAAGGCAAAGCTTAAATTTCCTCCCATGCCTTTAAATGCGTTGTATTTGACCATACCGAATTTCTGGAAGGAGCCTTTCACGCTCTTGGTGACGGCTTTCATCGTCTCCTTCGTCGCCCGATCCTGCTGCTTGATCTCACGGTTCTCCTCCACTATATCCATAATAACCTGCTCCAGTGATTCAGCGTCCCTTCCACGCATGAACGCATCATATCTGCGGTACATTTTGTTGTTCTGCAGGATGCAGACAATGACCATGACCAGAAGCAGAATTGTGACCGCCGCAAGACTTATGATCACAATTCCCGGATCGATCGGCCACCTGTTTAGCATGCTGTTCTCCATAGTGTTTCTCCTTGTTTTTCAGATTACTTTGTCTGCTTATTGATCTTCTCCCACTACTCTCTGACATTATTAGCCAGGCACATCGTCAAAGCCGCAGCGCTCTGCTTGTAACTGCTGTCGTATTACTGCTGTAATGATTCCAGTAATTCTACGATGCGTTCTAATTCTTCCTGTGAATAATACTCAATTTCGACTTTTCCTTTATTTCGGTCGCGGCGATTGATCGTTACCTTCGTTCCTACCGCCTTCTTCATTCGTTCCTCCAGATCCTTGAAAATAAAGGAAATATCTTTTTCTTCGTTCTTTGCCTTTTTCGGCTTCTCAGGCTTATTGAGATGTTTTACCAGTTTTTCCACATCGCGGACGCTCATCTTCTCGTTGATGATCTTCAGCGCTGCCTGATATTGCTGTTCATGGTCTTCCAATCCCAACAGTGTTCTGGCGTGTCCTCCTGTGATCTGATTCTGTACAAGAAGATCCAGGACCCGCTTGTCCAGCTTCAAAAGGCGAAGACTGTTTGTAATTGTAGAACGATTTTTTGAAACTCTTTCAGCAATCTCTTCCTGTGTCAGATCAAATTCCTGCATCAGCTGCTGATAAGCCTGCGCTTCTTCCACAGGGTTAAGATCGGTACGCTGAATATTCTCGATCAGGGATATCTCCATCGCCTGCTGCCTGGAATATTCCTTTATCACCACAGGAACTTCCTTGAGACCGGCTTCCCTTGCTGCACGCCAACGGCGCTCTCCGGCAATGATCTCGTAGCGTGTTCCCTTTTTCTGAACAAGAAGTGGCTGAAGAACTCCGTACTTCTTAATGGAATCTGCCAGTTCGACGATCTGTTCTTTATCGAAATTCTTGCGCGGCTGTTCGCTGTTCGGCTCTACGAGCGACAGTTTTACCATATACTCTTTGCCCGGCTCTTCTTTGGCAGATGGTTTTTCCACGCCATATTTCGTACTGGTTTCTCTGATCATCTGATTATGATCTTCCGTGGCCAGTTCATAGATATGATTACTGTTTTCGGATATCTTTCCGCCGGATGTTTCACGTGAAACATTTTTCTCACCGGTCGACGACCGGCTTTCATTGACTACATCTTCTCCAAATATAGCACCCAGGCCTTTTCCTAATCCTCTCTTCTTTGCCATCAGAAATCCTCCCCTCGACTTATTACTTCCGCTGCTAACAGACGGTAACTCTCCGCACCTGCGGATCTGGAATCATATATATTGATCGGCATACCATGGCTCGGCGCTTCTGCAAGACGAACATTTCTGGGAATGATCGTTTTATAAATATTCTGGTTCAGATTATTCTTCACATTCTCAACGACCTGCAGAGACAGATTTGTTCTGGCGTCATACATCGTAAATACTACGCCTTCTGTCTCAAGCTGCGGATTCAGCTTACGCTTTACCAGATTCACGGTGTTCAAGACCTGGCTTAATCCTTCCAACGCATAGTATTCGCATTGAATCGGGATCAATACCGTATCGGCGGCTGTCAGTGCGTTGATCGTAAGAATATTCAAAGAAGGCGGACAGTCAATGATCATGTAATCATAATACCGTTCGATCTCCCTGAGATGTGACCTCAGGATCGTCTCTTTATTCTCAAATTCCAACAGTTCAATCTCGGCCCCGGCCAAATCCATATTTGAAGGAAGAACATCCAGATTCTCCTGAACGTCTCTTTCCAGACATTCATCCATCTGACATTCTCCTACCAGCAATTCATAGATCGTTTTTCCTTTTTTGCCTTTTTCCAGACCAACACCACTGGTCGCATTGCCCTGCGGATCAAAATCTACGAGGAGGACTTTCTGGCCAGCTTCGGCAAGACAGGCGGAGAGATTAATGGCGGTTGTAGTTTTGCCTACGCCGCCTTTTTGATTAGCGATAGCAATAATTCTTCCCATATGAAGTTCCTTTCTGTGGCACGAGTATAAGTATAGCATATTTTGGGGATTTTTCATATGGATATTTTGAAATTACATTATTTTTTGGGTGTGATTGAAGAGGAAATGTTTGTGCACACATAGTTGCGGGAGATACGCGAGAGGAAGCCCTGCCATCTGAGCTCATAGTTCCGGAGGGAAGAGGTTCTAAGGCGAGAAGCGGCCGCCTCCGGGGCACCGTCAAATTCGTGAGAAATCCTGAAGGGATTTCTCACTCAGCTTGCGCTCCGCCCCTGACTTGAGGTCAGGGGCTCCGGCCCCGAAGGCGGCCGCTTCTCGCCTAAGAATCCTCTAACCCTCCTTCACAAATCGCGCAGATGGCAGGGCTTCCTCTCGCTGGGTTTTCGCGGGAATTCAGGTTACGGAGATAGAATGCTTTTTGTATATTCGTAGCATCTTACTGTGACTGGCTAAGAATTATTTATTGTAGCACATTTATTAATATGGTATAATCTTGTCAGAGATTTTACCCGGTGTCCGAACGAAGTGAGGACAAAGCACTGGGCCGAACCGTGCGCATCCCCCGGAGGGAGCATGTCTGAAGGACATGATATAATGGGTACATATTTTATAGAAGAGACAGATAATTTACGGCTTGCGGTATCGGGTAGCTGTAGCTATAAGTTGAAAATGGAAAGGAGGGCTTAATATGGCAACATTTGATGACTTTATGAAGCTGGACATTCGGGTGGGGACAATCACAGACGCAAGAGTATTTGAAAAAGCCAGAAAACCCGCATATCAGTTAATTGTGGATTTTGGTGAGGAAATCGGGGTGAGGAAATCATCTGCTCAGATCACAGACCATTATACCCCGGAGGATTTAGTCGGGAAACAGGTGCTTGCTGTTGTGAATTTTCCGCCTCGACAGATTGCTGATTTTATGTCAGAAGTTCTTGTACTCGGTACATATAGTGAGGGTGGTGTAGTTCTTGTTATCCCTGATAAAGCTGTACAAAATGGAGACAAGTTGGGCTGAAAATTCTGTTTTGCAGGGAATTGCCAACTGCAATCTCTTTTTCAATAATTCAGAATAATCAACATTGTAGTTTATTTATCAGTATGATATACTGAAAGAGAAGATTCTCAGAAAATGTAAGAACTTATAGAGTCAAGTGAAAGCTCCAATTGAATTTACAAATAATGTTATTGACACTGATGACATCGATAAGAATTAAATAGGAGGAGGTTAAATGATGAATTCGCTTGTTATGCTGTTTGGTGGTATGTTCGTTTTTTTTATTATCTTTACGCTTGCTCTTTATGTAGTTGCTGCTCTTGCAGAGATGAAGGCATTGAAGATATTAGGCTACACGAATACCTGGTTTGCCTGGATTCCTTTTCTTAATATCTATGCTCTAGTGGAAGTCACTGGAGAGGAATCGGCAGATATTTTTGGCATCCGTATTAGTACCTCGGTTATGAAGTTTTATTCCTTGATTGCGTTTGGATGTACATTTATTCCGGTTGTTGGAGGTATTGCTTCTTTCTTAATCAACCTGCTTTGTGGATGGTGGACATATAAATACGTGTACGCTCTGCTTGATGGCAAGACGCCAGATGATGAGTCCGTAATTGCTCTGCTCTCTGCATTGATTGGTATTATTCAGATTTTCAAATTCTTTAGCGCAAAACCAAGACAAAATGATCCGAATAACTATATTGAAGGATAAAATGTTTTGAAAGATTTTATCTCAGAGGGCGCTCCTTTCGGTTTTCCGTTATAGACGCAGCTTTATGGGTATAACACAACGAAATTCACCAGGCACCTCTTATCCAATCGTGAACAGCATGAACGCTTTATTGATATATACCACAAGAAAATATGGTGTTTGCAGTAAGCTGATCTGACAATTTCCGGCTTGCAGAACAGTCAAAAAAAGAGGCAGTCCAGAAGATATGGTTTGTCTCTTTTTTATGCTCTAAATGACAGGTATCTGTGCACAATGTGTGAATATACATAGCCCTACATGGCCAGCGGCGGTACACACATTTTCTTGAAATAGGCGTTTTAAGTAGAAGTTTGTTGTCGAAGGAGCATGACCATATGAATAATATTTTACCTTGTCAGGCTGCGCCAATAGATGTATAGCAAAAAAAGGAGAATACAAATTATCTCTCTTCACAAAACCATCATCAACGTTCCTGCTCCGATCAGAATACAACCAATTACTGATTTCGTTGTAAATTCTTCATGCAAAAAGACAAAAGCCAGCACAAGCGTTATGACCACGGATAACTTATCAACCGGAACCACTTTTGACGCATCGCCTATCTGCAAAGCCTTGTAATAACATAACCATGAGATTCCGGTGGCAAGTCCGGACAATATCAGGAAAATCCAACTTTTTTGACTGATTAACCTGATACCGTTCTCCTGATGTGTAACAAATACCATTCCCCACGCCATGACAACAACAACCATCGTGCGTATTGCTGTAGCAAGATTAGAACCAACACCTTCAATCCCCACCTTTGCCAATATTGACGTCAGTGCCGCAAAAACCGCCGACCCAAGTGCCAACCAAAACCACATCGTAATACCTCCATAAGCTCTAATTATTATGCTTCTCTTATAACTATATTATCTCATCCAAAAATATCTCTCAGACATACTGACCCCTTAAAAACCCACGCACCGATCAGCGAAGCGCTATCGGTGCATCTCCACCATCCATTTCGCGATAACACAGCGGGGCAGGAGGGGTCCGGGGCACATTCCGGGCGCGATTTGCGGAGAAGGGTTAGTCTGTCTTAGCGCAAAAACGGGCCGTTTCGGGGCCGAGCCCCTGACCTCAAGTCAGGGGCGGAGCGCAAGCTGAGTGAGAAATCCTTTCAGGATTTCTCACGAATTTGACGGTGCCCCGAAACGGCCCATTTTTGCGGTTAGACAGACTTCCCTTCGGAGCCATGAGCGCCCGGGATGTGTCCCGGACCCCTCCTGCCCCGCGTATCTTCCGCGACAACGCACATAAACACCTATCCCACCCCCAACGGCTCCTTCCCCGGCCATCCAGCCTTCCGCGGATATTTCGAATCTATCTTCCGATTCTTCACAACCCGAACCAGACTTCTCTCCGCATCTATCCCCTCAATCCTGAATCTCACCACATCTTCAACGCGTCCCCCCAGCATCTTCACTGCATTCCCAGCCGCCTTCAACTCATCCTCAATCGTCCCCGATTTATATGAGATAAAATTCCCCCCAACTCTCACAAACGGCATACAATACTCCGACAACGTAGCAAGATTCGCCACAGCACGCGATACGCACAGATCATACTTTTCCCGATACTCGAAATTTCTCCCTACATCTTCAGCTCTCCCATGAATCGCCAAAATTCCAGTCAACCCCAGCTTACCGATCACTTCTTCAAGAAACCGAACTCTCTTATTTAACGAATCTAACAATGTAACCTTCAATTCAGGAAAAACTATCTTCAAAGGAATACCCGGAAATCCAGCGCCGGTACCTACATCGATCAAAGATGTTTCACGTGAAACATCAACGGCTTTAATCAGTGAAACACTATCGACAAAATGTTTAAATATCACATCCTTCATATCCGTGATTGCAGTCAGATTCATGACCTTATTCCATTCGATCAGCATCTCATAATACAAGTAGAATTGCTCCATCTGATCATCAGATAAATCCACAGAAATTTCTTTCATTCCGCTAGTTATCCACATTTTGAACTGATTATCCATACCTTTTATCCCCATCAGTCATATACTCACTCTATTCTGCATCACTTTATTCTACAGAACTCCGACCATTTTCACTTCCGCCATATTTTTCAAAATACACTAAAAGCACCGATATATCTGCCGGTGAAACTCCTGATATTCTGGATGCCTGTCCAATACTTACCGGCTTATACAGATTCAGTTTCTGTGCAGCCTCCAGCCGGAGCCCTTTGATCTGACGATAATCAAAATCGATATCCAGCCGTTTTTTCTCCAGTTTCTTAAACTGCTCTACCTGCTGCTTCTGCCTGCGGATATAACCCTCATATTTAATATTTATGTTAACCTGTTCGATCACATCTTTCGCCAGATTCGGTCTGTTATCGTCTAACTCAGTTAACATAATATAATCAAGTTCCGGCCTTCTGACAAGCTCTGCCAATGTAATTCCGCTTTTCAGAGGCGTACTTTCATGGCGCATCAAAAACTCCTGTACCTGCGGACTTACGCCAACGCTTGTCCTCTCCAAACGATGGATCTCCTCTTCGATCTGCCGTTCTTTCTCACAGGTCTTCTCGTATTCTTCGTCACTTACCAGTCCGATCTCGTGACCGATAGACCGCAATCGCAGATCCGCGTTGTCCTGACGCAGAAGCAGACGATATTCCGCTCTTGACGTCATCATCCGGTATGGTTCGTGATTTTCCTTCGTCACAAGATCATCGATCAGCACACCGATATATGCCTGAGAACGATCCAGCACATACGGCTCGCGGCCTAAAACCTTCATAGCCGCGTTCACTCCGGCCATAAATCCCTGCACGGCTGCTTCTTCATAACCGGAACTTCCGTTAAATTGTCCTCCGCTGAATAATCCTTCTATTGTTTTAAATTCCAAAGACGGTCTCAGCTGCAGGGAATTAATGCAGTCATATTCGATCGCATAGGCATTTCTCACGATCTTTACATGTTCCAGCCCCGGTACCGTCTTATACATGGCGTGCTGTACATCCTCCGGCAGAGAACTTGACATACCGGACAGATACATTTCATTCGTATAAAATCCTTCCGGTTCCACGAATATCTGGTGCCGTTCCTTATCCGGAAATTTCACAACCTTGTCTTCGATAGACGGGCAGTACCTGGGACCTGTTCCTTCGATCTCACCGGAAAACAGCGGCGACCGATCCAGATTCTGACGGATGATCTCATGCGTTTTCTCATTTGTATACGTCAGCCAGCAGGAAACCTGCTTCTTCTGCACGGATTCCGGATCCGTGGAAAATGAAAACGGCTGAATATATTCATCTCCCGGCTGTTCTTCCATTTTGCTGAAATCAAGGCTGCGCCGGTCCACCCTCGCCGGTGTTCCGGTCTTAAAGCGGTACATCTCAATTCCATGCGCTTTCAGGGAATCCGTCAGATGATTGGCGGCCTGCAGTCCGTTGGGCCCAGTATAATTACTTACATCGCCAAAGATACATCTGGCTTTCAGATAAGTTCCGGTAGCCAGAACTACCGCTTTTGCGTGATAAATGGCGCCGGATACCGTTTTTACTCCACGGATCCGATATTTTCTTCGGATCAGCCCGGATTCCCGAGCGGATCCGTCCGCGATTTTACCGGAAATAAGATCTGCCTCCGATATTCCCGCTCCTTCCCGCAAACACCGGCCGCCGTCCGGATCTGTCTCTTCTGTAACGATCTCCGACACTTCCGCCTGCCGAATCGTCAGATGATCCGTATTCTCCAGCGTCTTTCTCATCTGCCTGGAATAATCCTGCTTGTCCGCCTGCGCCCGCAGAGAATGAACGGCCGGGCCTTTGGATTCATTCAGCATCCGGGACTGGATGAATGTCTTGTCGATATTCTTCCCCATCTCGCCGCCAATCGCGTCCAGTTCACGGACCAGATGTCCTTTGGAACTGCCTCCGATGTTCGGGTTGCAGGGCATCAGGGCAATACTGTCCACGCTGACCGTGAACATGATCGTCTCAAGTCCCAGTCTTGCGCACGCAAGAGCCGCCTCGCATCCCGCGTGTCCGGCTCCTACGACTACAATATCATAATATTCCTCTAAAACTGCCATTTTCCGTCCTCTCGCTGCTTATTTTCCTGTACAGAACCGGCTGAATATCTCATTCACCACATCGTCTTCCACCGCTTCTCCGATAATGCTTCCCAACCTCTCATAAGCGTCTGTCAGATCGATAGAGAAAAAGTCTTCCGGCAGGCCGTTTCTAATACTGTCCATCACCATCTCAAGACTGGAAAGCGCCTCCTGAAGAGCCTCCTTGTGCCGAAGATTCGTTATCAGCACTTCATCGTTAAAATGAATATTCCCCCTGCAGAACATTTCCTGAATGGTTTCCTTCAGTTCATCAAAACCAGTTTCTTCTTTTGCCGAAATGGTAATGATCTTCTTACCTGCCAGTTTTTCAGAAACAGCAGCCGGGGAAATGTCCGCCACGGCCGGCAGGTCTGATTTATTCAAAAGAATGATTGCCTTCCGGCCCTGGATCAGATCCATAATCTCATAATCGTTCTCATCAAGGGGCACAGAGGAATCAATCACATAAATGATCAGGTCCGCATCCGACGCCGCGTCTTTAGCCCGGCCGACGCCGATCTTCTCCACGATATCTTCTGTATCCCGGATTCCTGCCGTATCCACGATTCGAAGGCTGATGTCGCCAAACCGAACCTGTTCCTCCAGAGTATCTCTTGTAGTCCCCGCGATTTCCGTAACAATAGCCCTTTCTTCTCCCAGAAGCATATTCATCAGAGATGATTTTCCCGCGTTCGGCTTTCCTACGATCACCGTGCGGATACCTTCTGACACGATCCTCCCGTAATCCGCGGAATCGATCAGCATTTTCACCTGCCCGATTGCTTCGTTCAGCGTTATTTCAAGCTGTTCACGGTATCCGTCCAGAGAAATATGCTCCGGATCATCCAGGGCCGATTCAATATACGCGATCTCGTAAAGGATCTTTTCCCTCAGCCCACGGATCTTATCCGATTCTTTGCCGCTTAACTGTTTCATGGAATTTTTCAGCGCGTAGTTATTTTTTGCGTTGATCACGTCGATCACCGCTTCCGCCTGGGACAGATCGATCCTTCCGTTTAAGAAAGCTCTCTTTGTAAATTCTCCCGGTTCCGCCGCTCTGGCTCCGTTTGCCAGAACCACTTCCAGAATACGCCGCATCATCAGTACGCCGCCATGACAGTCGATCTCAACAGTATCTTCTCCGGTATAGCTGTGAGGACCTTTCATGACCATGACCAGAACTTCATCTATCTTTTCTCCATTTTCGCAAATAAAACCGTACTGCACCGTATGTGACCGGTTCACATCCGCCGCAGCGCCGTTTTTCTTTACAAATATTTTTCTGATCACATCAAATGCGTCCGTCCCGCTGATCCTGACGATCCCGATTCCGGAATCTGTAAGTCCTGTGGCGATCGCGGCTATCGTATCCGTTCTCATAATAAACGATCTCTCCAATTTCATTGCCGGCAGGTGTTTTCCGCGCAGAATGTACCTGGTAAAAAAGGGCCGGAACAATTAATTCCGGCCCTTATCGGAGGTTCGCATTATTCTTCTGCGCTGCCGCTTTCCTGGCTGTTCTGATCATTCTGATTATTCAGACTGTTATGTCTGCTGTATCCGCCTCTGCGGTCTCTGTCTCTGGCTTCACGCTTCAGGGAGACAACTACATGACGGTAAGGATCCTCGCCTTCGCTTCTTGTGACCACATACCGGTCATTCTGAAGCGTCGCGTGGATAATGCGTCTCTCATAAGGATTCATCGGCTCCAGGGAGACGCTGTGTCTTGTCCTTCTCACCTTGAATGCAATATTCTTCGCCAGCTGCTCCAGCGTTTCTTTCCTTCTGGCCCGATAATTTTCCGTATCAAGCTTCACGCGGAGATAGCCTTCCGTCTGTTTATTCACAACCAGGCTTACCAGATACTGAAGGGAATCCAGGGTCTGTCCTCTCTTGCCGATCAGGATGCCCATATCGTCGCCGGACAGATTCACGATCAGCTCTACTTCTTCATCATCGTAAACCGTATCCACGTCTACCTTCATATCCATAGCTGCGAATACCCTGGTAAGGAAATCCGCCGCCGCGGTCCTGCAGGCTTCGATATTCGAAGGCTTCTTGTTCTCTTTGCGGTCTCTCTCCTTCTCGGCCCGCTTTTCTTCAGCCAGCCTTAAAGCTTCTCTCTCAGCTTCAATGCTTTCTCTGTAAGAACTTCTCTGGCTGTTCTTCTGGGAATCCTTCTGAGTCTGAGGCTGCTTCGGCGCAGGCTTCTGAAGCGGCTTCTGCTCCTTCTTCGGCGCCTCCTTCTCCGCATTCTTCGGCTCTTTCTCTTTGCCCTTCATGCTCTTTACTTCGCTCTTTACTTCATATTTGGATTCCGTCTTAAATTCTGTCTTAAACTCCTTGCGGTTATCTTTCTTTTCCTTTTTAATTTCTTTCTTCGGCTCGTCCTTCTTCTGATCCTTAAATTCATTTCTGGGGGCGGGCTTTACATAATCTTTCGCAGGCTGCTGTCTGGGAATGTCTTTCACGGCTTCCCTGCCCTGTTCCGGCGCCGCCTTCGGCGCAGGCTTCTTCTCTTCTCTGCCTTCGACGACCGCCGCGTAAAGATCTTCCAGATCTCCTTCTGTTTTCTTATGCGCTTTGATCGTTACGCTTTTGCCCAGACCGAAAATACCGGACTTCTGTTCTTCTATCGTATATTCCAGATTATCGCTTGAAGTTCCCAGATCGATGGACGCCTTCGTGATGGCTTCATCCAACGTCTTCGCTGTAACTCTTGTTACATCCATAGATACCCTCCTGATATACTATCCCTCATCAACGCTTTTCGTGTTTTTCGTTATACTTCTGAACCATGTTAACCTTCGACGCAAGACTTCCGGGCTTCGCGTTCTGATTATAATATGCCGTAGAATCTTCTACAAGCTTCTTCGTCTTCGCGGCTTTCTTCTCCTGCTCGGCTTTCTCTTTCGCTTCCGCTTCCTGCATGGCCTTCATCGCCTGGGCGATCGTGGTCGGCTTGTTGGGAGCAAGTCCCTTCTTGGCGCGTTTCTTATTGGCCTTTTCCACATTCTTCCGGATCAGTTCGTCGATATCGACCTTCGCCATATAATGGTTCATATAGATCTGCTGTCCCATCTGGAACAAACTGCTGACTACCCAGTAGATACCGATAACCAGCGGAAGGGTAAAGCAGAATACCAGCGACATGATCGGCATCGCGACGTTCATGGACTTCATCATGCTTGCGCCCGGAGCGTCGTCCGGCTGCTCCGGCTGATTAACTGTCATCAGCTTCGTACAGTACCACTGGGACAGACCGGACATGATCGGAATAACGATAGCCATGATGCAGGCCAGAATTCCGAATTCCTCATTGCCTCCGAAAAATCCGGTGATAACATTCATCGGCGTATAAGCGACGTTGATTCCCAGGAAATTCTGCATCCGGTTGACCGCTTCGATCGCGTTCTCCCCGGCGCTGGTCACAGCGCTTGTGATCTCCGGGAATACGCCGGCCAGCTCCGCCCACTGGGGTCTGGTCAGCTTGTACAGAAGATCGACCACTTTATCCGCATCGGAGAAATCTGCGTTGCCAAGGGCCTGACTCTGAGCCAGCTTCATAAATACTTCATTGGAAGCAAAATTCGCCGGCAGCTTATCCATAATCACTTCAAAATAATTCCGCACCATACCTACATACGCGGGAATCTTATAGATTACCTGGTACAGGCCGATCATGATGGGAAACTGAATCAGAAGCGGAAGACATCCGCCGGTCATGGAAGCGCCGTACTTCTCATAGACCGCCCTGGTCTCCACATTCATCTTCATCATCGAATCATTGTCATTCTTGCCTTTGTACTTCTTCTGAATCGCCTGGATCTCAGGCTGGATGACAGCCTGGATCTTGCTGGACTTCTGCTGATTTAACGATAAGGGAAACAGGATCAGCTTTGTCACAAGTGTGAACAGAATGATGCTCAAGCCGATGTTCACAACGCCGAACAGATTCGTGAACGCAAACAGGATCTCCATGATCCATCCAAGCACCTGAACGATCACTCCGAATGGCCCGCCTACCTTAGTCAGTACTAAAAAATCCAATCCATTACCTCCTCGTTTCACGGAACTGGGTCATAACCGCCTCTGCCCCACGGATGACATCTCAGGATTCTCCGTATGGACAACCATAATCCTTTCACCACGCCGTACTTCTCCAGTGCCTCAATGGCGTATTGAGAACACGTAGGCGTGTAAATACAGTGAAAATTGACTTTCAGAGGAGATAAAAATATCTGGTAGCCCCTGATGCAAAGAATCAAAAACTTCTTCACCATACCAATCTCACTTCGATTCCTTTCTGATGTTATGCAGTCCGCACAAGTGCATATAAGCACTTTCCAGTTTTTTGAAATCTGATTCTTTCGCCGCGGGTCTCGCGACCACGATGATGTCTAATCCAGAATCTGTCTCTAATTTGTTTAATCTGAATATTTCCCGAATCAGCCTGGTCACCCTGTGGCGCACCACGCTGTTCCCTACCTTCCTGCTGACGGAGATCCCGATCCTGACGCCGGGATGTTCCGACGGCCTCACATACATAACTAACAACCGGTTGGCATAAGAAGTTCCGCTTTTGTAAATCTTCTGAAATTCGCTGTTCTTCTTAATCGAAGGAAACCTCTTCATGCGTCCTCCACATCATACTTAAAAGCCGATTGCTCTTCTTTTCATTAAAAAATAAACAAGGCCACAATTCCTTGCGGCCTGTCATTCATGTGAATACGCAAGAGAAGCCGCCGCCGGCGGGTTCTCCGCATAAGCGATTAAGCAGATAATCTGGCTCTTCCTTTTGCTCTTCTCGCGGCTAAAACTTTTCTTCCGCCCGGAGTACTCATTCTGGCCCTGAAACCATGAACTTTCGCTCTCTGTCTTCTCTTAGGCTGAAATGTCATCTTCATCGCGTTCAACACCTCCTCTTTCAGAGCGTTTCTAAATTAAACATCGCTACAATTATATAGAAGGAAACGTTGGAAGTCAAGCAAAATCTTACAAAAAAGGGAGCGGTATTTTTTCTTAAAATGGCCGCTCCCATAACTTGTATTGATTGTATTCTTTATTACTAGATATAGATTATTAACGATCAGGCTTTATGGCTTCTGATCTGCCTGCGGCCGTATTCCGGCATTTTCGACATTGCGTAGAGAAGCGCCGAACCGATCACGGCTACCAGGATCATGGCTGCGATGGCTTCCGGAATTCCGGACGACGTGACGGTCACCATGATCAGACCGAAGACCTCTTTCGCGCCGACCACATTTCTCGCGCTGGCATATTCATTCATCAAAAGCACGAAGATACTTCCCATGACTGTGACCGTATTGGTCATAGATCCGACAAATCCGGTCACCGCAAGAGCCGCGTACCGGTTCAGATGGATCTTTTTAAGCAATATCCACAGCCAGCCGGACACAACGCCGATCATCACACGGCATCCCACAGATATCCACACCGCTTTCACAGCGCCCACGATCCCTGTCGTACTCATAAATGGAGAAAAGGCGAAGGACAGAAGGCTCGGCGTCATGGTGTTGGAGATCATGGAACAGATCCCGAAAATTCCCCCAAGGATCGCCCCGGCCAGAGGCCCGAGCATAACGGCTCCGATGATTACCGGAATGTGTACAGTTGTCGCCTTAATAATAGGAAGCTGGATCATTCCCAGAGGCGTGTTCGCCAAAAGGATCACGATCGCCGCCATAAGTGCGACACTGGTCATCCAACGAGTGTCTTTTTTTACCATATTCATTTTCCTCCTGCTACTGTTCTTTTTTAAAAGATACAATGCAATACATCTGCATTATATATAGAATTGTTCTCCTCGTCAATAGAAAAAAAGTTATCCACAAAGTGTGGATAATTTGTGGAAACATATCCTCTTTTCAACTTTATCCTTTATTTTCATATCATATTTATCTTTACCGGTCTGTTTCAACCCAGTTATCCACAAACAATTTCGATTTTCCATTGCAAAAATCCGGTCTTTATTATAAAATAGATAAGAGAGTGGATTTGTGTGCCTGCGGCGCAGGATTTTACGATAGGTTAGGAGAAAGACATGCTTGAACAACTGAAAAGCCAGTGGGAGGCGATCCTGCTTCATCTGCGGGAAGAATACGACGTATCGGAACCATCCTACGATACATGGCTTCTTCCTTTGAAGCCTTATGCTGTCGAGAACAATACGGTGAAGATCCTTGTACCGGATTCCAACCCATATTGCGTGACTATTATCAAAAAACGATATGAAAAACAGCTTCAGGTGTCCATCGCGGAGGTCACCGGTTTTTCGTGTACCATCGAACTGATCACCGACGAAGATATTTCGTCGCAGGACAAGCGTTCCGGCAGCAAACATCTGATCCAGGCTCCCTCCGCGGATATAAACCAGTCCCTGATCCAGGAAGCGAATCTGAATCCCCGCTATACCTTTGAGACCTTCGTCGTAGGCCCGAACAACAACCTGGCGCACGCGGCTTCCCTGGCCGTGGCTGAATCCCCGGGTGAGATGTACAACCCGCTGTTCATTTACGGGGGCGTAGGTCTGGGCAAGACCCACCTTATGCACTCCATCGCCAATTTTATACTGAAGAACAATCCTAACTCCAGGATCCTCTATGTGACTTCCGAGAAGTTCACCAACGAACTGATCGACGCCATCCGTAATAAGAATAATATTACCACCACCGAGTTTCGTGAGAAATATCGGAATATTGACGTGCTTCTGATCGACGATATCCAGTTTATCATCGGAAAGGAGTCGACGCAGGAAGAGTTTTTCCACACATTCAACACATTGTACGAATCGAAAAAGCAGATCATCATCTCCTCCGACAAACCGCCGAAGGATTTCGTCACGCTGGAAGAAAGGCTTCGCTCCCGGTTCGAATGGGGCCTTCCTGTCGACATCCAGCCCCCCAACTACGAAACGCGTATGGCCATTCTCCGCAAAAAGGAGGATCTGGAAGGCTATAATATAGATAATGAAGTGATCAAGTACATCGCTACCAATATCAAGTCCAATATCCGTGAGCTGGAAGGCGCCCTGACGAAGATCGTCGCCCTCTCCAAGCTTGATAATAACAAGGAGATCGATATTGAGCTGGCAAAGGAAGCTTTAAAAGACATCATTTCACCGGAATCGGAACGGAAGATCACCTCGGAGCTGATCATTCAGGTGGTAGCCGACCATTTCGGAATCACGACTTTGGACATCTCTTCCCAGAAGCGCAACAAGGAGATCGCCTATCCAAGGCAGATCGCCATGTACCTGTGCCAGGATATGACAGGAGATTCTCTGCAGGTGATCGGCCAGTACCTGGGAGGCCGCGATCATACGACGATCATCCACGGCCGGGACAAGATCGCCAGGGATCTCCGGACCGATACGGCTCTCGCCAATACCATCGATGTCATCCGTAAGAAGATCCGTCCACAATAAGCGGTGGAATACCAGTGGAATCTCAGGTATATTCTGTGGATAAAGTTCAGAAGGAATCTGAACGAATTTTCGCCTGTGGACAAACGGAAGATATTCTCATAGTTTGCGTTTCATTTTCCACAGGGTTTCAAATTAATTTTTATGAGGATTTGCAAGGGGTTTCCGGGTTTTAAACTTGTCCCCATCCCCTACTAATAAGTCTTCTAAAAAGAACTTAATCATATATTTACATATTACGAACAAACACGAAAGGAAGTTATCAACAGCCATGAAGCTCACATTTCAGAAAGACGATCTTCAGAATGCCATTAATATCGTATTAAAGGCGGTTCCGTCCAAGACGACCATGTCGATCCTGGAGTGTATCCTGATCGACGCTGCGGACGGCCAGATCAAGCTGACAGCCAACGATATGGAACTGGGCATTGAGACGAAGGTGGAGGGGACCATCGTAAGCGGGGGAAAGATCGCGCTGGACGCCAAGCTTTTTTCAGAGATTGTACGGAAATTTTCCGGCGGCGACTCTCCGATCACCATCGAATCCGACGAGAGATTTAATACGGTCATATCCTGCGATAATTCCGTATTTAACATTCAGGGGAGGGACGGCGAAGAATTTTCCTATCTTCCCTTTATTGAAAAGGATCATTATATCTGCCTGTCCCAGTTCAGTTTAAGGGAAGTGATCGGTCAGACGATCTTTTCCATATCTCCGAACGACAGCAACAAGATGATGACCGGCGAACTGTTCCAGGTGCACGCGGATCTTCTGAAGGTAGTTTCTCTGGACGGCCACCGTATGTCTATCCGGAACGTTACTCTTAAGGATACTTACGATGATATAAAAGTCATCGTTCCCGGCAAGACTCTCAGTGAGATCAGCAAGATTCTGGGCGGGGACAATGATAAAGAAGTCCTGATCTATTTCAGCAGGAACCATATTCTGTTCGAGTTTGACGACACGGTCGTGGTGTCCAGGCTGATCGAAGGAGAGTATTTCCGTATTGAGCAGATGCTTTCCAGCGATTACGCGACGAAGGTGACGATCAACCGCAGGGAATTTCTCGACTGCATCGACCGGGCCAGCATCCTGATCCGCGAGAACGACAAGAAGCCGATCATTCTGAATATTACGGATAACGTCATGCAGCTGAAGATGAATTCCAGCTTCGGTACGATGAACGCGGAGGTTCTGATCCGCAAGACCGGCAAGGATCTGATGATCGGATTCAATCCGAAGTTCCTGCTGGACGCGCTGCGCATCATCGACGACGAGGAAGTGGATCTGTATATGATGAATCCCAAGTCGCCGTGCTTTATCAAGGATGAGAATGAGAATTACATCTATCTGATCCTGCCTGTGAATTTTAACGCGGCGGCCATCTGACCGGCGTCTGCCGCAGGTGGAGACGGTATCCGCGGGCGGAATCGGAACGCGCAGTTCCGTCAGAGGGACGAAAGGAAGAATGGATCATGGAGATCGTGAAGATTCGCGATGAATATATCAAGCTCGGCCAGGCTCTGAAGCTGGCCGGCTTGTCTGACAGCGGCGTGGACGCCAAGTACGCGATTCAGGACGGCTATGTGAAAGTAAACGGCCAGGTGGAGTATCAGCGAGGCAAAAAGCTGCATGTCGGAGATATCATAGAGTACGACGGACAGACTGTTAAGATCGAGGCGTGACCGGCCATGATGATAGAATCCATAGAACTTGAGAATTACCGCAATTACGGACAGTTACATATGGATTTCAGTCCCGGTACGAACATTCTCTATGGGGATAACGCTCAGGGCAAGACGAATATTCTGGAAGCTGTTTACGTATGCTGCACGACCAAGTCCCACCGTGGAAGCAGGGACCGGGAGATCATCCAGTTTGATAAAGAAGAATCCCATATCAAGCTGAATGTGAGAAAGAAGGACGTTCCCTACCGCATCGATATGCACCTGAAGAAGAATAAGCCTAAAGGCGTTGCAATCAACGGCGTTCCGATCCGAAAAGCAAGCGAGTTGTTCGGTATTGTTAATGTGGTATTCTTTTCACCTGAGGATCTGAATATTATCAAAAATGGTCCCGCGGAGCGGCGCAGATTCATCGATATGGAGCTTTGCCAGCTGAATAAACTGTACGTTCATGCTCTGATCCGGTATAATAAGGTGATCATTCAGAGAAATAAGCTTTTAAAAGAACTGCCGTTTAATCCGGATTATGAGAATATGCTCGACGTATGGGATATGCAGCTGGTTCAGTACGGCAGCCAGGTGATCCGGTTCCGCCGGGAATTCATCCGGAAACTGAATGATATCATTGTCGGGATCCACAGGAAGCTGTCAGGAGAGAAAGAAATACTGAATCTGTCCTACGATCCGGATACGGAGATAAGCGATCTGGATGAGGCGGTAAAGAAAAGCCGTGAAGTTGACATAAAGTTAAAAACTACGACGGTCGGACCTCACAGGGACGATATGAGTTTTGTTGTAAATGGAATCGATATCCGGAAGTTCGGTTCCCAGGGCCAGCAGAGGACAGCCGCGCTGTCGTTAAAACTGGCGGAGATCGAACTTGTCAAATATATTGTTAAGGATTATCCGGTGCTGCTTCTTGACGACGTTCTGTCGGAGCTGGACGGAAGCAGACAGGAACATCTTCTTGAAGGCATCGATCAGATCCAGACGCTGATCACCTGCACGGGGCTTGAGGATTTCCTAAGCCGCCGGTTTCAGATCGATCAGATCTATCGTGTCGTAGAAGGCACAGTAACCAGCGAAAATGAACAGGAGGCTTAATTGAATGAGTGCTGAATACGGAGCTGACCAAATTCAGATATTGGAGGGACTGGAAGCCGTAAGAAAAAGACCCGGTATGTATATCGGAAGTACGTCTGCCAGAGGTCTTCACCATCTGGTCTATGAGATCGTGGATAATTCCGTCGATGAGGCGCTGGCCGGAGTCTGCACACAGATCGACGTTCAGATCAACAGCGACAATTCCATTACGGTTATCGATAACGGCCGCGGTATTCCTGTAGGGATCCAGAAGAAATCAGGCCTTCCGGCAGTTGAGGTGGTTTTCACGGTGCTTCATGCCGGCGGAAAGTTCGGCGGCGGGGGATATAAGGTTTCCGGCGGTCTTCACGGCGTAGGCGCTTCTGTAGTAAACGCTCTGTCCGAATGGCTGGAGGTAACGATCTATACCGAAGGAAAAGTGTATCATCAGCGTTATGAGCGTGGAAAAGTCGCGTCCAAACTGGAGATCATCGGGGATTGTCCGATGGATCAGCACGGCACGAAGATCACATTTATGCCGGATAAGGAAATATTCGAGGAAACCGTCTATGATTACGATACGCTGCGGATCCGTCTGCAGGAGACCGCATTTCTGACGAAGGCTCTGAAAATCACGCTCCGGGACGACCGCGAAGAGAAGATTGAGAAGACCTTCCACTATGAGGGCGGTATCCAGGAGTTTGTCACATACCTGAACAAAGGCAAGGCGCCTCTGTATGAGAATGTCATTTATTGTGAAGGAACCAGGGAGAACGTCTACGTGGAAGTGGCCATGCAGCACAACGACGCTTACACGGAGAATATCTATACATTTGTCAACAATATAAACACGCCGGAGGGTGGAACGCATCTGACCGGTTTTAAGAACGCGCTGACGAAGACGTTCAACGACTACGCCAAGAAGAACAAGCTTCTGAAGGACAGCGATCCGGCGCTCAGCGGCGAGGATATCCGCGAAGGTCTGACCGCGATCATCAGCGTGAAGATCGAGGAACCGCAGTTTGAGGGGCAGACCAAGCAGAAGCTGGGCAACAGCGAGGCGAGGGTCGCTGTGGATTCCATTGTCAGCGAGCAGCTGACCTATTATCTGGAGCAGAATCCGACGGTGGCCAAGGCGATGTGCGAGAAATCGATCCTGGCCCAGAGAGCCAGGGCGGCGGCCCGCAAGGCCCGCGAACTTACCCGCAGGAAGACCGCTCTGGAAGGCATGGCCCTTCCCGGGAAGCTGGCCGACTGTTCGAATAAGGATCCGGAGAAATGCGAGATTTACATCGTCGAGGGAGATTCCGCCGGCGGTTCCGCCAAGACGGCCCGAGTGAGGGATACTCAGGCGATCCTTCCGCTGCGCGGCAAGATCCTGAATGTGGAGAAGGCGCGTCTTGACAAGATCTACGCCAACGCTGAAATCAAGGCCATGATCACCGCCTTCGGTACCGGTATTCACGAAGATTTTGATATTTCGAAGCTTCGTTACCATAAGATTATCATCATGACCGATGCGGATGTGGACGGCGCCCATATCAGCACCTTGCTTTTGACCTTCCTTTACCGGTTCATGCCGGAGCTGATCAGGCAGGGGCATGTCTATCTGGCGCAGCCGCCGCTTTATAAGATCGAGAAGAACAAGCGGATCTGGTACGCTTACAGCGATCCGGAACTGAATCAGATCCTGACCGATATCGGCCGCGACAATAATAATAAGATCCAGCGTTACAAAGGTCTGGGAGAGATGGATCCGGAGCAGCTTTGGGAGACCACGATGGATCCGGAGCGCAGGATTCTCCTGCGCGTCAATATGGATGAAGACGTGACGTCGGAGCTTGACCTGACATTTACGATCCTTATGGGCGATCAGGTGGAGCCCCGGAGGGAATTTATTGAGGCGAACGCGAGAAAAGTGCAGAATCTGGATATATAAGCAACAGGAGGACATTTTATGGAACCGAATGTATTTGACAAAATACAGGACATCGATCTGAAGGATACCATGGAGAAATCCTACATCGACTATGCCATGAGCGTTATCGCTTCCAGGGCTCTGCCGGATGTACGGGACGGCTTAAAGCCGGTTCAGAGGCGCGTCCTTTATTCTATGATCGAACTGAACAACGGTCCGGACAAGCCTCACAGAAAGTGCGCCCGTATCGTCGGCGATACCATGGGCAAATACCATCCGCACGGCGACAGTTCGATCTACGGCGCTCTGGTCAACATGGCGCAGGACTGGTCCACCCGCTATCCGCTTGTGGACGGTCACGGCAATTTCGGCTCCATAGACGGCGACGGCGCGGCAGCCATGCGTTATACAGAGGCCAGACTCAGCCGTATATCCATGGAGATGCTGGCTGATATCAATAAAGATACCGTGGATTTCGTGCCGAACTTTGACGAGACGGAGAAAGAGCCGTCGATTCTTCCGGCCCGCTATCCCAATCTTTTATGTAACGGTACTTCTGGTATCGCCGTCGGTATGGCGACGAACATTCCGCCTCACAACCTGAGGGAAGTGATCGGCGCCGTAGTGAAGATCATTGACAATGAGATACAGGAAGACAGAGAGACGACCATTGAAGAAGTCATGGATATCGTCAAGGGACCGGATTTCCCGACGGGAGCCACGATCCTGGGCAAAGCCGGAATCGAAGAAGCATACCGGACTGGCCGCGGCAAGATCCGCGTCCGCTGCGTCTCGGATATCGAGACCATGGCTAACGGCAAGAGCCGTATCGTCGTTACAGAGATACCTTATCTGGTCAATAAAGCCCGCCTGATCGAGAAAATCGCCGAACTGGTGAAAGAAAAACGCGTGGACGGCATCACGGATCTGCGGGATGAATCGGACCGGACCGGTATGCGTATCGTGATCGAACTGCGCCGGGATGTGAACGCTAATGTGGTCATGAACCAGCTTCTGAAGCATACTCAGCTGCAGGATTCCTTCGGCGTGATCATGCTGGCGCTGGTGGATAACCAGCCGAAGGTGCTGAATCTCCTCCAGATGCTGAATTATTATTTGGATCATCAGAAGGATGTGGTAACCCGCCGCACAAAATACGATCTGAATAAGGCGGAAGAGCGCGCTCACATCTTAGAGGGACTGCTGATCGCTCTGGATCATATTGACGAAGTGATCCGGATCATCCGCGGGTCCCAGACCGTGCAGATCGCGAAGCAGCAGTTGATGGACCGGTTCGGCTTAAGCGACGCGCAGGCTCAGGCCATCGTAGATATGCGTCTGCGTACTCTGACCGGTTTGGAACGGGAGAAGCTGGAAGCCGAATATCAGGAGCTGGAAGCGAAGATCGCCGAATTGAAGGCAATCCTGGCGGATGAGAAGCTTCTTCTCGGCGTCATCCGCACGGAGATACAGACTATTGCCGACAAGTACGGGGACGACCGCCGTACCAGCATCGGATTCGATGATTTCGATATGACCGCCGAGGATCTGATCCCCAACGATGAGACCGTAGTCACGATGACCCATTTCGGATATATCAAGCGGATGCCGAAAGATACATTCCACAGTCAGAACCGGGGCGGCAAGGGAATCAAGGGAATCCAGACCATCGAAGAGGACTATGTAGAAGATCTGATTCTGACGAAGAACCATAATTATATCATGTTCTTTACAAATACCGGCCGCGTGTACCGGCTGAAGGCCTATGCGATTCCGGAAGCCGGCCGCACCGCCAGAGGAACCGCAATCGTAAATCTCCTTCAGCTGATGCCGGAGGAGACCATTTCCGCCATCGTTTCGATGAAGGATTACGATGAGAACGATTATCTGTTCATGGCGACTAAGCGGGGTATGGTGAAGAGAACGCCGCTGCGCGAGTACGCCAATGTACGCAAGACCGGCCTTCAGGCGATCGTTCTGCGGGAAGACGACGAACTCATCGAAGTGAAAGTCACGGACAATACAAAGGACATCTTCATGATATCGAAGAAGGGTCAGTGCATTCGCTTCCACGAGACCGACGCCCGCGTTACGGGTCGCGTCTCCATGGGCGTTACCGGAATGCGGCTGAATCCCGGCGACGAAGTGATCGGCATGCAGATGGACAGCCAGGGAGAGACGCTTCTGACCGTGTCGGAGAAAGGCATGGGCAAACGGACGAAAACGAGCGAGTTCACCGCTCAGTTCCGCGGAGGCAAGGGTATCCGCTGCTATAAGATCACCGAAAAGACCGGCGACCTGGTGGGCGCGAAGCTGGTGAAGGACGATCACGATATCATGATGATCACCAATGAAGGCATCATTATCCGGATCGGCATCGACGATATTTCCGTGATCGGCCGCGATACGTCCGGTGTAAAGCTGATGAATATTGAAAAGGATTCCGATACCCGGATCGTCAGCATCGCAAAGGTGCGGGACGACGGGGAGAAGAATCCGAATTCTGAGGAAGATACAGACGCAGCGGAAGATGATTTCGAAGATAACGAAGATTCTGTGTTCGATGAAACGGAAGACGCCGGATCTGCGGCAGATGAATCTGACTTGGAATAATTATAGAAACGGAAAGAAGCCGCCCTCATGGCGGCTCTTTTCAGAAAACACGGCGTCCGGTCCGGCCGATACGGCTGCCGACTGTATTATGTAAGACAGTAAGATTGCGGAGGTATAGATATTGAGAACGATACAGGCGGAAGAAATCACGAGAAATATTAAAGAAATGTGTATCGAGGCGAATCATTTTCTCTCGCCCGATATGTGCCGGGTGTTTGAAAAGGCGGTATCGGAGGAACAATCTCCTCTGGGCCGCCAGGTTCTTTCGCAGCTTCAGGAGAATCTTCAGATCGCGGGCGAAGATATGATCCCTATATGCCAGGATACGGGCATGGCGGTGGTGTTCATGAAGATCGGTCAGGATGTACATATTGAGGGCGATTCTCTGCGAAAAGCGGTGGACGAAGGAGTGCGCCAGGGATATACGGAAGGATATCTCCGCAAATCTGTGGTCGGCGATCCCCTTAAACGTGTGAATACGAAGGACAATACGCCTGCCATTCTCCATACAGAGATCGTGGACGGCGATCAGATCGAGATCACGGTCGCGCCCAAGGGCTTCGGCAGTGAGAATATGAGCCGGATCTTTATGCTTAAGCCGGCGGACGGCGTTGAAGGCGTGAAGGAAGCGATCCTGACGGCCGTCAGGGACGCAGGACCAAACGCCTGTCCGCCCATGGTGGTCGGCGTCGGTATCGGCGGAACGTTTGAAAAATGCGCATTGATGGCGAAACATGCGCTGACCCGGGACCTGAGCGAAGAATCGCCGGTTCCTTACGTCAGAGATCTGGAAAAAGAGATGCTTGAGAAGATCAACTGCCTTGGCATCGGTCCCGGAGGTCTGGGCGGGACGGTGACGGCTCTTGCGGTAAATATTGAAACGTATCCGACGCATATCGCGGGACTTCCGGTGGCGGTGAATATCTGCTGTCATGTGAACCGCCATGCGCGTCGGGTGATCTGATATACAAAGATCGACCGTACATACCTGAACAGTGAAAAGTGTATTTATAGAATTGAAACAGAATGGAGTATAACATGGATAAAAAAGTATCGGTTCCAATCAGCCGGGATGACGCGTCCGCCCTGCGGGCGGGAGATTCCGTTCTTCTTACCGGAACGATTTATACCGCCAGAGACGCCGCCCACAAGCGGATGCAGGAAACTCTGGACGCCGGCGGAGAACTTCCGTTTGATATTAAGAATAACGTGATCTATTATATGGGTCCGTCGCCGGCTAGGGAAGGCCGTCCCATCGGATCCGCCGGTCCGACCACGGCCAGCCGTATGGATAAATACACGCCCGCTCTTCTTGATATGGGCATGGGCGCTATGATCGGCAAGGGAAAGAGAAATCCTGCCGTAAAGGAGGCCATTGTCCGCAACGGTTCGGTCTATTTCGCGGCGGTCGGCGGCGCCGGAGCGATCCTTTCCAAACGGATCCTTTCCAGTGAAATCATTGCTTATGACGATCTGGGTACGGAAGCCGTACGGCGGCTGGAAGTGAAGGATTTTCCCGTGATCGTAGTTATCGACAGCCGGGGGAATGATCTGTATGAAACTGCAGTAAACGAATACCGGACGATATGACCGGCGCCGCCGATATCATCTGGTCCAGCCGGTTTCGTGAATAAAGCATACGGAGGAGAAACTATGAACAGGATCATATTGATGGTGATCATGGATATTCTGATGGTTCCGTACTGGTATATCGGACTTGTCCGCCGCGGTAAGTACAAAGAGAAATATTCGCTGCAGCAGGGCTACGATTTCATCCGTTCCATCGTAAAGACCGTCAATCGCAGGGGACGTATCAAATTAACGATTACCGGCGTGGAGAAACTTCCGGAAAAAGACGGTTTTATCATGTTCCCGAACCATCAGGGAATGTTCGATGTGCTCGCAATCATTGAAGCGTGCCCGCGTCCTTTAAGCATCGTCGTGAAAAAGGAAGTAAAGAACTGGATCCTGGTCAGACAGGTGATGCAGATCGTAGACGGTCTGGCGATGGATCGCTCCGATATCCGTTCTTCCATGCAGATCATCAGCGAAATGAGCGAGCGGGCGAAGAACGGTCAGAACTTTATCATTTTCCCGGAAGGAACTCGCAGCCGCGACGGAAACAATCTGCAGGAGTTTAAAGCGGGAAGTTTTAAGAGCGCGGTGAACGCCGGGTGTCCCATTGTTCCTGTGGCTCTGATCGACAGCTTCAAGCCTTTCGATCTGCCTTCCATCCGACCGGTCCAGGTTCAGGTCCATATCCTGGATCCCATCTATCCGGAACAATATGTTGGGCTTAAAACCAGAGACATCGCACATCTTGTAGAGCAGAAAATTCAGGAAGAGATCGACCGAAATCTGGGAAAAAATAACGAGAAAATGGGTTGACAATAAAGGATTTATTTTGTATAATTGTAAAGCGTCTGAAAAACAGAAATGTTTCTGAAGACCAATCTTATGGAAACTGGAACTACGGAGAAATACTCAAGAGGCCGAAGAGGCGCCCCTGCTAAGGGTGTAGGTCGGGTAACCGGCGCGAGGGTTCAAATCCCTCTTTCTCCGCTCTTTTTTCCAGGATCCGTATGATTGTTTTTTTGCCCCCAAAGGGCAGAAAAATTTTCAAAAAAGTTGTTGACAAAGCCAACCTGGTGTGATATCCTAGGGAAGTTGCGGCAGAAGTCAGCAGCGAACGGACCTTGACAATTGAAGACTGAACAGTATGCAGAACCCTGAAGATTTCTTTAAGAGAAAATTCAGAACGATGTATGCGATAAGTATACGAACCAAACAACAGTAATCACGGGACAAGAAAAGATTGATACCAGCGATGGAAGATCTTGGGTTCCTGGGATAGAAACACTTTTTATGAGAGTTTGATCCTGGCTCAGGATGAACGCTGGCGGCGTGCCTAACACATGCAAGTCGAACGGTGCCTACGGTGAAGTTTTCGGATGGAACTGTAAGCATAGTGGCGGACGGGTGAGTAACACGTGGGTAACCTGCCCTGTACAGGGGGATAACAGTTAGAAATGACTGTTAATACCGCATAAGCGCACGAAGGCGCATGTCTTTGTGTGAAAAGCTCCGACGGTACAGGATGGGCCCGCGTCTGATTAGCCAGTTGGCGGGGTAACGGCCCACCAAAGCGACGATCAGTAGCCGGACTGAGAGGTTGGACGGCCACATTGGGACTGAGACACGGCCCAGACTCCTACGGGAGGCAGCAGTGGGGAATATTGCACAATGGGGGGAACCCTGATGCAGCGACGCCGCGTGGGTGAAGAAGTATTTCGGTATGTAAAGCCCTATCAGCAGGGAAGAAGATGACGGTACCTGAGTAAGAAGCCCCGGCTAACTACGTGCCAGCAGCCGCGGTAATACGTAGGGGGCGAGCGTTATCCGGATTTACTGGGTGTAAAGGGAGCGCAGACGGCTTAGCAAGTCTGGAGTGAAATGCCGGGGCTTAACCCCGGAGCTGCTCTGGAAACTGTGTGGCTTGAGTGCCGGAGAGGTAAGCGGAATTCCTAGTGTAGCGGTGAAATGCGTAGATATTAGGAGGAACACCAGTGGCG
>CANQRU010000007.1 GCA_947626395.1 uncultured Lachnospiraceae bacterium | reverse complement strand
TTTTCAGGTATGAGTTCAATACAGATCTCTCAGATCAATAATGAGAAAATCGTTATCCGGAACAGATTGGTATCAAGGAAACATCTGAAGCGCTTAGAATCTGTTTGAAACGCAGTGGCAGACAAATCGACAGACTTTTATGTATATGCCCCATATACCCAGCGCCTGCGCTGTGAAAAGACAATCAGGGCATATCCGGAAGTGTTGAGGTTTCCGCCACCTTCACATACACCGTCTGCTGCTGTCCTCCCGCGCCGCGGAAACAGCCTCTGTCAACCGAACAGTCAATAAAATCCCTTCCATGGGACAACTTGATATACCGATCGTCAGCCATGCAGTCATGGGTCGGATCGTAAGCAACCCACGCACCGTCCTGCCACACTTCCGCCCATGCATGGGTCGCACCCTCGCCGACAGCCATTCCCGCCACGTACCGGGCTGGGAAACCGGCCAAACGGCATATTGCCACAAAAATATGCGCATAGTCCTGGCAGACGCCTCCTGAAAGCGCGAAAGCTTCCGCCGCCGTGGTTCCCACATGGGTCTGCCCCTGAACATAGGAAAGCCTCTGATACAGCCGGTGCATCAGATATTCCGGAAATCCGCGTTCAGCATTATAGTCTCCGCAGATAGAATCAAGCCACTTCTTCATCGCCCTATCCGGCCTGGTCAGCTCCGATGGATACGCATAGACAATTCCGGGAACCACGCCGGCCGGACTGTCGGCAAGCGGATACTGTGCAATTTCTGCAGTATCCGAACATACCGGCTCCGATTCTGGTTCCGGATTCCCGGCAATGCCTGTACCCGGCGTTTCTATACTGACTGACCGCATTCTGCGTTTTCCAAAACTACAACGGATCAATTCCCTCTCCACCCGCACCCTTGCGTCCATCCGGACGCAGAGCGAATCGTGCGGCTCCGGAATTTCTCCATAAAACATCCGATTGCCAAAGCCGTCGAGCCTCTCATGAACCGCGCACGCGGGTTCTACCGCAACCTTAAGCGTCTCCACCGTCTGCGCGTCGTCCTCCATCGGCAGACACCGGAACTGAAAATAGTGATCCGTCACCGGTGCGTCAAACGTAAGCCGCATCTCATACTGAACCTGCAAAACCTTCAAACTTTCCCACCTCAGATAACCATTCTCAGAAGAAATTCCATACCGCCGCCACTGCCTCGTCCTTGTGCTCCTTCACACTTCCGGAACCAACGATCTCATCCAGCTTTCTGCGGCAATTCTCATGGTACTTCAGATGCACCTTATCCAGCCGGTTCACGAACTTGCTGTACCCGCGCTCGATATCACGGTCCGGATAACCAAGCCGGATATACAGATCCAGCCGTTCCAGATACTTCCCGCACTTCATGATATTGCGGGCTTCCTCGTCGTCGACCCGGTCGTCAACGCAGCCCCAGAAGGCGTGGAGATCGTCGATCACCTGCTGAAGATCATAATGGGGCGCCGCCGAGCCGGAGGCCGCCTGCAGATGATCCAGCGCCAGCTGGATGTAAGCCAGCGTATAGCTGCTGATCTCGTCGCGGATCACAATGGCATTGTCGTAGGCCCGTTCCAGATTGCTGTAAACCGAATTCGGGTCATATTTGTCAAACAGATAGCGCTTGCTGAAAGTCCCGCTGTCCCCGTAGATGTCCGGGATCGCCACCATTTTACAGTAATCCTGATAGGCGTTCAAGTCCATGTCGATCATCTGGTCATAGAAATCAAAGAACGTCACCAGCGTCGTAAACACCCGCTCCGTATACCGGCCGATCCAGTACAGATGGTCGGCTCTCTCTAATGAGATAATACCCATGTGTCCTTGAAACCTCCTCCCTGCGAAGAATTCACCACAAAGGAATCCGGATTCCGCGAGAACCTGGTAAGCCCGCTGGGCCACACCCGCGTCTCCTCTCCCGCCAGCACGAACGCGCGCAGATCCGCCTTCCGCGGCACCTGCTCATTCCCATCCACGATCATCAGATCCACGAAATCGATGACCTCCTGGGCGATGAATCGCCTGGGTTCCGCCTTGATGGCGTCCGCCAGCTTCTGAAGTTCTCCGGCGCTTAAATTGCTGCCGAATACCACGCCGTAACCGCCGGCCTCTGACACGTCCTTTACGACCAGACGGTTTAAATGCTCCAGGATAAAGCTGCGGTCCTTCTCGTAAAACGCCAGGTAAGTAGGCGCGTTTTTCAGAATCGCCTCCTCGCCCAGATAATACCGAATCATATGGGGCACGAAGTAATAGATGCCCTTGTCGTCCGCCACGCCGTTGCCCGGCGCGTTGATGACGGCCACATTGCCGGAGGCGTACACGTTCATCAGCCCCGGTACGCCGATCAGCGATTCCGGCAGGAAGCATAAGGGATCCAGATACTCATCGGAGATACGCCGGTAGACCGCGCCCACCTGCATTTTCCTGCCCTCATAGCTGCGGTAGTAGAGCTTATTGTCCTCCACCGCCAGATCCTGCGGCATGCAGAGAACGGCCCCCGAACGCTCCGCCAGGTAGGAATGTTCGAAGAACGCCGCGTTATAGCGCCCCGGCGTCAGCACCACGTTGATGCCGCCGGTGTTCACATAGTCCATGGTCTGGCGCAGCATGGAAGCGTAGTTGCGGTTGTCCAGCACATGGCGTCGGGTAAACGCCTCCGGCGCCGCCTGCCTCGTCAGATCCCTGGCGATCATCGGATAGGACGCTCCCGACGGGATCCTAAGGTTGTCCTCCAGGATATACCAGTCGCCGTCGCGCCCCTGCACCAGATCGATGCCGGAAATATGGCTGTAGATCTTCTTCGGCGGCGTGATGCCCTCGCACTGGGGCAGATATCCCTTGGACGAATAGATGAAGTCCGCCGGGATGACGCCGTCCTTCACGATCTTTCGTTCCGAATACACGTCGGCCAGGAAGCAGTTTAATGCCCGCACCCGCTGGGAAAGCCCCCGGTTCAGATACTCAAACTCCTTCTGCATGATGACCCGCGGGATCGGATCAAACGGAAACAGCTGCTCGTGAAACACATTATTCTTATAGATGCCGAACTTGACGCCGTAGCGCGCAAGCAGGCGGTTGATCGATTCTTTGTGGTCTACCAGATCCAACAGCATAGATTTTACATCCTTTCACAGACAGGAATCCGGCAATTCTCAGAATAAAACTGTTACCATGGACGAATGAAAAATCCAGGCTGCCGGAAAATGTCTGATGCCATACGTTTTAAAAGGAAAAAGCGCCCCCTGCGGAGCGCCCGTTCACTTCCACCTAGAATATACCATTCAGTGACCGGGTTTGTCAATCCCATTTTGCATTCGGACGGTCCCGGCGGCATTCGCACATCTCCGTCTGTATCCGGACGATCCCGGACGTTATAACGGAGAACTGTCCGTTCCGGAGAAGACCGGAATATAGATATCCAGATAATATAACGGTTCGCCTTCCCGCATCCTCCGGAGGATATAGGCGGAGATCACCCGGGGCATAGGTATCAGCCCTCTTTCCAGCCCCCACTCGCGCATGGCTTCTACCACGGACAGATCCGGCTCGCAGGAGTCCGATTCCGCCGTCGTGAATATGCAGGAGACCGGCTCCGTCGCAGGCCAGGCGTCTGCCCGCGCTTCTGGGTCTTCACCGGGATCCGGTTTCGGCAGATACAAAAGGCTCGCGCTCTCCAGCGTCAGCGCGGAACCATCTTCCCTGCCGCCTCCGGGCAGAGAGAATCCGGATTGATACCGGTAATTGTTAAAAATATAGGAGACCGCCAGCTCCGGCCTCTCCTGAGCCATGGAAAACCAGCAGATCATCGCGTCCATATGACTGCCGCAGTCCTTCAGGACAAAGCCTTTCGGGAACCGGCGTATTTCTATCGTATGAAGCTGACGGCTGACGGCATCGCAGTCCTGTCTCGTCGCTTTCAGCTGCGCCACTACCATCTGCCTCTGACGGATCTCCTCCTCTTCCTCCAGGATCTTCGCATCGAGCGCTTTTTCATAATCTCCGAGGGAGAGATCCCGGTTCCAGAGCTTCTCTATATTCTCAAGGCTGAAATTCATCTGACGCCGGTAAAGGATGCCGTAGAGGTGCATCAGTTCATCTTCTGTATAGTACCGATAACCGTTGGCGCGTTTGTGAGAAGTGATCAGACCTTTCTTTTCATAGAAGCGGACCGTGTCCCTGCTGACACCGGACATCCTGGCCACATCGCCGATCAGATATTCCCTCTGTCCCATAAAGATTTCCTCCCCTCCGGAATCTGCTTACAGATCCAGTTTATCCATATATCTCCAGAAGGTCAACGTCCGGGAGGAAATCGAAAGAAAACGGAAGAAAATCGTAAAAAACGGCGGTCCGGGATTTTCTCCCGAACCGCCGGCCGTTTCGCTTACGCCTGCTTATCATACCCCTGATAGGTCACGATCCCCTTCGAATCGGAACTGTAATAGCAGCCGTCCGCATCCCGCAGATTCTTCCTGTTCTTCTGTATCTTACCGGAAGAATTCACCAGGTAGGATGAGCCGTCATACACGATAATGCTGTAGCGCATGCCTTCTTCCGGCTTTATCTGGCAGCCCTTCACATAGATATAGCTGTCGAAGATTCCGGTAACGCCGGTTCCCCGGTCTGATCCGGAAGTCTTAAACCGATAGCTGAACCGGACGCCTTCCAGTTCCACCGTCGTCTTGCCGGTCGCCATCACGCCTTCCTTCGGCATATCTCCGAAATAGTATACCTCTCCGGCAGCGTCCGCTTCGGGAAGCGCCCACGGATCCTCCAGTTTCCGGTAGGAAAGGATCTCTGCGCCGTCGTCGTCCACATCCATCAGATATAAGCCGTGAAGCATCTCGCCCTTCTCATTGAATCCATACCGGTGACCGTCGATATACCTGATCTGGCTTGTGACCACTCCGCCCCTGCTCAGGCCATAGAACCAGTACTCTTCTCCGGCCGAATACGCGTCCGCGTCGATCTCTTCCGGCGGCACCGTCTTAAACCATCCTGTAGCCAGCCAGCACTGGTCGGAAGTATTGTAATAAGAATGGACCGCATCGGAGCCGCTGGCAGCCGCCGTATCATCATACCACAGAAAATGCGCGTTCCCGTCAGCTTCGAACAGGTATCTCCGGTTATCGATCACCCTGGACGTATCCGTCAGCTTCCTTCCGCTGCTCAGGAAATAGAACCAGCACTTTCCGAAGTCGTCTGCCACTTCATCATCATAGACTTCCAGTTCTCTCCATTCGCCGGACACTCTGGCCCCGTCTTCCGGCCCGCCGCAGTAATAGACCCCGGTCCGCCACGCGTCGTCGCCGGTCTGACGTGTTGAATTCTCATCCACCCAGCCGTAAAGCATCCGTCCGTGCTCATCGAACGCGTACTGGTTCACTGCGCCTGACGCGACAGGAAGACTGACAAAAACCGTCTTTCCCGAATACGGCGCCTTGCAGGCGCGTCCGTCCGCCTTGAAATAGTACCAGGCATAGCCGTCGTAATCGTCGTAGTAGTCATAATAGTCATCATTCTCAAGCTTCCGCCATTCATTGGATACCCGCGCGCCGCTGCTGTTCACATAGTAATAATTGCCGTTGTACTCCACCAGACGGTTAACTGCCATATCACCGTTCTCATCCAAGTAGAAGAAATCATTTCCCGACCGTCTGAAGCAGTCCGTATCCATTGTCCCGTCCGAGAGATAATAATGCCACACGCCCGCTTCCAGTTTCCATCCGGCCGCGTGGGACGTGATCTGCATCCCTGCCGCCAGCAGGAGCGCAGAGCCGGCCAGCGCCGTAACCTTAAGTCCTCTGTTCATTTTGTTTCCTCCGTTCTGTCATCGACATGTATCTCGATCTGACAGCCTTACTCTACACCCTGGAGCCGCTCCATAGTCAATAACGGAATTCTTTCTGATTTCTGACGTTTCCAAAATATGGCCGGCGCGTTTCCTGACATAAAAAAAAGAAGCCGCAAACCAGCTTCTTCGTACACTTCATTATGTAGTTTAACACAAATGAAAAATAAAGTCTAGTACTTTTTTATTTTTCCTGTACAATGTTAGATATCGGACAGAAAACGACACAGATACCGAAAGGAGATGCCCATGAGCCAGAAGAATACTCCCCTTCCGCTTACAACCCGCGCTGATGAAGACAGATATCTGAGCGAGACCCTAAAGGTCGTAAAGGCCAACACCGCCAGTTACAGCCGGCAGGCGGCGCAGATGCAGGCGGACATCGACGACATGCTGGAGCATTACCATGATAACGACATGGAATCTCTGACCGAATTAAACAACACCGTCACTCTCTACGAGCATGTGAAAACGGTTCTCGAACGCAATACCCGCGCGCTTGCAAAGCCGTATTTCGGCCGGATCATTTTCAAAGACAAATCCTTCGGCCGTCAGGAGTCTCTCTATATCGGACGCGGCGGCATTTCCCGGGATACGATCCATCCGGTAGTCATCGACTGGCGCGCTCCTGTCGCGAACGCCTATTATGAAAGCGGCCTGGGCGAATGCTCTTATACGGCGCCCGGCGGACAGGAAATGCCGATCGATCTGCAGCTGAAACGTACCTATGAGATCGAGGACGGAACGCTGAAAAATTATTTTGACAGCGAAGTCATTGCCAACGACGAGCTTCTGACCAGATATCTGGCCAGGAATAAGCAGGCGGTCTTAGGCGAGATCGTCGCCACGATCCAGAAGGAACAGAACGAGATCATCCGGCTTACACCCTACCGGAACCTGATCGTCCAGGGAGTGGCCGGTTCCGGCAAGACGACCGTCGCGATGCACCGGATCTCCTATATCCTATACAACTATGCCGAACGCTTCAAGCCGGAGGACTTCTATATCGTAGGCAGCAACCGGATCCTCTTAAACTACATCACCGGCGTACTGCCGGAGCTGGATGTCCACGGTGTAAAGCAGATGACCATGGCGCAGCTTTTCACGCGTCTTCTCTATGAGGAATGGGATGAGAAGAAATACCGGGTCAGCGGCTCCGTCCGTGACAATATCCGTGGAAAGCTTGCGTGGTTTGAAGATCTGAAAGAATTCTGCAGCCGGCTCGAATGGAATTACATCCCGCGCAGGGATATCTGTCTGGATACGGATGTGCCGGAGGAAAACAGCCGTATTCTCCTTCTCAGTCAGGAAGCGATCGAAAAATATATCCGGGAGAATCCCGCGCTTTCCATACAGAGTAAGATCGATGGGCTGAATGAGCGCCTGACGGCGAGGCTTCACAATCATTTTCTGGAGCATATGGGTAAATACACCGAAGACGAACGGAAAGAGATCCAGCGCGCTTACCGGGGATGGTTCGGCGGGAAGAAAATGAAGCTGTCGATCTTTGATCTGTATGACAGGTTTCTGACGGAACAGCGCAGAAAATGGCCGGGAAGTCATCCGCGCTCCGGCAGCATGGAAACAGTGTCCTCGCCGCCGGAGATCGTGACTTCTTCCAAACCGGCCCGCCGCGTCACGGAATTCGACGTCTACGATCTGGCCGCGCTGGCGTATCTCTACGCCCGCGTCCAGGAGACGGAAGTGATACAGGAAGCCCACCATGTGGTCATCGACGAAGCGCAGGATTTCGGCATGATGGCTTACGCGTCGCTCTCCCACTGCCTCCGCGGCTGTACCTATACGGTCATGGGCGACGTGTCGCAGAACATCCGCTTCGGAAGCGGCCTGAATGACTGGGAAGAGCTTAAGGCGCTTCTCCTTAAGGACCCGGCGGACAGTTTCCGCATTCTGAAGAAAAGTTACCGGAACACCATCGAGATCTCGGAATACGCCCTGCGGATCCTGCGACACGGAAGCTTCTCCGTCTATCCGGTAGAACCGATCATACGCCACGGAAAGCCGGTGCAGGAGATCCTGATCGAACCGCCCCACAAGAAACCGGGCGTCTCTGCGGCATCTTCCGATGAAGAACGAATGCGGATCCGCAGGCATCTGATCCGAAAAGCCGCGCAGATCCTGAGCCAGTGGCAGTCAGAGGGCTATAGCACCCTTGCCGTCGTCTGCCGGGACTCCGAAAAGGCGGCCCGCGCCGCGAAAGAACTTGGACAGTATATCACCGTCTGCGGAGACGATCTTGAAAATGCCGTATTCAGCGAGGGGATCATGGTACTGCCGGTCGAATATACGAAAGGTCTGGAATTTGACGCGGTACTGCTTCTCGACCCGACCGCGGAGGAATATCCTCTTGACGACGGACACGCCAAGCTGCTGTACGTGGCCGCCACAAGAGCCCTTCACGAACTCTGCGTGATCCACAGCGGCAGCCTGACCGGACTGATCACGGAGGAGCCAGGCTCCACGGTTACCGAATATGAAGATCATACCGGCGGCAGAAGCGACGCCTTTCAGAAAAAGACGAAAGCGGATCCATCCACCCTGTTCTTTGCCTCGGGCAAATCCCTGCAGATGCCGGATCAGTATGACGCGGAAAATATTTTAAAGAAAGCCAGACAGACATCGCCTGCACCGATAACCAGGCAGGCACCGCCCGCGCCGCTGGTGTCAGAACAGCAGGCGGCCAGGAAGTCGGCAGCCGCGCAGCCAGCGTCTGGGCATCCGGCAGCCGCGCAGCCAGCGCCCAACCCGCCGGCGTCCGGCGCAGGAACCGCTGTCCGGGATGCCGCGCAGGCTTCCGCGCCGGCTTCGGCCGTCCGGAAGAACACGGCCTCTTCCCGCCCCCGCTTTGGCGACATACCTGATGATGCCGTTCTCCAACAGCCCGGCCACTCAAAGATCGACCTCGCCGTGCGGTGGATCTCGCGGCAGACGGACGGCCTGTGCCTTCAGAGCCGCTACGGCGTTCTGCGCTTAAGTCCGGTGACCAGCCGGATCGTCCGGGTATCTTTCGCCAGGCTCGGCCAGCTGGAAGCCGCTCCCCATCCGAAGATCGCCGTCAGCCATATGGACAGGGCCTGGATGTACCGGGAGATCGGCGGTATCGTGGAACTGCTGACGGATGAACTGTGTTTGCGCGTCGATAAAGCTGCCGGAACGATCCAGTATATGACACGCGACCGCAGGCTTCTTATGGCGGAGTCTCCGAAGGACTGCCGGGTGCTGGAAGCCGTGGGCAATGTCTCGCTGTCCGCGTGGATCAATCTGCGTCCGGACAAGAAAGAAGTTCTTACGGCTCTGGATCCCGGGGCCGCCGCTTCCGACAAGGCCGCAGTCTCCGATCGGGCCGAGATCACCTCCTGCATGCCGGACCGACAGGAGCGGATCCCGCTCCGCGGACAAGCCTGCTTCATTTCCCCGGAAGATCCGGAAAGGCCGTTCCCGCTGATCGTATCCGACCGCGGTTACGCACTTATGCCTGCGGCAGGAAGCCCTGTGGTCTTCTGCGACCTTCCGGCGTATGGATCTTATATCCATATTACAAAATGCGCCCAGATGGATTTCTACTTCCTTCTGGGCGATGAAACAGAATGTCTGTCAGCTTACCGCTTTCTTTGCGGCAGGTAACTGATATCTGCGCGCTATCTCTTCCGCTGCCTTCATGCCGTCCATGGCCGCGGAAGTAATGCCGCCGGCATACCCGGCGCCTTCCCCGCATGGGAAAAGCCCTCTGACAGCGCTCTCCATGTGTTCATCTCTGAGGATCCGCACCGGCGAGGACGTCCTGCTCTCCACGCCGGCCAGAATACTGTCATATCTGTCAAATCCGCCGATCTTCTGCCCAAAGCGTTCCACGCCTTCCAGAAGCGCGGCGGTTATATATTCCGGAAGCGTCTCCCTCAGATCCGCGAATTCAGTCAGGCCTTTGAATTCCGGCGTCACGTCTCCCCAGCCGCGGCTGATCCTGTTCTCCTTAAAATCACCGTACAGCTGTACGGGAATCCTGCCGTTCCCGACCCTAAACGCCGCTTTCTCCAGCCGTCTCTGGAATTCCACCCCGGCAAGAGGAGAAACGCCGCCGAAATCTTCCGGCGTGACCGTCACGATCAGCGCGCTGTTCGCGTTCCTGCCGTTCCGGTCATGGTTGCTCATGCCGTTTACGGCCACTTCTCCGCTCTCCGACGACGCGTTCACCACATAACCGCCCGGGCACATACAGAAGGAATAAACGCCCCGCCCGGCCGACGTCTGATGCGTGAGTTTGTAAGAAGCCGGACCCAGGATCCCGGTATCGCCGGTTCCATACTGGGAGCGGTCGATCATCTCCTGCGGATGCTGGATCCGCAGTCCGACGGCGAAGGATTTGGGCTGCATCGGGATCCCGCTTTGGTAAAGCGCTGAAAATGTATCCCTGGCGCTGTGCCCGATGGCCAGAATGACGGCCTCGGCCGGTATCTCGATCCGGGTACATTTTCCGTCTTCCCATCGCTCCGCCTTAACGCCGGTTACACGATCCTCTTTCAGCGCAAGTCCTGTCATCTGCGTACCGAACATCACGGTTCCGCCCAGCGAAAGAATGTGTTCGCGGATGCTCTGGACGACACAGGCCAGCACGTCCGTGCCGATATGGGGCTTCGCGTCATAGAGGATCTTCGGATCCGCGCCGTGCCGCACGAAGATCTCAAGTACCTTCCGGTTACGGCCAACCGGGTCTTTCACCATCGTATTCAGCTTTCCGTCGGAAAATGTTCCCGCGCCGCCTTCGCCGAACTGAACATTGGAGCGGATATCCAGTTCTCCGCCCTTCCAGAACCGCTCCACCTTCTGTTTCCGCACGTCCACCCGGTCGCCCCGTTCCAGGATAATGGGACAGTATCCCGCTTCCGCCAGCATATAACCGGCGAAAAGCCCGGCAGGACCGCTTCCGACGATCACCGGCGGGTGGGCAAGGCCCGTCTCACCGGGAGCCGGGAAACGGTATACAATATCCGACGCGATCGAAACCTGATCATTTCTCAGTCTTTTTACGATCCGGGATTCGCTTTTCTCCGATACTTCCACGTCCAGCGTGTAAATAAACTGTATCTGTTCCTTCTTCCGGGCGTCTATGGAACGCCTGACGACGGTTACCGCGCGCAGGGCGTCCGGCGGCAGTTTCAGAATCCCGGCCGCTTTCGCATATAACTGCTCCTGCGTATGTGTGATCGGAAGCTTTAACTGTGTAATTCGAATCATATTTTCTGCCTCACTGGTTCCCTCGCAGCGCCCCGCTGCAGACTCTTTCCCATGTCGCTTCTCATGTTCCGCCTCATGGCGCAGCGGCATGGATCCCGGCGACCGCGCCGCTGGACCAGGCCCACTGGAGATTGTAGCCGCCGCAGATCCCATCCACATCCAGGATCTCTCCGGCCAGATACACGCCGTCCGTTTTCCGTGACATCAGCGTCGCCGGGTCCACCTCCGACGTATCCACGCCTCCGCAGCATACCTGCGCCTGCTCATAGGAGTTCGTGGCTGTAACTACGGTTTCGAAGGAACGCATCTGCTTTATCAGCGCGTTCCAGCCGCTCCTCCCGACGCTTCCGGCCTTCTGCGACGGGCTGAGCCCTGCCAGCTTAAGAAGGACCACGGAAAGCTTTTTGTTAAAAAGGCCGCACATCCACTGTTCGCAGGTTTTATCCGGCATCGCCGCCGCGCGCTTTCTGACCATGGCAGCCGTCTCTTCCGGCGTCTGCCGCGGCAGGAAATCGATCACCGCTTTCACGCGTTTCTTACTATGTAACGCCGCCGACGCGTAACGGCTTACCTGGAACACGGGGATCCCGGAAATGCCGTAATCTGTCAGCTGAACCTCGCCGCAGTCGGATGCAGCCGGACGCCATCGGTCCCGATCTGCCGTATTTCCTGTCTTCTCCTCGATATAGATCTCCACCTTCGCGTCCGCGCGGACGCCGGCCAGCTGTTTATAATAGTTCTCCGCGCAGCGCAGCTGCACCAGCGCCGGAAGCGGCGGAATAATGCGGTGGCCCAGCCTGCGGGCCAGTTCATAGCCGCTGCCGTCGGAGCCGGTAGAAGGGGCCGCCTTCGATCCTGCGGCCAATATGACCGCGCCGGCCGGAAACTCCCCCAGATCCGTCTGCACGCTGAGGCGCGTTCCGGCCTGCCGGATCTCCGAAACCCGGCACCCCGTACGCACCGGAATACGAAGCCGTTCCAGCTCCAGCCGCAATACATCGAGCACCGCCGACGCCTGATCCGAATTCGGATAAAGGCATCCGTTCCGCTCCTTCGCCAGGATCCCCAGCTCCCCGAAAAACTCCACCGTCTTTTCCATCGGAAACTGCCCGATCACGTTCCACGGAAAATCCGGCTGACTGCAGCGATAGTATTCCGGTCTCTGATCCAGATTTGTGAAATTGCAGCGGCCGTTTCCGGTGGAAAGGATCTTCTTTCCCACACGGTCCATATGCTCCAGCACCGTCACGGACGCGCCGGCCCGCGCCGACATGATCGCGGCTGTCATTCCGGCCGCGCCTCCGCCGATGACTAAGATCGTTCTGCCCATACGCGCCTCCTGGTTCGTATCCGGTTCTCTCTTTACGCATTGCCTATGGGGACATTTTACTCGTTTTCCGCATGGTTTTCAACCGGATTTTTCGATGCGCCGGGCAAATCATTCTTCAACATGCCGGTCAGCTCGTATAGGATTCCAGATAAAAGAAGACCTCCATCATGGAGTCGAACCAGATCCCTTCGCGCAGCTTTTCCTGTTCTTCCTCCGGAAAATCCGTGATCGGGATATGCGTCTGCATGCACTCATCCTTTTTTCCCTCCGTGAAGACAAGCAGATACCCGGTCTCCGACACCAGAAAAAAACGGTCCATATGAACCGCCGCCTCCGCCGCCTCCGTTTCCGGCGGTGTTTCCTCCTGCTGTATCACGACGCGCACGTCCGGAACCGTCTCTGTCTCGTAAACCGTATCCGGAACCGGCTCTTCCACCCGGATATGCCGGCTTCCCAGCCCCATCCCCGTCACGAATCCGAGAAGAAGGGCGATCAGCGCAGACAAAAAGCAGATACCATAGCGTTTCATAAGTATTCCTCCTTATGGGATATAGTATCTGCCTGATCTTTCATTTTTAAACATTGCTTTCCTGTAAGGCAAAGCGTCGCCCCTACATCAGATGCAGCTTCCTTGCCAGGACAAACACCCTGGTCCCGCCCGGCATCCGCTTCAGTTCCTGCTCGTTGACGCCGCGCATCAGAATCAGCAGGATAAAGTATATGACCACGGCCGCGCAGACCGATACGGCGGTACTGACCAGATTTCCGGCAAATTTCGCGCACAGCTTATAAATCCCGTAAGCCGCGCCGCCCATGACGGCCGAGGCCGCCAGCGGAATCAGAAACGTCCTTACGATCTCCTGGCGGTAGCGCCGCACATGCCTGGTGATCGAAACCGCGTTAAAGAAGCATACCAGAAGCGCAAACAGGATATTGGAATACAGCACGCCGTAGATTCCCATATGGAACACGGTAAGCATCACATAGAGGATCGCCACATGGAGAATCATCGCGATGCTGGCGTTGATGATCGGCGACCGCATCCGGTTGATCCCCTGCAGTACGCCGTTCGTGACCGTCGACAGGGAGAATACCACCACAGCCGACGAGCCGTAGGCCAGCATCGGGATCAGCATGGAATTATCCAGGTTCGGGAACAGAAGCTTCGAGATCGGTCCCGCCAGCACCGCCATTCCGACCGCGGCCGGGATCGCGATGATCATGGAGAACCGGATCGCCATCGCGATCCTCGATACCACCTGCCTGCGGTTCCTCTCTGCCACCGCCATGGACAAAGACGGGATCAGCGAAGAAGAAAGCGCATTGGCAATCGCCACCGGAATATTGAAAAGCAGATGGTAGCGGCCGGAATAGATGCCCCACTGGGAGACGATCTCATCCTCCGCGCCTGTGCGCGCCATGACCTGGCCGAAGATCACATTATCGATGACCGTTCCGCTGTTGTAGATCGTACTGCTGATAAGGATCGGCAGGATCGTCATCGCCATGACAGAGGAAATGGTCCCGTAGCTTTCCACGCGGCCTCTCTGATCCCTCCGCAGCTGTCTGCGGATGACCGGCCTCCGTCTTATCATCAGGATCAGGAAACAGATCAGCGCAGACAGAGCGCCCGCCCCGGTACCCATGGTGGCTCCGACCGCGCCGAACGCATAGGAGTATTCCTCCACGCCATAGACCAGATTGGATTTTAGTCCCACAGAGAACAGCGTGCTCGCCGCCAGCAGGCTTATCACCGCGTTGACGATCTGTTCCACGATCTGTGAAAGCGCCGTCGGCACCATCGTGGAATGCCCCTGAAAATATCCCCGGAACACGCCGAGATACGCCATGATCCAGATCGTCGGGGCAAGGGCCCGCAGCGCATAGGAACAGTACGGCATCTTAAGCATTTCATTTGCAAAGAAATCCGCCCCGAACCACATCAGGCAGAAGCATAAGCCTCCCGCCACGGTCGCATAGAAAAGCGCCGCCTTCAGGATCCGGATGGAGTTGCGGTACTGCTTAAGGGCCAGCCGGGACGCCACCATTTTGGAGACGGCCACCGGAAGGCTGTAGGAAGACATGACAAGAAGCGTGGCGTAAATATTGTACGCCGCGCCGTAATAACCGTTGCCTTTATCTCCGATGAAATTGGCCAGGGGGATCCGGTACAGCATACCGATCAGGCGCACGATGATACCCGCGATCGCCAGGATGCTGCCCTGCACCAGGAAATTGGCCCCGGCGCTCTCCTGTTTCGCCCTGTTCTGTTCTCTACTCGTCTTTTCCATGAATCTCCGTCTTGCTGAAATCACTGGTCGGTATGATGCACACCCAGGTCCTGCCCTGGTTCAGTATGATTTCCTCATGCTCCGTATTATAGTAATGGGTAACTCCGAACTCTCCGTCCTTCTCCCAGGATATCGGGATCGCACGTCCGTTGGTAATATAATACCCATACTGGGAAGTATGTACATCGATGTTCCGGTACTGCGTCGTCGCGTAATACCCGGAAGAGCAGTACTGAAAAATGATATTCTTCACAGCGATCGGACCCTCGCTGCCGCGGTGTACATCCCCGTACTGGTATCTGTGATAGAGGCCGTCCTCCTCATTATAGACAAAATACGGTTTATTATAAGCATAGCCGGGAACTACTTTATAAGCGTCCAGGGAATTCTCCAGATTGATCTCCACACCGTCCACGACAAACTGATAATGCCCTTTATAAGAGTCGGAATACTCCTGGGAATATCCCAGCTGTTTGATGGCCTTCTGGATCCCTTCAAAACTCCCGTAGGCATTGTGCGGCGATTTCTTATCCTTCGAACGGTAATACGCCACGGTGCCGATCCCCTCGATGCCGTTGATATTGTCGATATACTGCAGGTATGGCTTGGCAAATGTACTCTGGCCGAAATGGGCGTAGATCGCGTCAAATTCCCTGGCGAAATAGACGTAATAGGTTCTGCAGCTTCTCACGGAACCGATTCGGTCCAGATCGTCATAATCCTCGATGATCGCCATATAACGGTTCATGGATGCTTCCACCGGCGCCTCATAGACCACGCCGGCCCGGTTGATACCGTAATTCGGCATAGCCTCCTTGTCGTTGCTCATCATGATCGCCAGCGGACGGCGGTTGGCTTTCTCGACATCCACCATCTCGCCGGTAAGATAACTGCGGATCTTCCCGTCCACTTCGATGCGGTCCTCCGGCTTCTGAACCATCGCTTCCGGTTCCGTCTCGGGCTCCGGTTCCGTCTCAGGCTCCGGCGACGTGGTCAGCTGTACAACCGTGGTCTCCTCCGTTTCCTCTTCCGTCTCTTCCTCCGCAGACGGTGCCAGTGTCACGACCGCTTCACGGGCCTTCTGACCGCAGGCTGTAACGAGCATTGCCGCAGTCAGAGCCAGAACCGGCCAAACCATCCTTCTCTTCTTCATCGAAAGTATCCTCTGCTCTCTAAGATTTCTTCCTGCTTACGCTCCATGACGGTGCGCTGTACGTCTTCCATATGGTCGTAGCCGCACAGATGAAGCATACTGTGGGCCGTCAGAAACGCCAGCTCCCTCTCGGGAGAATGACCGTATTCTTCCGCCTGTCCGATCACGCGGTCCACGCTGATCATCATATCGCCCAGCATCAGTTCCCCGGTCTCCGGATTGAAGCAGTCGGCAAACGACTCTTCCACATGGTCAAAATCCGAAGGCCGGTCATATTCCAGGGCCGGGAACGAAAGCACGTCCGTAGGCTTGTCCAGATTCCGGAACTGCCGGTTGACCTCGCGGATCTCCTCATCGCCGGTCAGGACCACATTGACCTCCGCCTCGTAAGGACAGGATTCGTACTCCAGAGACGCCTCAATGATCTCACGGATGATCTTCTCCCAGGGAATGGGAAGTTCCCTTTCCGCCTCGTAATCAATGTTGATCGTCATACGTACCTTACTCCTGCCTGTCTTTTTTGCGCATATGGTCCATCGGGTAACGGTGCCCGCCGCCGGGTCCCGCGCTGCGCGATTCGTATTCATCGTAAGCTTCTACGATCTTCTGTACCAGCGGATGACGGACCACATCCGTATTCGTCAGATAGCAGAAGCCGATGTCTTCCACTTTCTTAAGGACCTTTACCGCCACGTCAAGTCCTGACACGCTGCCCGCGGGCAGATCCTTCTGGGTCTGATCGCCGGTGACGATAACCTTCGAGCCGAAGCCGATCCTGGTCAGAAACATCTTCATCTGCGCCGGCGTCGTATTCTGGGCCTCGTCCAGAATGATGTAGGCGTTATCCAGGGTGCGCCCGCGCATATAGGCCAGAGGCGCGACCTCGATCAGCCCCTTCTCCGCATTGTGCTGGTAGCTTTCGGCCCCCATGATCTGATACAGGGCGTCGTACAGGGGACGAAGATACGGATCGATCTTGCTCTGCAGATCGCCGGGAAGAAATCCCAGCTTCTCTCCGGCTTCGATCGCCGGCCTCGTCAGGATGATCCTTCCGACTTCTCCGTCCTTAAACGCCTGGATCGCCATCGCCATCGCAAGGTACGTCTTGCCGGTACCGGCCGGTCCGATACCGAAGACGATCATCTTCTTACGGATCGCGTCCACATAAGCCTTCTGACCCAATGTCTTGGGCTTCACCGGCCGGCCGTTGATCGTCCGGCAGATGATATCCTTATCGATCTCCAGGATCTCGCCGTCCTTCTCGGAAAATGACAGCGCCAGCGCGTAGTCTACATTCTGGGCCGTGATCGCGCTGCCGCGCTTCGAAAGCTCCAGCAGGTTTCCGAAAACGCTTTTCGCCCTGCGGATCGCGTCCTCCGGTCCGATGATCTTCAGCTGCCCGTCCCTGGATACCATGGTCACATGCAGGGTCCGCTCGATCTTCTTCAGATATTCATCGAACTGGCCGCATACGTTGCGTTCATGTTCCATCGGGATATCAATAATCGTTTCAATTACACTCATTCCTGTCCTGTCAACTCCTCACCCGGCGCATCCGGTATCCGGACGGATCTGGCCTCGGTAATCTCTTCCTCGCCCTTCACCGTACATTCGATGACCAGCGACGCGCCATACTCTTGTATTTTAACATTATTTTCAATAATGTGTACCCCTTTTTCACATAAATTTTCAATATATTTTGCTTCCATGTAACGCGCGGCCTCCGATATTTCCTCCTGCGTGTACGGACGTTCATAAAATGTGTACTCTCCGGACACGGTATCCTCCCGGTAAACCGGCAGATAGAAGTCTCCGAACAGGCGCAGCTGATGGATTTCGGATGTCTCATTCCACAGGGTATCCGGCTCCGGAAGCGCCGGAACACGGAAAATGCCGTCAAGCCCCGTCTTCGCCGCCAGCCATCCCGCAAATGAGCGTACTCCGCCGCGAAGCGCGTCAGTCAGATCCCCGCGGGCCGGCAGAAACAGCCGCATGCGGAACGCGCCGGCCGATATAAGAAAGCTTCTCCTGACGCGGCCTGTGGGCACTTCCTGCCGGCACAGCTTCGGCATTTCCGTCCTTAGGACGAAATCCGTCTGCGCATAGACATCGGCATCGGCGCGGACGTATTTTGTGCGGACCACTTCTCCGGCGTCGTTCATCACCGACAGGCCGGATTCCACAAGAAGCTGTCCTTTCTCCACCGTATCCCCGACCGATACGCAGGCTTTTCCCTGACGCACCACCATCCGGGTAATGGTTCCCGAATCGGAAGCCGCCAGCTCACACGGCGATTCATCCTTTGCCGGAACCGCAGAAAGTACTTCGTTCTCCTTGACGCGTACCACGAGCCGCGTTCCGGTCACGCTGGCCGATACCCATGTAATCTCCGGGAACGCGCTCCTGAGAGACTCCTCAAGGTCTTCGCAGGAGATCCTGTCTTTGCGCATTCCGTACCGGATGTCGAGCGATTCCAGATAATTCAGCAGCGTATCGCGGCTGTAATGATAATTTCCCTCAAATGTGATATTCCATACAAACAGCGACAGCGCGTAAAGCAGGATCACGCAGGCTAAAATTCCGCAGACGGCGCCTTCTCTTTTCCTGTTTCTGTAAATAAAAAAGGGAAGTCCGTATCTTCCCGCGATCCGCACCCTGACGCCGGCCTTCCTCACAAACGGCCGGATCCTTCGAAACTGCGCAAGCTCCATGAAACACTCCGCGGCGCCTTTGCCGCACGCGCGCAGATCCCACGGTTCGATGCCGTTTAAGCAGCAGAGATTCAGAAATCGCTCTATGCCGTCTCCGCTGATCCTTATCCGCAGATAGCCTTTCCTGCTGTAGTTTAATCCGTCCGTCAATCTGCCTACCCCCGCACTGTCTTTGATTTCTGCTGATACCGGCCGTTTTCTCTCAGCCTTCCATGCTCACGGAAATGATCTGTCCCCCGACCAGCATCTCGTCCTTCGTATAGTACTCGATCCGGAGTCTTTTCCCACAAATGATCAGCCGGCAGGTCTTAGCCCTGAGCCGGATCTCATCCTCGCAGAAACACTCGATCCGGCGGTAATTCTCAATGTAAACATTCCTGCTTCCCATTACCGTGACCACCGGCTCCCCCGGTATCACTTCCTGCGGAATGTGAAGCGCCGCGGCCGCGCGGCTGCCGATCCCGTCAAGCATCCTGCCCATCCCGCCGTCTGTCGTTTATTTCAGCATATGCAGGGGGAACACGCTTTAGAAGCGCAGATATCTTCAGACAAATGCAGAAAGCGTGTCCTTGCACGCTTTCTATATACGGATATAAAAAGAATCCCCGGTCATAATAAACCGGGGACTCGGACATACGGATCAAATTAAAATTAGTTATACTTCCTTTTTCTGGCAGCTTCGGACTTTTTCTTACGTCTTACGCTGGGCTTCTCGTAATGCTCTCTCTTACGGATCTCCTGCTGAATGCCGGCCTTGGCGCAGTTTCTCTTGAATCTGCGCAGGGCACTGTCCAGAGACTCGTTATCCTTAACGATTACGTTCGACATCGCTCACACCTAACCTCCCTCCAGTTGCTAATTTGTGCACAATACAACTGTTTGGGTATTCCTAGCACTGTCATGATTATAACCACAAAATTGTCATTCGTCAACTGGTTTTTTTCACAGAAGACGACTTTTTCATGATTTCGTCAATGTCTGTCCGGCCGGGACGCAAAACGATGTCCCGATATCCCGGACAATACCCAATTATCAGACAATGATCAGCCGTTCAGCTGCTCCTTCAGCACCTCAGCGGCTTTCTCAAGCGCTTTCTCGATGCCGGACGGATCCTTGCCGCCCGCCTGAGCCATATTCGGCCGTCCGCCGCCGCCTCCGCCGACCAGTCCGGCGATGGCTTTGATCAGATTGCCGGCGTGGGCGCCCGCCTTCTGCGCCGCGTCCGTAGCCGTAGCCATCAGGTTCACCTTGCCGCCCTGGGTCGAAGCGATGACAATGATGCCTTCTCCCAGCTTCTCCTTCATCTGGTCGCCCAGATTACGAAGGCCGTTCATATCCACGTCGGCGACCTTGGTGATCAGCGTCTTCACGCCGCCGATCTCCTTCACCTGGCTCATCACGTCGCCCATGGCGCTGTTAGCCAACTTGCTCTTAAGCTTCTCATTCTCCGAGCGCAGGGTACGGATCTCCTCCAGCATGGATTCGATCTTCTTCGTCAGTTCCGCCGGCGTCGTCTTGGCCGTCTTCACCGCCTCATGAAGCTGCTCCTCTACGCCCTTATAATAAGCCGTCAGTCCTTCCCCGGTCAGAGCCTCGATCCTGCGGACGCCGGCCGCGATGCCGGTCTCCGAGAGGATCTTGAACTGGGAAATGACGCCCGTATTGCCCACATGGGTGCCACCGCACAGCTCGATGGAGAAATCGCCCATCTTCACCACGCGGACCTTCTCGCCGTATTTCTCACCGAAGAGAGCCATGGCGCCGGTCTTCTTGGCCTCGTCCAGGCTCATCTCCTGGGTCACCACCGGAAGCGACTCCCGGATCTCCTGGTTCACCAGATCCTCCACCTGCCTAAGCTCCTCCGCCGTCATCGCGGAGAAATGCGTGAAGTCGAAACGCAGACGCCCGGCGTCCACATAGGAACCGGCCTGCTCCACATGGTCTCCCAGAACCGTGCGCAGCGCCTTCTGGAGCAGATGGGTCGCGCTGTGGTTCTTACAGGTAGAAGCGCGGTTAGCCTCGTCCACCTTAAGCGTCACGACATCGCCGACTTTGAACATACCGCTCGTCATCACGCCCACATGGCCTACCTTGCCGCCCTGCAGATGGATCGTATCCTTCACGGTAAAGGTACCGGATGTGCTCTCGATCACGCCGACATCGGCCTGCTGGCCGCCCATGGTACCGTAGAACGGCGTCTCTTCCACGATGATGGTTCCGTTCTCACCGTCGGTCAGCGCCTCCACGATCTCGTCTTCCGTGGTCAGCACCGTGATCTTCGAATCATGGATCAGACGGTCATAGCCGACGAACTTCGTCGTGATCTCGGCCGGGATCGACTGATAGACCGTCACGTCAGCGCCCATATAGTTGGTGGTCTTGCGGGCCGCGCGGGCTTTCTCCCGCTGCTCCTTCATGGCGGCCGCAAAGCCTTCCTCATCGACTTTAAAATTCTTCTCCTCCAGGATCTCGATCGTCAGATCCAGCGGGAAGCCGTACGTATCATAAAGCTTGAACGCGTCTGCGCCCGACAGCACCGTACCGCCTTCCGACACCATCTTCTGCTCCATCTCGCCAAGGATCTCAAGGCCCTGGTCGATGGTCTTATTGAACTTCTCCTCCTCCTCGGACAGGACCTTTAAGATCATGACCTTCTTCTCTTCCAGCTCCGGATAACCGCCCTTGGACAGCTCGATGACCGTCTTGGCCAGCTCCGCCATGAAACGTCCCTCGATGCCGAGGATCCGTCCGTGACGGGCGGCGCGGCGCAGAAGTCGGCGCAGCACGTAGCCGCGGCCTTCGTTGCTGGGCATGATGCCGTCGGAGATCATGAAGGTACAGCTCTTCACATGGTCGGCAATGATGCGCAGGGATACATCCTTCTTCTCATCCGCCTGGTAGGTCGTGTGCGCCATCGCGCAGACCTCGTCCAGAAGCGCCTTGTTCGTATCCACGGTGAACAAGGAATCCACGTCCTGAACGACGACAGCCAGACGCTCCAGGCCCATGCCGGTGTCGATGTTCTTCTGCTTCAGCTCAGTATAATTGCCGTGGCCGTCGTTGTCGAACTGGGTAAATACGTTGTTCCAGACCTCGATATAGCGGTCGCAGTCGCAGCCCACGGTGCAGGTCGGCTTGCCGCAGCCGTATTTCTCGCCGCGGTCGTAGTAAATCTCGGAACATGGACCGCAGGGACCTGCCCCGTGCTCCCAGAAGTTGTCCTCCTTGCCGAAGCGGAAGATCTTCTCAGCGGGTACGCCGATCTTCTTGTTCCAGATCTCGTAGGCCTCGTCGTCGTCCATGTAGACCGACGGATACAGCCGTTCCGGATCCAGTCCGACCACTTCCGTCAGGAATTCCCAGGACCATGCGATGGCCTCATTCTTAAAATAATCGCCGAACGAGAAATTGCCCAGCATCTCGAAGAAGGTGCCGTGGCGTGCGGTCTTGCCGATATTCTCGATGTCGCCGGTGCGGATGCACTTCTGGCAGGTAGTTACCCTGCGGCGCGGCGGGATCTCCTGGCCCGTGAAATAGGGCTTTAAGGGAGCCATGCCGGAATTGATCAGCAGAAGGCTGTTATCGTTATGGGGCACCAGCGAGAAGCTCTTCATCGCCAGATGGCCCTTGCTCTCAAAAAATTCCAGGAACATCTTCCTGAGTTCATTAACGCCATACTTTTCCAATTGTATCATCCTCCAGTTATCGTTACTTTCCGGCAGTTACTGCTTCTGTTCCGCTGACGCGGCCTTCGCCGCCTTCTCAGCGTCCTTCTTATCGCGGAATTTCTTCCCGCAGATGATGCCGGCCACCGCCACGGCTCCTAATATGACCATTCCGATCACATCGCTCACGATGCTTCCCAAAATCGCCGCCATACGCACTGCCTCCTTTTCCGTCTGTTCTGCCAGATTTTCAATCATTCCCTATCCTATCACAAGAAATCGGATTTAGCAAGACAGGGAACGAAAAAAGTCCCTCTGAAAAAGGCGGCCTCCCGGCCGCCTCATCTGCTCTTCGTCTCACTCTGTCAGCACCGACGCGTACTGGTTCACCAGTTCATACGCCCTCGTTCTGGTGGTCTCTGCCAGCGAGGCAGTGTACTCCACGCTTTCCAGCGAACCGCCCGCCGAATTCTTCGCCGCTTCCACTGCGGCCGCGTCGCGGCTTTTCATCCACTGACGTTCAGCGGCTACCAGTTCCTGCGCCTGCTTCTCATCCAGGATCTTAAGTATCTCATTATAGATCGTGCTCAGTTCGCTGTCCCACAGCTTCAGCTCATTGCCTGCCGCGTTCTTCGCAAGCGTATTGCTCCCGGCAGCGGTATTCGGCACATTCTGGAATTCGCGGCTCTTCTGGATCTGCGCGTCCAGTTCTTTCAGCCTCTTAAGATAGGGGTTATCCCCGTCCGGAAGCGCCCCCCCGTCGGGGCTTTCGCCGCCCGCGACTGCGAAAGTCTGACCAGCCGCTTCCGCCGCGGCCGCTGTCTCAAGCGGCGACAGAGCTACCTGCTGGGCATTCGCTTTCACATAAGCAATCTCCCCGTTTTTCTGAGACACGGCAGAATCGTCCGAAACAGCGGCAGCATATTCCGACGCCTCTTCCGGGGCTGCCGCATCCGCAGTACCGTCCGCGTCCGCCTGCGCCTGTACCGTGTTCTCTTCTGCAGCCGCCGGTTCCGCTTCGCCGGTTTCTGCCGCCTCCTCCGCGTCCGCATCGTTCTCCTGCGGCTGCGTCTCCACAGACGTAGAATCTTTCGCTGCCGTCTCCTGCGTCCGCGGGTTCTCCGCCAGCTCCATACCGCCCTCCTCAGTCTCTGCGGTATCTTCGCCGGAAGTCCGTCCGGCGGCACTGTCTGCGGCGCCGTCCTTTTCCGCTCCGCCCGCCAGCGTCACGGTCACCTGTCCGGCCCGGTTCATACCGCCCGTCAAAAAACTGGTACAGACCGTGACGGCGCTTCCGATCACGACCGTCAGAAGCAAAATATACAAAATTTTACGGTCTCTCATTCTTATCCCTCAAAGTCTCCCGTATATCCCTGCCCTCGCGAAGCATCACGGCGCTTCCGCAGTCTTTCCGGGAAGCAGAAACAATCCTCTGAATCTACCATAGCATAAAGCAGATAAAAATGGAATAGTCCGCAAAAAATAGTAATATTTTGTAATTCAATCTTAAATATTTTCCGTTCGCGTCTCTTTCTACTCCGTCATGCGATCGGCGCAGACGACATACTGCTCCCCGTCCCGCCGGTAATCCTGCCAGTGTACGATCCGCCGGTCCGGATCCAGGACCATCATGCTGAAGGTCTCAGGCTCCGGCCTTGTCCAGAACACCGGATCCTCCATGCGCTCACACCGAACCTTTATCGCGCCTTCGGCATCCGTGAGAACGTACTGCAGTTCCTGATCCGCGGAAGGATTTCCATAGCAGGCGCTTATGCACGGAAGCTCCGCCTCCCATTCTTCCGTCGGAAAAACGCCGTCCGCATCCCAGCAAAGCAGGATATAGTCCCGGTTCTCCAGCCACGGGCGCAGCTGGTCAGGCAGTTTTTCATATCTTATATAATCATTCAGTCCTTCTTTCTGTCTTTCTGAGAGATCCGAACCGGAGAAGTCCTCCGGATAACGGTTCCTGATCTCTTCGCTGAGCTTCAGCGATCCCCTCGGATTAATGTGCACGGCATCCGAGAAATAGACCGTCCCGCAGGGATCGAACCAGTCGACCGTAATTTCCGGATACTCCTCCGCAAGTCCCGCGTAATACGCCCGGAATTCTTCGCGGTAGGTGTCCGTACAGACGGAATTATCCGGCATCGGAGGCTTGATCAGCCGCACCCTGATCCCGTTTTCCATACACAGCCCGATCAGTTTTCTGTAATAAAAGTCGATCATCGGATCCGTCTGAAAATGCTCGTATACGGCGGGTTCCGTCCCTTCCTGGTAATCCTGAAAATAGCTTCCGATGTACCTGCCCCTGTGCAGCTCATTTAATTCGTACACGGTCTCATTAAAGGCGCGCCGGCCTTTCAGCCCGGCATTCACCAGCGAAGTCATATATTTGTTCGGCAGATAAAGTTCGTAAGACAGGAAATCAGAAAAGGCCGTCGGCGAAGAGATCCCGCTGCATTCATATCTGCGCGCGCAGGCCAGGATCTCAAGGCCCTGCGCCGGAGACAGCCTGTGGGAGTACATAAATCTGGGCCAGAAGCATTCATCCTGCTGAAGATGAATATCCTGATACGCGATATAGCACGCCTTCGGCGCCGGATGACTGGCCAGCCATTCCTCCATCACATAATAACTTTCGACCGGCGTCATCCCGCCCAGCGCCATGTTGATCGTGCCGTCCGAGAGTACTTCCGGCAGAAAAGCGGAATTGGCTACGGAATCGCCCAGGATGATCGTTTCATAGTAAGTCTCCGATTCCTGCCGCGCCTGATCCCGGTTCCATATATAATAAGGCGCCTCGCCATCCACATAATTAAACGGCTGCCACCGCAGATAAACGGTCACGACGATCATCGGAAGACATACCAGCAAACATTTTATCGCCAGCTTCAGCAGATTCTTCATGCCTCTCCTCCCTAGAACTGAAAATAAATGAATTCCTGTCCCATGATATTCATGGAACCCAGAAGGAACAGCATGGCGCCCCAGTAGACGCAGTAACGGATCAGGAAATTCCTGGATGAGAGCCATTTAAGCGGCTGGATCTTCATTTCCTTCATGATCTCGGAAACCGCAAGGACGCACAGGGCCAGAAGCAGGATCAGCAGATTCGTGCCGTTAAATCCCAGCCGCAGACGGTCTGTCTGAAGAAAATAGGTAAGATCCGTCAGCACAAAACTGTTTCTGAGGATCCAGAGCGCGGAAGAAACCGACTCCGCGCGGAAGAACACCCAGCTTATTTCTACAAGAACGAAGGTTTTGACAATTCCGAGGATCCGGCAGAAGATATTGCCGTCGCGGATCCCCAGGATCTGCCGGAGCTTCGCCCACATGGGCGCCGCAAGATCCTCCGCGATCTGAAAGACGCCGTGTAAACCTCCCCAGATCAGAAACGTGAATTTTGCCCCGTGCCACAGTCCGCTTACGAGAAAGGTGATCAGGAGGTTCCTGTATTTCTTAAGACGCCCTCCGCGGCTCCCGCCAAGCGGAATATAAAGATAATCCCGCAGCCAGGAGCTTAGGGATATATGCCAGCGGCGCCAGAAATCGCGGATGGACGCAGCCAGATACGGCTGTGAAAAATTATCCATCAGCTCATATCCCATAACGCAGGCCGCGCCTTTCGCGACGACCGAATATCCCATAAAATCGCAGTATATCTGTACGCCAAACAGGAGGTTGGCAAGAATCAGGCCATACCCCTGAAAGTTCTGATAATCGCCATAGACGGTATTGACAAGGACCGCGCACCGGTCGCTGATCACCACTTTTAAGAACAGTCCCCAAAGCATAAGCAGAAGGCCGGTACGAACCGAATCATAATCGAACGGCTTCGGATCCTTAAGCTGCTTTAAGAGGTTTCCGGAACGTTCGATGGGACCCGCCACCAGCTGCGGGAAGAACGAGACAAACAGCGCGTACTGGAAGAAATTTCTCTCGGCGGAGATCTTCTCACGGTATACATCCATGGTATAACCGAGCGCCTGAAAGATATAGAACGAGATCCCTACCGGAAGAAGCACGTCGAAGAACGGCACATGAAGTTCGATATGGATCAGCGCAAAGAGCTGCTTAAGCGTCTCCAGAGCGAAATTGATATATTTGAAATAGAAAAGGATGAACAGGTTCAGAAAGAGGCTGACGGCTACGACCGCCTTCTTGCGGTTTTCTTTCCGTCTCCTGGAGAGGCCGCTTTTCTGGACCCGATCCATGAGGAGTCCGCTTAAATAGGTAACCGCTGTGGAAAAAAGCAGAAGCAGGGCATATCTGGCGTTCCAGCACATATAAAAATAATAGCTGGCCGCCAGAAGCCACAGATTCTTCCATCTCTTCGGAACAGCGAAAAACACGATTACAACGATCGGAAAAAAGATCAGGAACTCCAGCGAATTAAACAGCATACCGACTACTTACTCCTGCGTACTGATTTTGTATTTCTATGCCCTTACAGCGCTTCCTCCACGCCTTCATCCACCAGCAGATCGCTGCCGTCCGCCGCCGAAGTCGCCAGAAGGTCGCACCGTTCATTTAAAGGATTCCCCGCATGGCCTTTCACCCAGATAAACGTCACCCGGTGGCAGCGTTTGGCCGCAAGGAGCCTCTCCCACAGGTCGATGTTCTTCACCGGACCGCTTTTGCCGCGCCGCCAGTTATTGCTGACCCAGTTGTCGATCCAGCCCTGGTTAAAGGCGTCGGTCAGGTACCGGGAATCCGAATAGATCTCCACCTCGCAGGGACGGTTGAGCGCTTCCAGGCCGGCGATGGCGGCCATCAGTTCCATACGGTTGTTCGTGGTGCGCTCGTAGCCTGCGGAAATACATTTCTCATATACGTCGCCTTTCCTGTCCGTATACTGAAGAATGGTCCCGTAGCCTCCGGGGCCGTCGGGGTTGCCCCGGGCGGCGCCGTCCGTATAGATCATTACTTTTCCCATATCGCTTATTCTCCCTTATTCTGCCTTACAGTCCGGCTTCTGCCGCATACATCCCTACCGGTCCCACTTGTCGCACAGCGAATGGATCTGATCGGCGAACTTCGCCAGATCCTTGTTCGATACGCCTTCATTCTTCCGCACGACCTGCATGAGCCGTTCCGCGGCCGCCACGAGTCTGGCGAATACGCTGTCGGCGCGCCTCTTCCCGGCGGTCTCCTTCACGACCGGCACGCCCTCGGTCTGCTTAATCCACCGGCCGGCTGCCAGATCATAGACCGAACCGGAAAACGGCGCCGACGCCGTCAGCTTCTCCGCCCGGTTTAACTGCTCCGCGAACACATCGCAGACCTTGTCCTCGCCATGGACCATGAACACCATCTGCGGCTTCTTCTGAAACGCGCGGATCCACTCCAGGAGTCCTTCCCGGTCCGCGTGGCCGCTTAAGCCCGGAAGTTCGGCGATCCTGGCTTCTACATCGATGGTCTCGCCGAAGATCTTCACAGACGCCGCCCCATCCATCAGGGCGCGGCCAAGGGTCGCCGCCGCCTGATAGCCGGCAAACACCACGCAGCACTCCGGCCGCCACAGATTATGCTTCAGATGATGGCGGATCCGTCCCGCGTCGCACATGCCGGCCGCCGAAATGATCACCTTCGGCTTCGTATCGAAATTGATCGCCTTGGACTCGTCGCTGGTGACCGCCAGCCTGAGGCCGGGGAATTCGATGGGATTGATCCCCTGCTCCACCAGTTTCTTCGTCTCCTCGTCGTAGCAGCGCAGCAGGTTCTTCTTAAACACATGGGTCGCTTCAATCGCCAGAGGGCTGTCCACATAGACTTCAAAACCGTCGTGGCCCTGGATCATATGGTCCAGCTTGATCTTGCGCAGGAAATACAGAAGCTCCTGGGTGCGCCCCACCGCGAACGCCGGGATCACCACGTTGCCGCCCTTATCCAGCGTCTCCTGGATGATCTTCGCAAACCGCGCGATATGTTCTTCCGTGGTCTTCCGGCCGCCTTCCACCTCATGGCTGCGGTCGCCGTAGGTACACTCCATGACCACATAATCCGCCTCGCCGATGTACTGGGGATCGCGGATCAGCGGTTTATGCTTATTGCCGATGTCTCCGGAGAATACGATCTTCTTCTCCACGCCGTCCTCACGGCACCAGACCTCGATGGACGCCGAACCAAGCAGATGTCCCGCGTCCGTAAAACGCAGGGAAATATCGTCGTTCAGCTTCACGATCTCATCGTATTCCTGCGTTCTGAGAAGCTGAAGCGCTCCCTCCGCGTCGTTTACCGTATAAAGCGGATCCACCTCCGCGCGGCCGGCCCGTCGGGCCTTCCGGTTCTTCCACTCCGCCTCCATCTCCTGGATGTGGGCGCTGTCACGGAGCATGATCCCGCACAGATCGCCGGTGGCGACCGTAGTGATGATCTCCCCCCGGAATCCTCTCGCGTAGATCAGCGGCAGGTAGCCCGTGTGATCCACATGGGCGTGAGTCACGAGCACATAGTCGATCTGCGCATAACTGACCGGCAGCTCCGCGTTCTCATATACATTGACTCCCTGTTCCATACCGCAGTCCACAAGAAGCTTCGTCTGTCCGCATTCCAGATAATGGCAGCTTCCCGTCACTTCGTGATCCGCTCCGATAAATGTAAGCTTCATACGCCTGTCCCCGCTTTCTTCTCCGATTCCTGTAATCAGTATATCACGACGGAACCGATTTTACAATTGCGTTCCCATTTTTACTGTTCACCGTAAATACTCTCGCGCAGGAACTGCCTGTTCGTCTCAAAATCCACCTCAAGCACCGCCATGTCCCGGATCCTGGCGTCCGAATAGCTTCCGCTTACGGGGATACTCTGCTGTTCGATCCCGTAGACAACCGCCGCGGGCGCCATAAGGCTCAGGCGCATACATTCGTCCTTTGTAAGATTCGTCGTCAGGTCTTCCGGCAGATCACGGATCAGATCCATGAAATGACCGGCCAGGATAGCCGGCGCCTTCTCCACAAGCGCGGACAGCACTTTCCTCTGCCGCCCCGTTCGGGCGAAATCCGTGCCGATATAGCGGTTCCTGCAGTAAGCCAGGGCCTGCGGCCCGTTCAGATGGATCATACCGCTCAGCGTCTCGTCCAGATAATCCGTGCCGGGAGTCCGGTTCTCCAGCATATTGTATTCCGCCAGATAGCCGTTGACATAGATCACCTCTCCGTTGGTCAGCTCCAGATCGACGCCGCCCGCCGCGTCCACCAGATGGGCAAACGCCTGGAAATTCACAAGCATGTACCGGTTCACTTCGATCCCGAAATTCAGCCGGATCGTCTCCATCAGAAGCTCGGGGCCGCCGAAGGAATACGCCTCGTTCAGGCGGTTATTCTTATGGCCCTGTATCTCTACATACATGTCCCGCAGGAAGGAAGTCATATAGATCTTCTTCGTCCGGTTATTGATGGATACCAGCAGCATGGCGTCCGAACGTCCGTCGTCGCTGTCCTCGCGGGAATCATTGCCGATCAGAAGGATATTGGTGACGCCTTCCGTCTCCATGGCCGTATACTGTAAAGACTCAATGGGATCGTAATGCATCCGGTCATAGACGGTATTGACCGCAAAGACCCAGAGCCCGCCCGCGGCGGCAATAAGCAGGATCAGAAGCAGAAGAATCCTTCCCGGATGGAAGCGTTTTTTCTTCCGCCTCTTTCCGGCCTTTGCCGGTTTCGCGCGCCGGCCGGCGGTATCTCTCCCGGATCTTCCTGCTTTCGGATCGTATTCCTCTGCATATACGTTATCCGAATAATCGCCGTCTGCACCGTTCTCCTCCGGATATGCACCGTCCGGATACTCCTCGTCTGTGTATTCTTCTTCCGAATATATATCTTTCAGATATTCTTCGTCAATATACCCTTCGTCCGGGTAGTCCTCATCCAGATATGTACCATCCGTATCATCGTCCGGATAATCCGCGTCATTCTCCGGCGGCCACAGCATGTCCAGATTGATCTCCGGTTCCGGCGCTTTCGACGCTTTCGGTGTTTTTCTTTGGTTTACCTGGTTTCTTTGCCTTATATTCCTTTCGGAATCCCTGTTCATATCTTTATAGGCGGATGGCCTCTCTCTGTAATCTCCTTTTCCGCATGGTCTCCGCTCCTCCCTACAGAAGTATAACGCATGGACGGCAAAAAAGATAGCGGAAAATGCAGTTTCAAATGCAGTTTTACAAGACGATGCAATGATTTGAAAATAGATGGCACATATTCGCGGGAGAGACATTCGCAGAGAAACATTCGCGGGAGAGACGCGAAGGAAGCATACTCCTCCTGAGGTTCAGGTTTGCTCGCGGGAAAAGCCTAAGTTCACAGCGATTTGCTAAGGGCAGGTGCGAAAAATGGAACCAGCCTGGGTGCATCTGAGAGGGTACTTTACTGGTCCTTCCATTTTTCGCACCAACGCAAATCACTGTTCGCTAAGTCTTTTCACCGCTCACAAAATTCACCTCAGGAGGAGTATGCTTCCTTCGCTGGTTTTTCCGGGAGCGAGGTATATTGCATCCCCGCGCCTGCGAAGCACAGCGGACGGAAGACCCGGCGGCTGCGCGATTTGTGGAGGAGGGTTAGAGAATCTTAGGCGAAAAAGGGCCGGTTTGGGGGGTCTGCGGCCATGACCACAAGTCATGGACGCAGTGTCAACCTGAGCGGGAATTTCTTCAGAAATTCCCGCGAATTTGACAGTGCCCCCCAAACCGGTTCTTTTTTGTCTTAGATTCTCTTCCCTCCGTAACCATGAGTGCAGGCGCCGGGTCTTCCGTCCGCGTACCCCCCGCGACCATACCCCAGGCCGTAAATCTCTCAACCAACCTTCTGCATATCCCCTCAGATGATAATGCAGATCATCCCCCCATTAGAGTCATTAATGATCTTCTGCAGCGCATCCTGCAGCTTCACCTGACAATCCTCCGTCAGCTGCGCCACCTTCGCCTGAATCCCGTCCTCCACGATCTGCTCAATAGACTTCCCGAAGATATTGGTCTTCCAGATCCCATCCTCGCTCTCCGCCGCATTCTTCTTTATGTACGCGATCAGATCCTCCGCCTGTTGCTGGCTCCCCACGATCGGCGCAATCTCCGTCTCGATATGGGCTTTGATCATATTGATCGACGGCGCCTCCGCCCGCATTTTCACGCCATACTTGTTGCCGTGGCGGATCACCTGCGGCTCATCCAGGATGATCTCCGACTTCTCCGGCGTCACCACCCCGTAACCCCGCAGCCGTACCTGACTCAGCGCGTTCTGGACCTTATCATATTCCTTCTTCATCTTCGCAAGGGCGCCAAGCGTCTGCATCAGCTGCCACTCGCCGTCGATCGGCATTCCCACATAATCGCTCAGGATCTGATAATAATATCCGTCGTCCACATCGACGGCGACTTCCACCGTTCCGTCCGAGAGATCCATCTTATCCGCCTTCATCCCGCGCACCGCCTCCGCAGCCGCCGACGCAAGCGCCGCGGCTACGTCCTTCATCTGGGTCACCTTGCCCATCAGTTCCTTTACCGCCGTAATCACCCCGGCTTTCAGCCAGTGATCCGCAGGCAGGATCTCCATCCATTTGGGGATCCGGAAATTCATCTGCGTCACCGGGAATTCATTCAGAACCATCTGCAGGATCCGGAAAATGTCTTCCTTCCTGAGCTGTTCGCAGTTAACGGGAAGCACGGAAACGCCGTATTTCTGCTCCATTTCCCCGGCCAGCTGCGCCGTCTCGTCCGAATACGGCTTCACGGAATTTAAAAGCACCAGAAACGGCTTCCCGATCTCCTTCAGTTCCTCTATGGTCTGCTCCTCCGCCGGCACATAAGCCGCTCTCCTGATATCGCCGATACTGCCGTCCGTCGTCACCACCAGGCCGATCGTGGAGTGATCCGTGATCACCTTCCGCGTTCCGATCTCCGCCGCCTTTGTGAACGGGATCTGATAGTCGTACCAGGGCGTCTTCACCAGGCGCTCGCTGTCATTTTCCAGATGCCCCGCGGCCCCGTCCACCATGAAGCCGACGCAGTCGATCAGGCGCACCTTAGCGGACACCGCGTCGTCCAGTTTGATCTGCGCGGCTTCCTTCGGAATAAATTTGGGTTCCGTCGTCATGATCATTTTGCCCGCAGCGCTCTGGGGCAGTTCGTCCCTGGTCTGGGTCCTGGCATGCTCGTCTTCCATGCTGGGGAGTACCATCAGTTCCATGAATCTCTTGATAAACGTGGACTTGCCGGTGCGAACCGGGCCGACCACACCCAGATAGATCTCGCCACCGGTCCGGGCTTTGATATCCCGGTATACCGAATACATTTCCATAAAAATAACCCCCTTGCTGTGGTGGTACAAATATATGCAGCAAGGGGAAAATCGTATGACTGTTTTATTCGCTTAGATATGCCTTCTTGACCTGCTCGTTGTCCATCATCTCACGGGCGTCGCCGCTTAAGACGATCTTCCCGGTCTCCAGCACATACGCCTTATCGGCGATGGACAGGGCCTTCTTCGCGTTCTGTTCCACCAGAAGGACCGTGGTGCCGCTTTTGTGGATCTCCTTGATAATGTCGAAGATCTCGTTCACATAGATCGGCGACAGGCCCATGGACGGCTCGTCCATCAGCATCAGCTTCGGCCGCGACATCAGGGCACGGCCCATGGCAAGCATCTGCTGTTCGCCGCCGCTTAAGGTACCGGCCGGCTGGTTCCTGCGCTCCTCAAGACGCGGGAAACGCTTGTAGATGCTCTTTAAGGTTTCTTCCACCTCCGCCTTGTCCTTACGGGTGTAGGCGCCCATACGCAGGTTCTGTAAAACCGTCATCTCCGCGAACACCCGCCTGCCTTCCGGCACATGGGCGATGCCCATGGACACCAGCTTATAGCCGGGCGTCTTCGTGATATCGGTTCCGTTATAAATGATCTTGCCGGCCTTGGCCGGGATCAGTCCCGTGATGGTCTGCAGCGTCGTGGTCTTGCCGGCGCCGTTCGCGCCGATCAGCGCGATGATCTCTCCCTGATTCACTTCGAAGGAGATTCCCTTGATGGCCTGGATCACGCCGTAATAGACTTCCAGATCCTTGACTTCCAGTATCGCCATGTCCTCTCCTCCTACTCTCCGAGATACGCCGTGATCACGCGGCGGTCGTTCAGCACTTCCGAGGTCTCGCCCTGGGTCAGCACCTGGCCGAAATTCAGCACCGTCAGCCTCTCGCAGATGCCGGCCACCAGCTTCATATCATGCTCGATCAGAAGGATCGTCATGTTGAATTTCTCCCGGACGAAGCGGATGGTCTCCATCAGTTCCGCGGTCTCGTTGGGGTTCATGCCGGCCGCAGGCTCGTCCAGAAGCAGAAGCTTCGGATCCGTGGCCAGCGCCCTGGCGATCTCCAGCTTCCGCTGCTTGCCGTAGGGAAGGTTGGACGCCTTGTAATCGCACTCCTTGTCCAGATCGAAGACGGACAGAAGCTCCATCGCCCGCTCGTTCATCTCCTTCTCGACCTTATAGAAGGACGGCAGACGCAGAATACCTTCCAGCGTGGAATATTTGTGATGATTGTGCAGGCCCACCTTGACATTGTCCAGAACGCTCAGTTCCTTGAAAAGGCGGATATTCTGGAATGTCCTGGCGATGCCCTCCTGATTGATCTCGATGGTCTTCTTGCCGGTAATGTTCTTGCCGTCCAGAAGAATCGTGCCGGTGTCCGGCTTATATACGCCGGTCAGCAGATTGAATACGGTCGTCTTGCCGGCGCCGTTGGGACCGATCAGACCGTAGAGCTGGCCTTTCCCGATGACCACGTTGAAACCGTCCACGGCTTTCAGGCCGCCGAAGGAAATGCTGAGATTCTTAACTTCCAGGGTCGGAACCGCGCCGGAATCTTTTGTGCCGGCCGCCTGTCCCGAGGACGCGCCGTTTTTCACCGCGCCGCCCGTCATTTTCACAGACTTGTTATCTGCCGCCATCTCACGCCACCTCCTTCTTCGCGCCGCCGCGCAGCCTGCTCATGACCACGCTTCTCAGCTCGATCGCCTTCGGGCTGGAATTGAAGATCGTCATGACGATCAGCACGATGGCATAGATCAGCATACGGTAGTCGTTGAGTCCGCGCAGCAGTTCCGGCAGCGCCGTCAGAAGCATGGCCGCGATGATGGAGCCGCGCATATTGCCAAGGCCGCCCAGCACCACGAATACCAGGATCAGGATCGACTTATTGTAGCCGAAGTTGTTGGACGAAGCCTGCAGCGTGGACAGGCTGTGGGCGTAAAGCACGCCGGCCATGCCCGCCAGGGCCGCCGAGATGGAGAATGCCATCAGCTTGTATTTGGTAATATTGATGCCGATGGACTCTGCCGCGATCCGGTTGTCGCGGATGGACATGATCGCCCGCCCGGTCCTGGAATGGATCAGGTTCAGCACGATAAACAGCGTCAGAAGAAGCAAAAGGATCCCAATCGTAAAGGTGGCCGCCCGCGGCGTCCCAGTAATGCCCTGCGCTCCCTTTATGAGAACCACCCCGGTCTCCTTATCCATACCGAGGGAGGTGGTATCTTTCATGGAAAAATGAAACCCGTTGGCGTCACGCCCCACATAGAGGACGTTGATCAGGTTCTTGATGATCTCGCCGAAAGCCAATGTCACAATAGCAAGATAGTCACCTTTCAGCCGCAGGACCGGAATACCGATCAGCAGACCGAAGACTCCCGCCACCAGCGCGCCCAGGATCAGCGCCAGAAAGAAGCGCAGTCCCACGCTGGGAACCGCCGTCTCCAGGCAGTTGGTCAGAAACGCGCCGGAAAACGCGCCCAGGCACATGAATCCCGCGTGACCCAGGCTCAGCTCTCCCAGGATGCCCACGGTCAGATTCAGCGATACCGCCAGGATCGCGTACATACAGAGCGGAACCAGAAGCCCCTTAAACAGGCTGCTCAGATGACCGGTCTTATCCATGATCTGGATCACCGCCCAGAACAGGATGACCATCCCGTAGGTGACTGCATTTTGAATCCGTACTTTATTCTTCATCATGTCCGTCACCTACACTTTCTCGTTGATCTTCCTGCCCAGGATGCCGGTGGGACGTACCAGGAGCACGATGATCAGCACCGCGAACACGATCGCGTCCGACAGCTGGGAGGAAATATACGCTTTTGACAGGTTCTCGATGACGCCCAGAATGATGCCGCCGATCAGCGCTCCCGGAATCGATCCGATGCCGCCGAACACAGCCGCCGTGAACGCCTTGATGCCGGGCATGGAACCGGTATAGGGAGTCAGGGACGGGTACGCCGAACAGAGCAGTGCTCCGGCGATGGCTGCCAGGGCCGAACCGATGGCAAATGTCACCGCGATGGTCTTATTTACATCGATGCCCATCAGGGACGCCGCGCCGCGGTCCTCGGAGACCGCCAGCATGGCTTGCCCGATCTTTGTCTTATTGATAAACGCGGTCAGCGCAACCATAATGATGATACAGCTGATGATCGTCACGATGGTCGTGGAAGAAATCGTAAGCGCGCCCCCCGCCAGCACCAGATTCGGCAGCGTCACGACCGACGTGAACTGCCGCGGATTGGAGCCGAACACCAGAAGCGCGATATTCTGAAGGAGGTAGCTGACGCCGATGGCCGTGATCAGAACCGCGAGAGAGGACGCCTCGCGAAGCGGCCGGTAAGCTACCCGCTCCGTCGTCACGCCCAGAACCGTACATGCCGCTACCGCTACAACGATGCCCAGAAGCGGCGGCATTCCCAGCGTACTCACGATCGTGAAGATCACGAACCCACCGACCATGATGATGTCACCATGGGCGAAATTCAGCATTCTGGCGATACCGTAAACCATGGTGTAGCCCAGGGCGATGATCGCGTAGACTGCCCCCAGGCTGACGCCGCTGATAAAATATGACAGAAATCCCATATCTGTCCTCCCTCTCTTCGGATTCTTCCGTAAAACTCCCACAGACATTTCCTCAAAAGTTTCTGCATAGCATATTGCAAAAACCTCTGCACGATGTCCCATCCGTGCATACAGATGTCTTTCCACGTCAAACACAATATCAAATAAAATTATAGCATATGTAAAAAGGGCGCGCAAGAATTTTCACGCAATAATCCACAAAATGGGGCCGCCTGTTACAGCGACCCCACGTCGGATCTTATTTGATCAATCTTATTACTGACTTATCCTCTAACCGCACCGCGGTCATTTACTGCATCACATAGACGCCGTCCACGATCATAGCAGCCTTCGGAGCCTTATTGGGCTCGCCGGCCGCGTTCCAGGTCATGCCTGCGCCGGTCAGACCGTCGATCGTGATCTCCGTCATAGCGGTCTTCATCGCCTCGCAGATATCGGAAACGCTCATATCCGGCGTAACGCCGCTCTTCTCTACCGCGGCCTTGATCGCGTATACCGCATCGTAAGCGTCGGCAGCGAACTGGTTCGGGGTCTCGCCGTAAGCGGCCACATACGCGTCTGTAAACGCCTTGCTGGATTCCTCTGTCGCGGAGAACGGAGTCAGCAGCATAACGCCCTCAGCCAGGGAAGTGTCGAAATTCTCTACAGACAGGATACCGTCCATGCCGTCCACGCCGAAGAAGATCGGGTCATAACCCATGGAGTCGGCCTGGCTCAGAACGATGGAAGCCTCCTGATAATAGAAGGGGCAGAACACCAGCGTAGCGCCGGCATCCTTCGCCTTGGTCAGCTGTACGGAGAAATCGGTCGCGTTGTCAGCGGTGAACGCTTCATCGGCAACGATGTTCAGGCCCTGGTTGGCAGCCTCTTCCACGAACGCTTCGCGGATACCGGTGGAATACTCGGTGGAGCTGTCGTAAATGATAGCCACATCCGTAGCCAGCTTATGCTCGCCGATGTACTGGGCGGCAGCAGAACCCTGATCCGGGTCAGCGAAGCAGACACGGAACACGTTGTCCGGGGCCACGCACTCGACTGCGGAACCGGACGGAGTGATCTGGAACATATTGTCAGCCTCGGTCTCAGCAGCTACCGCGATGCAGGGAGCGGAAGTAACGGATCCGATGATCATCTGTACGCCCCAGTCCTTCAGGGTATTGTACGCGTTGACAGACTTCTGAGCGTCATGCTCGTCGTCCTGCGCGTTCATCTCGATCATGATCCCGTCGCCGATACCGCCGGCATCATTCACTTCCTTCACAGCCAGTTCTACCGCGTTGCGGACGCCCTGTCCGTAAGCAGCCGCCGGGCCCGTAAGCGGTCCGATCACGCCGATCTTCAGTGTGCCGCCGGCCGATGCGCCGCCGTCAGCGGCTGCAGCCGTGGTCTCAGAAGAAGCGGCCGTCGTCGTGGTACTTCCGGAACCGCCGCCACAGGCAGTCAGAGAAGCGGCCATCACAATCGCCATACCTAATGCGAATGCCTTTTTCATAATAGTTTCCTCCTCATTCTTTCTTTGCCGGACTGTTTCCGGCACGCACAATTGCGTTTTTTGTCAGTTTTTAAGGAACTATTTCCTCAAAAAACTTTCAACATTATAAATCCATTCCATGCAAATGTCAACGCTTTTCTTTTACAAACTTGTGATACGGCAGTGTAGTGAAGCGAACATCTGCATCGATACCAGGGAACTGGCAACAGCGGATCATTGTATGTTGAATAAACGTTCATTTGCCCCGCTGCAGACATAAAAAATCTGTCACCAGCAAAAGAGCCGCCGCCCCGGAATGCACGCATCCAAAGTGTCCTCCAGGGCAACGGCTCTCATCCAAAACAATTCAACAACAAATAACTGCTAATACGATCTAACGGATATCATATATGCTGCTGACGGTGATCCCCTCCGGTTTCCCTTCAACGATCTTCACGCGCCGGGTTCCGCCGTTCATATCGAAATAATTGTCCTCCAGGCACATATCGTCGTCCGCGTTCAGGATCCGCACGCCCTTCGCGAAGCAGTCCGCGCTTACGACCAGCTCATCGCCTTCCACCTTCACCTCAAACGCCGGCTTATGGAAATGGAAATACTTCGGGAAACAGAACAGCACCGTCTCCTGCGATACGATCTCGCCGTCCGCCTCCATCTGGTAGCTCACGTAATTCTCAAATACATCCGCATCCGGCAGTTCCACCTTGTCAAGCCATGTCGCCGACATGGGCGCCAGGGTCATCTCGCAGCTTTCTTCCCGAAGGATCCGCGCCGAAGCGTCCCGAAGCTGCCAGCGAATCGTCACCTGCCGCTCCGTGAGCGTCTCATTGTTCGCGCAGAGCCGGATGGATTTCTCATAGTCGAAGGGCTGGGTATTCAGGTTCGGCGTCTGGGTGTGCATGCCCTCCTCCTCGCAGGACAAAAGGAGCGGCGCGAAGAACCGTTTCGCGCAGTACATGACCGCTTTCCAGCGTCCGAAATAATCCACCATGGCCCAGCTGGCCACCGGCCAGCAGTCGTTAAACTGCCAGATCACCGCGCCCATGCAGCGTCCCCGGTTCCGCCGGAAATGCTCCACGCCGTTGCGCATCGCCTCCGCCTGCATCAGCTGTGATCCGTAAATGATCATGTCCAGGCTGGTCGGATACAGATAGGTCTGCTCCATATAGCGCATGACCGTACCGTTGCCGAAAGCGCAGCGCTGATGCTTCTCCATCACGTAGGAGAAAATATTCCGGTCCTCCGGCTCCGTGAAGGTCTCGACCGTCTTAAGCGCCGGCAGGGACTCGAAGCCGAATTCCGACATATACCGCGGGAACAGCCTCCGGTAAGCGGAAAACGGCAGTCCGCCGTGCCATACCTTCCAGTAATGGACGTCGCCCCGGTTCTCATCGTTGGGCTTGTCGAAGCCGCCGCCGCAGGACGGGCTCGCTGGCCAGTAATAGGTCTGCGGATCGTATTTCTTCAGCACCTTCGGGATCAGGTACTCGTACATCTTGATATAATCGCTGTAGCGGATTGGATTATCGCACCAGACCTTCTTTTCATCGGCAAGGAACAGCTCCATCTCGTTGTTGCCGCACCAGAGCCCCAGAGAGGCGTGATGGCGGATCCGCTTCACATTGTCGATAAATTCCGCCGTGATATTCGCCTCGAAATCCTCCGTCAGGTCGTAGACGCAGCAGGCGAACATGAAATCCTGCCACACGACCAGTCCGCATTCATCGCAGGCGTCGAAGAAGAAATCATCGGGATAATAGCCGCCGCCCCAGACGCGCATCACATTGAAATTGGCATCCTTCGCCGCTGCGACGAACTTCCTGGTCTTCTCTGCGTCCACCCGGGCCACCAGGCTGTCCATCGGGATATAGTCCGCGCCGACGCCGAAGAACGGCACGCCGTTGACCTCGTGCGCAAAGCTCTCGCCGTACTGGTCTTTGACCCGATGCATGGTCATGGTCCGCAGGCCGATGCGGCGCTGCCAGGTGTCGAGGACACAGGAGTCTGTATCGGACACGCTTTTTTTATCCGCCCGGCTGCCAGTTTCCGTGTGTCCGGCCGATTCTCCGACCTCTATGCATCCGCTCTCCAGCAACTCCACCCGCACCGTATAAAGCGGCTGCGCGCCCAGACCGTTGGGCCACCAGAGCTGCGGATCCTCGATCACGATCTCCGACGGACTGTCCGTATAAACAGTTTCGCAGCCGTTCGGGTCTGTCACAGTCACGCAGTAAGTAAATGCAGCCGCTGCGGATACAGGAGCTGCCCCAGCCGCCGCGTTTTTTTCTGCTTCAAGCGAAAGCATTGATTTGGTCACTGCAAGCGCTGTTCCGTCTGCAGCCTTATCCGATTCAAGCGCTACCACCGCTCCGGCCACAGCTTTCACCGCGCTGCGGGCTGCCGCCGCGCCGGCCGTCTCCGTCTCCACCGTCAGCGCAAGCCGTACCTTTCCGTCTTCATGCTTCTGTTCGATATAGACGCTGTCAATCCGCGCCTTCTCAATCCCCAGCAGACTCACCGGCCGGTAAAGTCCCGAGTCCGGGATCCGCGGCGCCCAGTCCCATCCGAACATGCAGTGGGCTTTCCTGAGCCGCGGCATGCCCTTCATGCCGTTGGCGTCGCCGGGAATCGGATTCTCCTCGTAACTCTCCGCGATGAATTTCGTCGGGGAATGGAACACGATATGGAGTTCATTTCCGTCCGGCCTGAGAATCCCCTTCACCGGGAATTCCCAGACCCGGTGCATATTCTTCGCCTCTCCCACTACCTGGCCGTTCAGCATGATCGTGGCCAGCGTGTCGATGCCGTCAAAATGCAGCAGCACCTCGTCGCAGCCCAGCAGCTCCTCCGACACGCCGAACACCGTGCGGTATTCGTAATCCCGGTCGCTTAAGGGCAGCGTCTTAAGTTCGTTGTCCCGGTAAAACGGATCCTCGATCCGCCCGTTCTTCAGAAGATCCAGAAAAACGCTTCCGGGCACCGCGGCGCTCAGATACTCTCCCGCGCCGTATTCCCGCATCTGCCAGCCTTCATTCAGTAATTGTTTCTGCATAGTTCTCTCTCCGTCTTGATATGTAGATTTTTTCCGGCACTATATGTGCATCCTGCCCTGCGCTTTTTGCATTAGGCTGTGCCGATTTGTTTTATTGCAGTCCTATTCTATTACAACCTTATTAATACGCTTAATCGGTGATAGAAACCGTCAGACAGTGCACCTTCTGCCCCGTCAGAGCCGCCGACCGCGCGTCCGGTCCCTGTCCGCCCACATAGACAAAAGCCCCGCCGGTATGGATATGGAAATGCCCTTCTTCGTCGTAAAGCCCGAACGCCTCTCTTGGAAGCGAGATCTCCACAGTTTTCTCTTCACCGGGCGCGAGACGCACCTTGCAGATGCCTTTCAGTTGGGCGTTAGGGGTATCTTCACCAAGGATCTTTACATAGACCTGCACGGTTTCCGCACCCGCAGCGGAACCGGTATTCTTTACCAGCGCATGGATTATTACCGCAGCCTTCTTCTCATCCAGGCAGTCATCCCCGCCAGTCTCTTCAGGGTAGCCACTTCCAAATTTAACGCTGTTTTCTGCGGCTGCATTTCCACTGACGCTTTCCTTCCTGTCTGGACAACTCTCTGCCGCGGCCTCCGGATCATCCGCTGGCACCTCCGCGCAAACTTTCTCATACGCGAAACTCGTATACGACAGCCCGTACCCGAAGGGATACAGCGCCTCATTCTTCATATACCGGTAGGTCCGCCCCTTCATGCTGTAGTCCTCAAAATCCGGCAGCACGTCGTCTTTATGATAGAAGGTCACCGGCAGTTTCCCTTCCGGACATTTCTCCCCGAACAGGATCTTCGCGATCGCCTTGCCGCCGCAGGCGCCCGGATACCACCCCTGCAGGATCGCCGGCACATGCTCCTGGGCCCAGTCCACCGCCAGCGCGCTTCCGGACAGAAGCACGAGGATCACCGGCTTTCCGCTCGCGCAGGCCGCCTTAAGGACTTCCTCCTGCAGGCCCGGCAGGTTCAGATCGGGCTTATCGCCGCTGCCGTACTCATTATTGGCGTCGCCTTCCTCTCCCTCGATACTGGCGTCGAGTCCCAGACAGACCACGACCACATCGCTGTTATCACAGACTCCTTTCACCTCGCTCATCCGGTCGTTGGCCTCCGCCAGCCCGCTGGTACGGTCCTTATACAGATGGCAGCCCTCCGAATACATGACCCGGGCGCGATCGCCCACATAGTCCTGGATCCCTTCCAGAACCGTCCAATAATGGGAAGCGGTTCCCTCGTAATTGCCCACCAGCGCCCTGCGGCTGTCCGCGTTGGGACCGATCACGCCGATGGTCTTTATCTTCGACAGATCCAGCGGCAGCAGACTGCCTTCATTCTTCAGAAGCACCACGCAGCGGGCGGCCGCCTCTTCATTCAGCCGGCGCATCGGTTCGCTGTCCACTACTGTATAAGGGATTCGGTCGAATGGATTCTCCTCCTTCCGGTCCAGCACGCCGAGCTTGATCCGGGTCGTAAAGAGCCTCTCGACCGCCTCGTCGATCCGCTTCTCCGACACCTTGCCTTCCTCCACGGCCTGCTTCAGGAAATAGAACATTTTCCCGCAGTTTAAGTCGCAGCCGTTCTCCATCGCCATCGCCGCCGCGTCCTTATAGGTCGCGGCGATATGATGGCCGTCGCAGATATCCTGGATCGCGCCGCAGTCGCTGACAAAATGGCCCTCGAATCCGAATTCGTCCCGGACGATCTCCTCGATCAGTTCGTGATTGGCGCAGCAGGGCACGCCGTTGACACGGTTGTAGGCGCCCATGACCGCCTCCACATGACCTTCCTGAACGCAGGCCTTGAAGGCCGGCAGATAGGTCTCATAGAGATCCTGCTTTCCTACGACCGCATTGAAGCCGTGCCTTACGCCCTCCGGGCCGCTGTGGACCGCCAGATGCTTGGCGCAGGCCGCCGCCTTTAAGTATTTCTCATCATGACCCTGAATGCCTTTCACGAACCTTACGCCCATGCGGGAAGTCAGATACGGATCTTCCCCGAAGGTCTCATGACCTCTGCCCCATCTCGGATCCCGGAAAATGTTCACGTTCGGAGACCAGAAAGTCAGGCCTTTGTAAATGTCCGTGTCGTCCTTGGCCTGCTGGAGATTGAATTTGCCTCTAGCCTCCGTGGAGATCGCGTCGGCGATCTCTTCGATCAGATCTTCGTCAAATGTAGCCGCCAGACCGATGGACTGGGGAAATACCGTCGCCACGCCGGCTCTTGCCACGCCGTGAAGCGCCTCGTTCCACCAGTTGTACGCCCTGATGCCCAGCCGTTCGATCGCCGGGGCGTTGTAAAGCGTCTGGAATATCTTCTCCTCCAGCGTCATCTGACTGACGATCTCTCTGGCGCGCTTACGGTATTCCTCAAGCCGCCCATGGTTTTCGGTTAGATCCATATCCAGTTTCCTCCGTTGTTTCATTTTATCCTGCCGATGCAGATCCGTACTCTTTGTTCATACTGCTCATGCAGCTGTTACGATCTGTTCTTTTGCCTCTGCAGCCTGTAACCTTTCGTTCTGCCTCTGCAGCCTGTCTTACAGCCAGGACAAAGCAATAAGCTTTTATCTTCAGCCGCATCCGGCAGATAAGCGATCACTGGTTATCCGTAATGACCGCACCGCCGCCGTCATACAGCCGCACCGGACCGTCCAGTTCCAGTTTTACCACAGTTGTCATCTCCGCGCAATCCTTTTCGGTCATATAGATCCACAAAATACCGGGGATCCCGTTCCAGGGCGCACCGCCGTGAACGTCCATCCGCAGTTCTTTTCCGGAATGAAGGATAGTCGCCCTCTTCACCCGGTTCCTAAGTCCTTTGACGCAGAGCGCCTCCGCCGGACGGTTATGAACGAAGAGATACAGCGTCTGCCCGTCCTCCGACAGAACGCTTCCGTCCCCGTAATAATTGACCGGAATCCCTACCGCGGACTCATAGACCGCTTCCTCATTGGCACGGATCCACTCGCCAAGGCCCAGAAGCACCGCCTCCTGCCTGGGATCCACGGTTCCGTCCTCCATGGGTCCGATATCGAGAAGCATATTTCCGCCCATGCTTAAGCAGTCACAGAACATATGAATGATCTGCCGCAGAGACTTGTAATGGTTGTCCCTGTGCTGATAGCCCCAGGAGGAATTGATCGTCGTACAGAACTCCCATACCCCCTTCGGGCGGTTCACCGGGATCCCCTGCTCCGGCGTCAGGTAATCGCCGTAGCCGGCGAACCGGTTGTTGATGATCAGGTCTTCATTGAAACTCTTCAGATAATCCTTAAACTCCGGCAGCCCCCACTGTTCGGCGTTCCGCTCCCAGTCTCCGTCGAACCACAGAAGATCCACTTTGCCGTAGTTCGACAATATCTCCTTCAGCTGGTTCCGGTCAAACTGCAGGAACCTCTGCCACGCCTCCTTATCCTGCGTTCCGTCCTTCGGCGAACTGTAGCCGTTTACCGTGCTAAGATCTTCCGGCACCCGCCAGTCCGGGTAGACCGAAGCGTAATCCGGGTGGGACCAGTCCAGAAGGGAATAGTAAACTCCCACTTTAAGTCCCGCCCTGCGGACGGCCGCGATATATTCGCCCAGAATATCCCGGCCCGCCGGAGACTTCTTCACAACGCTCAGATCACTGTATTTTGTATCAAACAGCGCCACACCGTCATGATGCTTGCTCGTCAGAACGCTGTAGCGCGCACCGCTCTTCTTAAACAGATCGGCCCATTTATCCGCGTCAAACTTCGACGCTGTGAACCCATCCAGCTGCTTCATATAGTCTTCATAAGAAATGGAGCCGTGATAGAAGGACCATGACTCCGATACGCCTTTCACGGCGTAGATCCCGTAGTGGATGAATATTCCTAATTTTGCCTTCTTAAACCAGTCCTGCATAGAAACCTCCTGCTTCTTTTCTTAAAAAACATGCTGCCGCTCAAGTATGATGATACTCTGATTCAGCAAACGGGCGATGGCGGAATGAAGCTTCCCGACATCGCCCGGTAAATCGTATCAGTATGCGGGAATAAACGCATGTAATGCGCTCCCCCCAACATAATACAATTGCGTCTGTACGCGGGAATCCGGCGGCAGCCGGGATTCCCGCGTACAATAAATACATAATCTTGGATCAATCGCCGCCCAGACCGCTTCGAGCCGCGCCCTGTACGAATCTCTTCTGTACGAACGCGTACATGATCAGCAGCGGCAGCACCGTCAGCAGGGAGCAGGCAGAGATCATAGCCTGCTGTACAAACGGGTTAGTCGCATCGATGGTCGTCAGCCATGTCTCATTTGTCTGCGCCGCCGTAGTGATGTACCAGCGGATGTTGCCGGACAGGGAGGACAGGTTGTAGGCCAGATGGCTGGTATTCGGGTTCAGAAGGCTTGTGTAGTACGTATCCGTGTAGTTCCACAAGAAGCTCAGAACCGATACCGTCAGGATGGAACCGGACATACTCGGGATAACGATCGTGAAGAAGGTACGCAGGAAACCTGCGCCGTCCACGAACGCCGCCTCCTCGACAGAGATCGGAAGACCCCTAACCGCCTGGCGGAGGAAGTAAATGTACAGACCGCTCTTAAGGCCCATACCGGTTCCGGCCAGGATATACAGAGACACCGGTTTGCCGATCAGGTTGATGCCTGAACCGGTTCCGTTGATCAAACCGATAATTCCGAAGATATCGAAATTACGGAACGCAGCGTACTGCGCCAGCATGATCGCGTCGCTCGGCACAACGATGGTCAGGATCACGAAGAAGAACAGGATGCCGCTTCCCTTGAACTTCAGTCTCGCGAACGCGTAAGCCGCAAGTCCCGCGGAGATTACCTGCAGGGCTGTCAGCGCCACCGTCACCGGCAGGGTATACGCCAGACTCTTCCAGTAATTCATCAGGCTCTGGGACATGGACATGTCTATGAAGATCCTGGAAATATGCTGCGGGATCCACATGACCGATTTGTCGCCCAGCATAGCCGGCGCTGTGATCGCGCTCTTCAGAAGCGACCAGAGCGGCTTAATGACGATGAAGCCCAGGCAGATCAGGATCACATACCGGAAGAGCGACATGATAAAGTTCCGGATGATCTTCTGGATGTAATACTTGCTCAGTCGGCCTTTCTTTAAGTCTACCCAGAAGCTGATGCCGGCCGTTGTCTCCGCTTTCGCGCGCCGTTCCTGTCGGGTCATTCCCTTTTTAGTCATAGTAGAACACCCCCTTCGACACGATACCGCAGATGATGCCGATTGCTGCCAGCGTTCCTGCGAAGTAGATGAAGCTCATGGCTGCGCCGTAGCCGTAATAGGCCGCGTTGCCGTTGAACGTAATACTGCGGATGTAGCTTGAGAACGCAATCGTTGAATCACCATAAGCTACCTGCGCGTTCGCGAAGGACTCCGCAATGCTGTAGACCAGGCACACCAGAATGGTCGGGGAGACCATGGGCAGCGTGATCTTACAGAAGGTCTCGAACTGGGTGCAGCCTTCCATCTTCGCCACCTCATAGAGGGACGGAGAAATCGCCTGCAGACCGGCCAGGAACAGAAGCACCTGTACGCCGCATTTTGTCACCACATCGAAGATATTCTCTACGTAGCCCACTAACAGCGTAGTCAGCTGCTGCGGAATACCGGAATTGATGACCAGCTGCTCTAGCCATTCCATGTTCATAACTGCCTCTGCGGTCTCCGTTGTAAACTGTGCCTCAGCGGAGGACAGTGTCGGGGAAGCCACGCCCGTGGCCAGGATGATCGGGATCACGAAGATCGCACGGAAGAATCCTCTCCCCTTATACTCGCCGTTCAGCAGGATCGCGATGAACAGGCCCAGGAAGATCTGGAACGGTACTTCCTTGACCATGTTGGTAAAGGCCTCAACAAACATCCGGTTAAAGTTCGTATCAACTCCAAGAACCCACTTATAGTTCTCGGCTCCGATAAAGGATCCTGAAAACTTACCGTTTGTCAGCTGCATACTGCACAGCGAGTACCACAGGGTATTCACCATGGGCCTTAAGAAGAAGAAGATCAGACCAAACAGCCACGGAAGCAGGAAAATGACGCCCCACATCGCAGTCTTCTTGGAGAAATCCATTTTCTTATACCAGGAGAGAGCCGACGCATTACCGGATTTTTTCTTTTCTTTACTCATCTTAACTCCTCCTTTACTGTACCAGATACGAGAATGCCGGAACCGTGACGCCGTCAAGTGTTTCATCAAGATCGCTGTAGTTGAAGTACGCCTTCACTCCGTTGGAATACGTCACCACGCGGAGCTTGTCGTTGCGGTCTACGATCTCATGGTCCACGATCTTCGCGTCTTTCGTCTTATCATAGAAGTTCCGGTACTCGTTGTAATAGAATCCGATCTGGTCCTTCCAGTAAGAGTAATCGACCGCGAAATAATGCTCCTGCTCCGTGCCGGTCAGCAGGGAACTGTTCTCGTACATCAGAGTGAACTTCGGCTGCGCGTTGCTCTCGATCGCATGCATGATATTCAGGAATACATCGGTGCTCTCCCTGTTGGAGCTCTCCGCAGAATACTGGAGATGTCCGTCAAGCACCATGCCCATGAAGGGTACAGACGCGTCAAGCACTCTCATGCCGCTGTTCTCAACCGGAACATCCATGATATAATCGGCATAAGCGTAAGCGTCCACGATCGGATTGCTCAGCATCAGGGACATACCGTCCGCAAACTGCGAAACAGCATCCTTTATCATATCCGCACCTGTAGACGGAGACACCTCGCCTTCGCCATAATTGGTACTGATAAAGGTATACAGATCTTCCGACGCCATGTTGCTCAATCCGGTCAGGCTGGAATAGGAGCCCTTCGCATTCAGAAGGTAAGAAGCCAGCGCGTTCGGGTTAATAATATAAACCGGGAACTTGTTCTCCTCGTCAATCTGATGCTTGACATGATCGAACTTGTATATCTGCGCTTTCTCATTGATGATGTTCCAGGCTACCAGCTCGTTGGAAAGCTTCGCCTTCGTATCCGCCGTCTGCAGCAGCAGGTTCGGATAGATCATCGTGCCGATGGAATCCGCATAGGTCTTCAGGGCATTGAAATCACTGCTTCCGCCCAGGCCCGGTGCAAACTTGACCTTATTAGCCAGGGACCGCTGGTTGATACCTCCATTGACGATACCGCTGTAGATCAGCTTCACGTTCTTGACGCCCTGAGCAGTCACATCCTCCAGGATCTGCTTCGCCTGCTTAAAGGTCGTCAGCGCCTGCGTGCCGTCGTAGGGGATACCCAGCATATACTGGGTCTTGTCTGTCGTTCCGAGGAATTCCACAAAGAACGGCGGATCCTCTTCCTTCGTCTTCTCGGTCAGCACGCCTTTCCCTTCAAGATAATCCGCATAGCACTGAGCCATCTGCACATATCCGGCATCCTTGCCCAGCCAGAAATAACGAAGAGTGATGTTCTCATCATAGACATCGGTGGATGCCTTGTACAGATTGAAGTCGCCGGAACTGCTCTTGGCACCGGAAGACATGATCTGCTGGGTCTGGATCTCGAAGCTCAGCTTCATCTTGCTGAAGGGCTCGGAATTATCCGTACCGCTCACATACGCATCAAGAGTCGCGACCTCAGCGCCTTCCTCAATCACTCCGAAAATGGTGTGCTCGGAAGTCTTCATGCCAAGTACCGGCAGCTGCATCAGGTTATTCAGACCGCTGTAAGTCTTGGAACCCACCAGTTTATCACCGCCGAAGTACTGAGCCTGATAATGGTATTCTTTGTTCTTTGTGCTGTCCAGATAAATCAGGGCTCCGCTTCCGTCCGGAATGAACATATATCCTTCTTCCGCATCGATCGTCGAGCTGGAATTCAGGAAATACGGCAGCAGCTGGATGTTGTTGATCGGGTTGTCCTTGCCGGTCTCGATCTTCGACGTATCCAGATTCACGATCAGTTCGTCGCCGTCCAGATAGTACTCAATCGGGATACGGATCTTTAAGTTGCTGGGATATTCATCGGCAGCAACCTCCCAGGTAGCCAGATCCTCGTACAGCAGTTCATCCGTATACTGGCCAACCTCATAGAAGATATTGTAGATCTCCTTCATAGCCAGAGTACCAAGACGGTTCTGAGAACCACCTTCGCCGCCGCCAAAGCCGCGGATCCAGTCACCGGAAGACAACTGCGTATAACGGCTCTTTAAGATCTCCTGCTGGGAGCTGCTTAAGTACTGTATCACATATTCCTGCATCCTCTCATCCGAAATACGGTAGGGGAAGTTCTTGTATGTAACACTGTCGTCGCCCAGCGTATAGACGATGCGCACGCCGTTATCCATAAGCTGATAGGACAGCTGGCCAAGGCTCGCGCACATACTGTAGGAGTCGTAGGTACTGGTGCTCCAGTAAAGCTTGTTGGCGTTCTTGGAGCCGGAGAAATACCGGACGATCAGGTCAGACTGCTCTGCGTTAGACAGGGCGCCCGCCATTCCTTCATCCTTCGCCATATTCGTATCCTGGAAAGCACCGGTGGCAGTCTCCAGCCAGCGGACGGTGCCGGTAGCGGGGTTTAAGAGCAGCTGCATCTTAGCGCTCTCTCCCACTTTCACGAAATCGGCTCCGCTCACATTGTCATAGGTCTGCGTCTCCCAGTAGCTTTCTGTCTCCTCCGTGGTGGTGGCGACAGGTTCTTCTCCGGAACCGCAGCCGCTAAGAAGGGTAAGGCAAAGAACGGATATTAAACCATACGATAAAACTCTGAATTTTCTCATCCTCTATGCCTCCTTTCTACAGCATCATGAACTCTCTGACAATCTGTACCCAGTCGTTTACAAACTGTCCGAGGAGTGTCGCAAACAGCATTGCCACAAAGCAGATGATCAGCAAAGCCACAGCAGACAACAGAAGCGTTCCCACGTTCTTCGTAAATGTGTACTGGTTCACCATCAGGGTGCCCACGAACATATAGAAGAAGAACAGCACGTAGGCCAGGATGAACAGGGCGCTTACCAGAGCGGCCTCATTCAGGCTTACGAAATTCGAGAGCAATGTCCCCAGCAGATTCAGCCACAGCGCGGGATACAGGGAATATCCGACGACCTTGGTGATATGGACTGCTTTGCCTTTGCCGGACATGAGCACGCCCACCGCCCAGTTGCCTGCGATAAAGGCCACATAGGGAAGGATCGCGCTGCCCACGATCATCGGCACGTTCACATGTTCGATATCCACGAAGCTTACAAGGAAGCCCGTGTAGCGGTACTTGACCAGCATGACCCATCCGTACAGGATAATGACGATGATGGAGAATGCCAGCGAACCGTCGTCATAATACTTCACGTCGTCGAAGGCTTTGAACGGACTGGAAAGCACATATCCCGGCCACTCGAATACCGTGAACTTGAACTTCTTCCACGCTCTCCGAAGCTTCGTATCCTTGGGCTCGCCCTTACGGAACTTCTTGTAAAGCATCCAGGCGACGAGCAGAACGAGGATCGCGACGATGACGCCGACGATGATGCCGAAATGCTCATCCATCCATACGCCGCTTACCTGCTCGTAAGCGCTGGAATAGTAAGACTGATCGGCGCCTTTGTAGAAGTTGTCAAGCGCCTTGTCATACTCTCCCGTACGCATCTGGTATTTGCCCAGGCCAAGGTTCGCGTAATAGAAGTTATTGTTGATGTCCAGCACCTGCTCCCAGTAACCGGCGGCCGTCTCATAATCATATTTGGACTGGGCCTCCAGCGCGGAATTGATCAGAGCGCCATAAGTGGTAGGTGCAAAGACCTCCAGGGTCTGGAATACGATGTCGACTACCACGATCTTATTGTCCATGAAGCAGAAGGTAGACGGAGAACTTAAAAGTCCCTGCTTGTTGCCGCTTCCGCCCAGTTCGTACAGCAGATAGCCGTCCGCGCTGTAGACGAAGATCCTGGAGTAGTTGGAATCCAGAACCGCGAATCTTCCGTCATCCGCACATGCGATACTGACCAGGTTCGAAATGGATTTCTCACCTTCATAATCGCCGATCGGCGGATTGACGAAATCATGCTCCTGCATAACATCCTTACCGGAGGAGTTCAGCTTCTTGATCGGATGCTCCGTCGTGGAGTCCGCAACGCTTGCGAAGATGAATCCATCCTGATCGATAGCTAGGTCGCTGTAGGAAGTCGGCAGCCACAGTTCGCTTCTGGCCAGCTGCTCTTCCGTGGAGAACTGTCTCCAGAACAGATCCAATGCCGAATAAGTTACTTCCGTCGCACCGACATAGCGGTTGAAGTTGCCTTCCGGATCCAGCTCTGCGAAACCTTCGTAGCAGTTCTCAACCAGTACATAGATACGTCCCACGTTGTCCACGACAAGCCGTTTGGGACGGTAGGTCGTCGTCAGACCGATGCAGTGCGGATCGCCGATGGCGCGCACATACTGTCCGTTCTCATCGAACTCGATGATCTCCCCTTTATCCTTCTCACAGATGTAGATATGCTCATCTTCCGTGACAAAAATGCCTGTGGGAGCCGTGACCGCACTCTGTGTACCGTCTTCTCTTGTGTATTCTGTAATGTAGCTTACATTCTCAAAGTTCTTGTCGGTAATGACGATATAGCCGTTCAGTGCAAGATACAGCTTGTCATTCCGATAGAACACGGCAGATGCTGATGCCATGGAACTGAGTCCCAGGTCAGCGCCATAAATCGTCTGTTCCAATTCATACGCAACCGGAGCCTCTACGAGATTGCCCCAGATGTCATAAGAATAAGTATCTGCCGCATAGGACACCGTGCCAAATCCAAGGATGGCACATAATACGAGAGCAAGTACGCTTGCGCACTTTCTCCGGATCTTAACAGATATCTTCATACGCCACCTCTTATTCTTTCATGCCGGATGTTGCCATCGTAGATACTACGTTGTTCTGCATAATCAGGAACACGATAAGCGGTACGGCAAACATGATGACCGAGGACGCGGATGCGATGCCCTTGTAGGAAGCGCCTACGCCGGCGACGTTGCCGCTGGCCAGCTGGCCTACTACATAAGCGAAGCCTTTCTCAGCTTCCGCATAGATGAAGCTGGCGCCCGTGTTGGTCCAGAAGCTCTGGAACACCATGATAAATGCCGTAACCAGCGCCGGTTTCACCACCGGCATAACGATCGTAAAATGGATGCGGAAATATCCCGCTCCGTCGATCTGAGCCGCCTCAGTCAGGCTGTCCGGGATCTGCTCCATGAAGTTTCTCATCAGGTACAGACCCAGCGTGGACGCGAAGCCCGGGATGATGATAGCCCACTGCGTATCCAGAAAGCCCAGACGGGCGATGGTTAAGAAGTTGGGGATCATCGTAACCGCTCCGTTGAACATCAGCGAATACACGATCAGCTGATTGAAGAACTTGGAGCCCGGGAAACGGAACTTGGCCAGCGGGAACGCGCACAGGGACGCGATGACGATATGTCCCACCGATCCGACTACAACCACGAACAGGGAGTTATAAAGGGATCTGGTTACCGGGACGACCGTATTGGCCAGGACGTTCACAAAGTCGCGGTAGTTGTTCATCGTCGGATTATGGACCAGGATCCTCGGCGGGAAAATGAACATCTCGTTCATCGGCTTCAGAGACTGGCTGATCATGAAAATGACCGGGAAGAAGAACGCGAAGCCCATGGCGAAAAGGAACAGGCCAAGGATCACATTCCCCCAGAAACTTCTCTCCGACTTCTTGACTGATGGGGCAAAATCAAGCTTGGATTTCTTCTTTTTCAGATAATTCGCTCTGATCTTAGTAATGATATCCATAGTCACTTCTCCTTTCACCCATCAGGTTCCAACCTTGCTAAGCAGCTTCTGAATCAGCATGTTCGCAACGATCATCAGCAGGAACAGGACAAAAGCGATCGCGGACGCGTACCCCATCTCCATACGTATGGAACCATAGTCCATCAGATGGTTATAAATGGTATGTGTCGCGTAGTTGGGGCTCGGGAAACCGACAAGGCCGTCGCCGACGCTTCCTACGGAGAGGGAGCTGGTGATCGCCATGACGGCGCCGAACATCAGCTGGGGCTTCATGTTGGGAAGCGTGATGAACCACAGCTCCTGCCAGCGGTTCTTGATCCCGTCGATGGCGCCCGCCTCATACTGGGCGTCGTCAACGCCCTTAATGCCGGCGACGAAGGACAGGAAGCCTACGCCCATGCTGGTCCACAGGGAAGCCAGCACCACAACGACCATGACATAGTCGGAATCGGAAAGCCAGAGGATCGGCTCGCTGATAATTCCGAGGTTCTGCAAAAACGCGTTCAGATAGCCATTGCTGTCGTTGGAGAAGATCTGCTGGAAGACGGAAAGCACCGCGCTGCCGGCCATACTCGGCGCGTAGAAGATCACGGTCAGAACCACGCCCAGCTTGTGGGGCAGCTCATTGATCATCCAGGCCAGCAGGAAGGACATGATATATCCGCCGGGGCCTACGATCACCGCGATGATCAGCGTATTCTTGATGGCAGTGATGAAGATGCTGTCGTCCAGGAACAGTTTCTTGTAGTTACGCAGTCCGATAAAGTTGGCTTTCTCCAGGACGTTGAAGTCCGTAAAGCTGTACCAGATCGCGGTAAGGACCGGATATACTACAAATACAAAAAACAGGATCATAAAGGGGGCGATCATGATATAAAGCGGAACACTGCGCTTCATATCCCTGAGGGTCAGTTGCGCCCTTCTCTTCATAGAAATCTTATTCGCAGCCATGACTCCCCTCCTATTCTGCTGTGCTCAGACCGAACTCGGTACGCTTGCTGTCAATCTCGGCGTTGATCTCGTCAAGCTGGATATAAAGCGTATCGACCGGATCCACGTTATCGGTTACAACTGTGGTAAACGCGTTGCGGAGCACACGGCCTGTGATATATCCGCCGGGAACCTGGGGCTCCGCGCGGAGGTCATCGATCAGGGAAAGAACGACCTGCTTGAACTCCTCGTTCAGGCTTCCGTTGGCGATAGCCTCGACATTGGCCACCGGGAACTCGGAAGCTTCACCGTTCTTAGCCTTCAGCTCGGTAGAGTAATTGGCCTGCGTCTCTGCGTCTGTCCACCACTTCAGGAAATCCCACGCCTCATCCTTCATGCCGTCCTTCTCCACCGTTGTGGAAACGATGAAGCAGGTACTGATCATGCTGGCCGCGGTGTGATCCACGGTGCCGTCCGCCTTCACGGTGCCCGGCATCTTGGCGATGGACCACTTGCCGGCGATCTCAGGTGCGGACACGTTCAGCTGGTTTACATAGCTGTTGTAATCAACAACCGCCAGCGGAACCTCGCCGGTACGGAACCTGGTCACGAAGTTGATGGAGTAATTCAGGCCCTGCTTCGTATAATACTCGGTCCAGTACTTGAAGACCTCCATCAGTTCCACCTGATCCAGATTCGTGGCGGTGAAATCCTTATTATAAAGTTCATAGCCGTTCTGATACAGCATGGAAAGGAAGATGCTGTTCACAGGCACCGTCGTGGAACTGGTGCCGCCGCCCAGCGTCGTATATTCGTTGCTGCCCAGATAAACAGTCATATTGTCGGCTTCCAGATAAGGAATGATAGCGATCAGGTCATCCCATGTCTCCGGAACCTCCAGTCCTTTGGACTCTAGGATATCCTTCCGGTAGATCGTCACCGGGAACGTGACCTGATCCGGAAGTCCGTATACGCCGCCTTCATACTGAAGGAACGCCCTGGTATCCGCCGGGAACCGTTTGAATACATCCTCGAAATCAGCGAACTGGGTCAGATCCAGCGCAGCGTTGCGGTACGCGAAGTTCACAGGCGTACTGTAGCTGGACTGAAGCACCACGTCGGGACCGGATCCTGCGACCGTCGCGGGAAGAACCGTATCGCCGCCGACCATGCTGATATTCACATTATAAGGAGAATTCGCGAAGCTGGCGTTCACCATCTTCTGGATAATATCATACTGCGCTCTCGCGTCTACCGCGACCCATACGGTCAGCGTCTTCTTATCCTTGGACTCGCCTTCGGAATGTACCTGGAAGTCGTTGGTAAAGGATCCGATAAACGCGTTAAAGTTATGGGCCAGTCCGGCGAAGAATCCGCCTTCCGCAGCGGGAAGCTTATAGCCGTCGCCGGTCACCATCAGGTAATCCAGTTCCAGCGGCAGGTTGTTCACGCTGGTGAGCCACTCAGCCAGAGCAGACAGTGCGTCATTGAAGTCGCCCAGATACTTGGCCACGTCGTCCGGCTTCTTGATCAGCTTGATCATCGCGTTCATCATATCGACGACAGGGGAAGTCTTGTTGGCGGAATCCATACTCTCGCCGAAGGCTTCCACAACAGCGTTCAGTCTGGTGTATTCCTTCTCGAGTACTTCCGTCATACCAGGAACGTAAGTCGTAATCTGGTAATCACGGTACTCGTCTGGATCCGTTCCGGTAACTGCCGTCAGTTCACGGTAAAGAATATTCAGGTTGTCAACGCTTAAGCTGGCCATATCGACCGCATCCGCCAGATCGCCGAGGGTAGCCGTCATGGCGATGGTGTTCGCGCCTTCATTCAGATAGAAATAGTAGTCGCCCGCGTCGCCGCCCAGGTAACTGATCTGCCAGTCGGGGCCGTAATAGAAATCGATCTGCGCCGCTTCCTCAAACGGAAGTTCTCCGTTCACGGTCAGATAACGCGCGGAATAGAAACCGCGGTTCAGATACTGTTTGAAACGGACGCCGATCTTATAGAGACCTGCCTTGGGGGCCTGCACCGTCCAGCTGATCCGCTGGCCCGCGCTCGCCCAGTTCTCTCCGCCTATCGTATTGTAAATGATATAGGAGGGATGATACGGCTGCGTCGCTACAGAAGTACGGTCGTTATTGGCCGAAAGGGAAGAACTGGACTTTAAGGACGCGTCTTCGGCCTGAACAATAAACGCGCCGTCCGGGATCTCGCTGCTTGCCACCTGGGAAGCGCTGCCCTGATAGGACGCGATATAATCGTTATAAGACGGAACCGCTGATGCCGGCACCAGAGCGATCTCGGAAAGTCCCAGAGGAGCCTGCTTGGAAGTGAAAGTCAGCGTATTGCTTCCCTGGTTAAGATAGAACATATAACTTCCAATGGTATCGCAGTCGTCCGACTCAAGATAAGCAACTCCCGGTCCTGCATCCTGCACCTGCGTAGGCGCCGCCTGGTTGCCGGAAGTGTTCATAAGCCAGTTCTTATTGTCATCTACCCAGAGCCGGGAGATGCTCATATCTTCACAATCATCAAATGGAATCTCGCCATTCACATATACATCGCGAAGTATGCTCTGTGTTCCGGTCGTATCCGGATAATAGGTGAGACGGATGTGATACAGTCCGGCCTCCGGCACATCAAACGCATATGTAACGGAGCCTTCATCCTGCGTCCACAGAACGCCGTTCGTCTCTGTAAGGCCTTCCATGTCCGTCTCGGAATAATCAGAAGCATTCAGCGCGACCGTCCCAGCCGAACCGGACGGATACGCCCCCTGATGGAGGGCCAGATAGTCATCATAAGTGACCGCGTCTGAATCTTCATAGCTCAAATTCTTCGCCAGCACATCCTCACGGGTCTGTGCGTATTCATCGCTGGACGCCAGCCTAAAGGCGACCACAGCGACTACGATCAATGCGACCAGGATGCATATGTTTCGAATGCGAGCACGCTGTTTTTTCTTTTTCACGCCATTAACCCTTTCTTTTCAAATAACATGCGGCCACGGCCCTACTGCCGTAGATTCCGTGGCCACATATTGAGATTAAGATTAAAGATGCAGTACTGCGTGTCTCTTCAGAGATTTATTTGAATCCCTGATCCTTCATAGCCTGATCGCCGGCCGCCTTATAGGACTCGCCGCTGGATCTGGCGTCATCGCCATTACCGATTACGTACATAGCGTTACGGTTCACTCTGACGATCGAGTTGGAATTCATGGAATGACCCCAATCGCAGACAACTCTGGAATGCAGCCAGTCATAAATCGCAACATCCTGCTCGGTGCTGAACGCACCTGCTGTGCCGGGAGTATATCCCATGTTCACGTAGGTTTCGCCGTTCTTCTCGGCTTCATACATCTTCAGTCTCGCCGCCGCGCCGTCAGCGCTGGTCAGATCAACGAAATCCTGTGCGATCTTGTGCAGAACGATGTCCGGGATGTCCTTCGCGCCTGCCGCACGATACTCTGCCTTCGGAACCAGAACGTCGGTCCAGATAGCCTGAGCCGTCTTATAGGTATCGCTCAGAGTCGTGTAATCGCCGCTGCAGGTCACATAATTCGGATCCCACGGCCACGGAACAATGCCCCAGTCGCCGATGCTGCTCTGCAGACCTTCCATCTGCCACGCCTCGACCATGGTCATAACATGCGTTCCGGGATTACCAACTGCGCTCAGACCGTTCGTGCCGTAAGGCATGTCAGCGCCGATGGCGCCGGACTCCGCATCGATCTCAAGGCCAGTAAACGGAGCCGCAAGGCCTAACTGAAGCAGCTGCTTATAAAACTCCAGAGAGGATGCATACGGCTCATCGGCCAGATGGATGTTGCCGTCGGAATCAACGGAAACAACGCCGTTGGCTGCCGGAGCCATGGCAACCCAGTGGTTGGGATGTACGCTGATCGGATAGGTTCCATCCGGAAGCTTGCTCTTAAGTTCGGTCAGATACTCGATGCAGTCATCATAACTCCACTTGCCCTGCTCGAACATATCGGTCGGCGTCGTATCCATACCGATGGAATCAAGATAATCACGGCTGTAGGCCATAACGTAAACGCTGCCCATGTTGTCATAGGTCCAGCCGTATGTATGGCCCGCCCATGTTCCGGCTTCCGAGTAGATAGAACCGATCTGCAGCTCATCAATCGTATCTGTGATGTCAGCAAGATAATCTCTCAGACCCACGACGATATCATCGCCCTGGCAGAAGATGTCGGCATATGCTTCACCATTGGTGATGCCGGCCAGAATGGCGTCCATGGTGGTATAACCATCGTCGCCCTCAAGCTTGGTATACTCAAACTTGATGTTGTACTTCTCTTCAACCTGATGCGCCATATCCCACTTGGTGACATAGCTTGCATTCGCGCTGTTCTCTTCGTTCAGGTCACCGAAGATACCGCCGCTTACACGTACGGTCGCCCCCCCGAAGTCGTAAGTTTCTTCGGGTGCTGCTGTCTCCTCAGCCGCCGCTGCCGTGGTCTCTTCACCGGCTGCCGCTGCCGTGGTCTCCGCTGCTGCCGCTGTAGTCTCCGCTGCCTGAGTTGCTGCCGGAGCCGCAGTTGTAGATGTGGTGCTGCCACCGCCGCCGCAGGCGACAAGGCTTCCCGCCATTGCTGCTGTAAGAGCTACAGCGCAAAGCTTCTTCATTGACTTTCTCATCAATAGTCCTCCTTTTTTATACGTTGTCGTATAGATTTATAGTCTCAGCCGCGCCCACTTCCTAAGCCCGGCTGTAACTACCGTCAAAAGCAATAAACTGCTTCTTTTAATATATAACGGAATTGAACAATTTGTCAATGTATTTTTTCCATACAATCGCAAAAATTAGATACTATTCCCAATAATTTCGTTAATTTTTTATCAACCAAATATTCTCTGAACATTTTCTGAATCCCCGAAGCTGCCGCAAATATTCCCTCATTTAGGAAAATACTGTGGTATTTCAGGCTTTTCATGAATAATTATACAGGCTCAGCCATCGCAGATTTCCGCCGGACACTGCACTCTCATGCCTCTGAAAAGCGTCCGACCTATGTACTAAGCAGCTTCTCTGGCAGATTATTCACACTCTGCGCATATCCCAAGAAGCTCTATCTGCGCTCCTTCTTTCAGCATTCCGCCCACAAGCGGTTCTTTCGGCAGGCCGTCCGGATTTCTCTCCACATCCGCCAGATACCGGGGCTCGCCGGTCCGCAGGGATAGTTCGGCAATTTCATTCACGGCCGCCATGAATGGGAAACGGCGCTTCTCAACAGCTGTCTTCGGGCTGTCCGGCACTGCACCGACATTTTCACCGGGCTTTCTGACCGTCACCGTATAGGAAAAACTTCTGCAGTCCGCCTCAACAGCGAGTTCGATCTCCTCTCCTTCCCGCCAGTGTTCCTTTCCAAGATCCAGTTCGCATACGGTGCGGTGACGGATCCTCCCGCCCGGGCGGAACAGGATCCGGACGGCGGTCTGGTGCTTCGCGCTGCACAGTTCGATCTGCAGAGACTTACCGTCCGCAAGGGCCAGGATACGCAGGCGCAGCGTAACACGGATCCTTCTGGCCGGTGCAAATACCCGCGCCAGACGGGCGTAGTCATAGGGCTCATGATCTTCCATGAGCAGACGGCCCGCCGGCAGGCAGACGATGCGGCACCAGGAAGGCTGATAGAGGTTCCACCGTTCAAGAATGGTATCGTCAAAGGAAACCTCCCTGATCGATCTGTCGCTTTCAATCACCGCTTCATCTGAAGCCGACTGTGTTCCCCCCAACACCGGCACCGGGATCCTGGCGAACCAGATGTCCTCTTTATTTACCGAATAAGTCACGCAGAGTTCCCCGTCCGGCCGGGGATTCCCCTCGCTGATCCCCCGCATATACTGGGGCCCCAGATCCTTGCAGAATCCCTCATAACGGATCGGCGGCACCTCCCCGTGAACGAGCAGCATATGGTCAAACCGCAGTCCGTCGTCCGAGGTCACGACGCACATCGGGAAACGGTGCTGAGTCTCCAGCGTCGGATCATAGACCAGGGCGTACCGTCCGTCCGATGTCTTCGCTCCCCATATCTTCTGCCCGCTCATGACGAGGCTCGGCGATTTCACCGGCGTCTCCCAGCTCTCCCCGCCGTCATGGCTCTCTGACACAAAGGAATGTTTCCACAGCCCCACAACCTCCTTCTCAGAACGGTGGTACCAGCAGAATGCCTGATACGTTCCCCGTTCCGGGTGTTTGACGAGGATCATCGGGTCTTTATCCCCGTTCTCCTCCGCCCACTGCTGAACCGCCAGCGGGTTATTCAGCAGTTCCCGGCACGCAGTCTTAAACTGCTCGTCCCCGCTCTCCTCATACACCGGATAGAGAAGCTGCTCTTTCTTCCACCCGCCCTGCCAGTTCACACGGATAAAGAAAATCTCCCCCATATGTCCGTCCGGATAAAGCCTGCGAACTACCCGCCCGATGCCGTAGTTGTCCCAGTTGGTCATCCACATCTCCGGCGACCAGCCATAGAAGCCCAGCACGAGCATCACGCCGTTCTTCGCCTGATAGAAGGCCATCCTCTGGTGCATGAACGCCGGCTTCGTCCCGTCGAACACATGATGGAGACCTTTATAGTCCGTCACTTCGCACGCCGGGATCCGGTATTCCGGAAATGAGATCTGATAATCTCCCCACTCGCGGCCGTCTGCGGAAGAAGCCAGCACGGATACCCCGGCTCCCCCGTGTTCGTCCTTCGGGTTCGTCAGATACTGGATATAGTATTTTCCCGCATACCAGCACAGGTCCGGCGCGTGCTTATAGGTGTGGCCGGTGCCGTCGTCCAGTTCCGGCTCCTCCCGGTTCGCCCGCGATACCTGATACAGATGTACCCCCTTCGCGTAAGGGATCTGTCCGTGAAAATAATCACAGTTTGGATGTATTTCTCCGATATATTCCGGTCCCATTGATGTCGTCTCCTTTAAAAAAGCGCTGCGAGCCAGCTTTCTCAGCCGCGCAGGCAGCGTTCATCATTTATTCCTGCGTTTCAGCGCCTCATAGATCTTATCCTCGTTATAGTCCGGAGCAAAGTCTCCCGCGATCCCGCATACCGCTTCAACCAGAGACAGCTTTTCGCCAAGCAGATCCGCTATCGCAGCCGGACTATTTCCCCGGCTGAGAGCGCGGCATATATGTTTAATAAGACTTTTCTCCCGTCCTTCTTCTCGCCCCTCTTCATAATTTAACTGTTTCTCACTCTGCATATGACGTTCCAGATCAAACTCTTCTAAAATCATTTTCGTCACCTCCGCCCTGTGCTTTGAAAGAAATTCCTCTAAAACACCTTCCTGAATGCACTCCTTTACCGCCGCCCCCTGTCCGAGAAGATCCAGGCGAACAAACTGGATTTATACTCTCTGTTTACATCATTTCTGCCATTCCATTACCCCCTTATTGTACCTCAAAATTATGTTGTTTGTAAACAACCTGTAACAAAATAGTTGGAATTCGCCGGGATCTGCCGAACGAAAAACCAGATTACAGAATATAAATGAACGTATTTACTATAACACATTCAGGGCGATACGGCAACCATGTTTTTTGACAGATCAATCTGTTTTTGACGGATACTGTATTTACACGCCGTAGTACTGATGGTATACTTTCACGTAGAAATGGACAATGCGGAACGGCTGATGAGGCTCTTTTGCAGACGTCACCAACGCATCACACAACGAAAGCGAGGATACCATGAACAACGAACTTCGAATCCCGATCCCGGCGGTTCCCTTTACGCCGCCGGTCTACGCCTGCCGCTACAACCCGAAGCCGTTCACATTGGACGGCGATCTGGACAAGGATTTCTGGAAAGACATCCCGTTCACCGAGCCGTTTACGGACATCGAAGGCGATATCCGCCCGAAGCCGCGCTTTGAGACCCGCGCCAAGATGGCCTGGGATGACGAGAACCTGTATATCGGCGCCGTCCTGGAAGGCGATGAGATCTGGGCAAATGTGACCGAACACGACGACGTGATCTTCCGCGACAATGATTTCGAGATATTTATCGACACGGACTCGGATACGCAGATCTATATCGAATATGAGATGAACGCGAGGAATACCAACTGGGACCTGCTGCTGACCAAGGCCTACCGCGACATGGGAAAGCCGGTCAACAGCCTGGAGATCCGCGGCCTTCAAAGCGTTGTTAAGATCGACGGGACGCTGAATGCCCCCGGCCCGCAGAACCGCCGCTGGTCCGTGGAGGTCGTGATCCCCTTTTACACGCTGGCCGAATGCAATATAGCGAGCAAAAAGCCCGCACGCGGCGATTATTACCGTGTGAATTTCTCCCGGGTACAGTGGAAAGTGGACGTAACGGACGGTGAATTCCACAAGCGGCTTCGTCCCGGCACCGATACGCCTCTTCCCGAAGACAACTGGGTCTGGGCGCCTACAGGCGTGGTCAATATTCATTATCCGGAGCTGTGGAGCTTTGTCTTCTTCGCTGATGAAGACCAGCAGGCAAATGATTTCGCCATTCCGGAAAATGAAATTCGAAAATGGGAACTGCGGAAGCTCTACTATGCCCAGCAGGCCTATCTGGACACTCACGGCTGCTATACAGACGATCTGGCGGCGCTGACTGCGGTTCTTGCGGAGAACAGCCCCTGCGATGCCAACCGCACTGTCCGGGATCTGCCTTATACTCTGTCCGTCACGCCTCATTCTTTCGAGATCACCTGCCCGACGGCAGACGGTCAGGGCGTGATTGCCGTCTTCTCTGACGGGCGGACGGAGATATACGGGTAACAGGCATATGTCGGCAGCGCATTCCCATCCTGCTGACACCGTCAATACGAGCAGGACGTCACTGGCGTCCTGACCGCATGGAAAGAAAATGGGACCGTCCTTATCAGGCAGCGCGCCTTTCCGGACCGTCCCATATTTTATTGATATAAAATCTTCTTGATCGTGTTCTCCGCCAGCCCGAACTGTTTCGCAAGCTCTTTCGTGGAGACGTTCTCCCTGTAAGCTTCGCGGATCTGACGGTTGAGCCGTTCGTAATATTCCCTGGCGCCGTTGATGCTGCCCCACTTCGTCTTCTCATCCGTTCCCGGTATGTAGAGCAGTCCTCCCTGAAAATATCCCTGAAGGGTCTTTAACAGTTCCTCCGGTAATACCTCTGCTGCGTTCTGATATTTCATTCTGTCCTCCTTAATGATAGAAATGTGATGATCATTAAGTGCAGAAGCAGCAGTGCATATAGAACTTTTAACCCACGCAAAATCCTATATGCATGCTACTCTGCGTGGATAAAATACCCGTAACTCTTATATAGATAATTCATGACTTCGCCTCCTTCTGCCATCCGGCCCATAGTCAGGCTTGTACACACTCTTTTTATTATAAAGTTTCATAAGGCAAATGACAAGCAGATAGTTTGTTTTAAAATAAATGTCCTCACGTCTGATAATACTGCGCCTGCGCGTGCCAGAGCTTCGCGTAAAGCCCTTTCCGATCAAGAAGCGCCTCATGGGTTCCCATATCCGCAAGCCTTCCTTCGTCAAACACGAATACCCGGTCACAGAATGAGCGGTATTCCAAAACCGCAATACCGTCAAGCCGCTGCTCATTTCGGTAAACAGCCTTCCAAAATTAGCGATATTCCAAACGCACAGGAAAATGCCGGCCCCCGCGGGACTTATGTCCAGCTATCCGCGGAGGCCGGCTTCAAAATCGATTTCCGTATTCGAACGGAATCCTAGAATATTTTCACGCTCTTTAAGAAAACTTCTCCTCTGGCCGCCGTCACCCGGACGAGCAGCCGGTCGATCTTATCCGCGCTGTCGTCCAGAAGGCGGTTCTGCTCCGCGAACGGATCGACAAGGGTGCAGATCTTCCTGTGGCCGATGGTCGTTCCCTGGAACAACGGGAATTTGCCGCTCGCATTCATGGACTCAACGCGGAAATTCTCCACCCTCTGGCCCTTCGAAATATCTTCCTCCAGAACCACATGCTTCACGCGGGAGACCGGATGCGCCAATGTGATCAGGTACTCCGGCTGGGTCGGCCGTCCGTTCTCCAGCTTCTCCACCTTCGCCTCGATGGGCGTTCCGAATTCCTGACGCAGCAGACCGCCGAACTCCTTTAAGCGTTTTACATCCCGCTCGTCCATCCGGCCGCGCCGGTCCGGCGGAATATTTAAGTTCAGGCAGGCGTTTCCGCCAACGGAGGCCTTATAGATCCGAAACAGCTCCGGAAGAGACTTGGGATCTTCGTTCTCGTGCCAGAACCAGCCCTTCCGTATGGATGTATCCACCTCCGCGGGAACGTAAGCCAGTCCCTGGGAATACAGGATCCCCGGCATTCCGCCCAGATACTGGTCGGTATTGTAGAGATAACTGAGGTCGCCTTCGTCAGCCAGCGGTCCCGGTCCGGTCTGCCGCTCCGCCAGCGTGCAGAGTTCTCCCGGCACGACGGCCCACTCGGAGAGCCGGCCATGACCGGCCTCGTTGCCGCACCAGCGGACGTCCGGTCCTTTGTCGAAGAAAATCACCGCGCCCGGCTGGTACCGGCGGATCAGTTCCACATATCTCGGGAAATCGTAGACCTGCTTTTTGCCGTTGGGGCCTTCCCCGCAGGCGCCGTCGAACCAGATGCAGAACAGATCGCCGTAGCCGGTCAGAAGCTCCGTAAGCTGATTGCAGTAATAGTCGTTATACTCCGGCGTGCCGTAGTAAGCGCTGTTGCGGTCCCACGGCGACAGGTAGACGCCGAAGCGGATGCCGCCCTCCCTGCAGGCTCTGGCCGCCTCGCCGACCACATCGACGGGAACCGGGGAATTCTTCACACAGTGCTCCGTGTATTTCGACGGCCACAGGCAGAAGCCGTCGTGATGCTTCGCCGTCAGGATCAGGCCCTTCATGCCGGCCTGCTTCACCGTCTCCACCCACTGATCGCAGTCCAGATCGGACGGGGCGAACAGCTGCTCGCTCTCCGTCCCGTCGCCCCACTCCCGGTCGGTAAATGTATTCATGCCGAAATGGACGAACGCATAAAAGCCGATGTTAAACCAGTCCAACTGCCGCTTCGACGGAGCGACCGCCGCGGCCTCCTTCAGAAATGATATCATCGTTTCCACCCTTCTTCTGTTTCTAAACTAGCCACCGATACCTCTGTATCTTACTGACACATTGATACTGCCGGCATACTATCGGCCAGATCACATCGCTGCGCTTAGAACCTGAAGATCAGATCAAACCTCCGCGCTAAGGATCCGGTACAGCATATCCGCCAGCCCCACATTGTAGCCGGCGTCGCCGTAGACCGACTTCGCACCGCCTTCCAGCACCATAGCCAACGGCAGACGGCCGGCCACAAGACCGATCTCCTCCGCAAGAACCTTATACTCCTCGCCGAAATCGTGCAGCAGCGGCTTCAGATTCGGAATCGCCGCCATCGTTCGGGCCAGCGTGGCATCCTTCAGATCCTCCGGCTTCTTCACAACCACATAGAGCGGCTGCGTCAGCGCGGCGAAATCAGCGCTCTTCTCATACAGTTCGTTCAAAATATGCTCCGTCGGTTCCCTCGTGACCTCCAGCCATACAAGAAGCGCCCTGCCGTCTCCGGACAGATCCTTAAGGCGCACATCCTTTCCGTCCATCGTCTTAAGTCCAAGATCCCTGACTTCGTACTCGGTCCGCAGCGCCGTCGGCGAGATCTCCCGCAGGCTCAGCTCCAGTTCGCGGCGTTCTCCGTCCTTCAGCTCAAAGGTCATGAATTTCACCAGCTGGCTGCCGTCCGCCCGGCGGTTGGTGGTCAGCGCGCGGTAAATGCCCGGCTCCAGATCCAGATGGACTTCATTCTTCTGAAGCTCCTCAAAATGATCCCACATGCCCACGCGGACATAGTGATCCTTCTCAAACCTGTCTAAGGAATAATGGGCCCAGTCGGTCAGCTGCAGGGATTCGCTTCCGGTTATCGTAAGTCCCGCCTTCTTCGGACTGCCCGGCTGCGTCGGCACAAATGCGCCGTCCCGGTAATATTCCAGACTGCGGTCGATCATACGGATCCTCGCCGGGATTCCCAAAGCCCGGTACAGGATAACGCAGAAAACCTTCTTCGACATGACGCTCGCGATGCCGCCTCTGAGGCTCGCCGCAGGCGATGTGATCAGATCCTCATATTCCTGGCTGGGAATCGAATGGATCCACTGATCCGCCAGCGCCGGCAGAATGGCCGGATCCCTTCGGATCGCTTCCCTTTGCTCCCCGCTTACATGCTCCGCCAGGAACCGTCTGCACGGCCGGACCATCTCGTTGGCCACCCTTGGATTTACCAGGAAATGATAGAATACCCCGCCCGGCATACTCCCCGCATAGGGTGCCGCCATTTCACAGCACTCTTTCAGAATGTCCGCCTTGATATCCCAAAGATCCTTTTCCCGGAGCGCCCGCAGCACTTCCAGCTTCCAACTGCCCGGTTTTCTATCGTCCGGCTCTCCGTGGTGCCCTCTGAACCATCCGGCGTACTCCGAAGCATCCGCTTTCACATCGCGCCGCTCCTGGGCTGACAGACAGTCGGATTCCCAGGTAAGGAAATCAAGGATCCCGGACATATTTCCAAGGGATCTATGCAGAAGCTCATCCAGTTCCGCACGCTCCGCCTCCGGGAACTGCTTAAGAACCGTCTCCGCCTTCTCACGGTCATAGAACGCTTCCTTCTTCCGGGTGCGGTATTCGGCGGCTTCCTGGTTGCGGGCCAGACCGATGGTCTTCTGCTCATCCGTCAATGTATCGTCGTTTTTATTGCCCACCTTCGGGGCATAGAATTCCAAATTCTCGAATCCATCCGTACACCGGGGACCGTCGTGCAGGACGACTGCCGCCTCCGCCTCCTGCCCGGCTGCAAGACCGATCATGGATACTTTGGTCTCGCCGTAGCGCACGGCATGGCCGGCCCGTCCGGCTTCCGAAGCTTCCGTTTCCCGCGCGCAGCCGGTCGGATCGTCTCCCGAACAACCTGCGCCAGCGTCTTCCGCCGATGCCGTCACATACAGATCCCCATAGCCGGTCAGCATCCGGACGGTTCCGCAGTCCGGCGAATCGGCCCCTGCGGTCTTAAGGAACGCGATCGGACGCAGTTCGCCGGCGTTCACCACCTGGCATTCCACCTTTGCGTCCGGCACAGGGCGTCCACTTTCGTCCTCCACGCGGATCGTCAGATAAGTCGTATACGCATAGCGCTCCAGATGATTTAAGATCCGGCTCATGCCCTTTCTTCCAAGCACCGGATCCAACGGCTCATCCGGCCCGAACCATCTGGAATGCAGAAGCATGGCGCGGGAAGCCGGTCCGATAAACCAGCCGTAGTTGAGCCGCTCTTCCGGCTCGCAGGCGCCGAAGAAGATCCATTTCCCGTCGCACCAGGCCTCCACCCACGCGTGATTGTCGTCGCAGTGGGTCCAAAGCGGCGCATAGACCTGCCTGGCCGGTATACCAATGCTACGAAGAATGGAAACCGCGAAGGTCGACTCCTCGCCGCAGCGGCCTGTGGCCGTCGAATACATGGTCCTGGCGTTCTGGGTGCGGCCGTCGGTGGAACGGTAGGTTCCCTCCTGCGCGCACCAGTAATTGATCTCGACGACCGTCTTCTCCATACTTTCCGGAACCGCGCGGTCAATTACTTTCTCATAGAAAAATGAACGCAGATCCACGATATCCTCGTTATTCACACGGTGATGCAGGACATAATTGGCAAACAGCCGCTCCGGGACTTTGCCCGCGAAGGGACCCTGTTTCCACAGAAAGACGCCGTGCCGGGCGTACGCCAGGAAAAGCTGTACCGGATAATCCAGAAGATCGCTTATGGGCATGGCGCTGTAGAGAAACTGCAGCGCCTCCGTCTCGTCAGCGCTGCATCCGCCTAAGGCGTCCAGGATCTCCTGCTTCTTTTCCCGAAGCAGCGGAAGGCGGATCGCCCCCAGGCCGCCGGAAATAAGCGTCAGCGGCTGATCTGTCCCGGCCGGCGCTTTCTCCAGTTTTCCGATCTCGTCGTCGATCAGCACCATCTGCCGGTCAAAGCCCTGTCTGATCTCCCGCATATATTCATTCGAAAACATCACAAAACCTCCGAAACTGTTATATCTGTCTCACCGCAGCTCGCGGTACAGCGTATCCAGAAGCACGCCGGTACCGTCGCACTTGTGCTCCCAGTAGAAGATCCCGCCGTACCCCTTCTCCTTCACATACGCCGCTTTTTCCGCTAAAGACCTGGGGTTATCATAGGACAGGAACGTAGAGCCGTTGAACAGATACGGCGCCTGGGCCTCGTCGTCCCAGTACTCCACATAGCCGTTCTTATTCACATAATCCTTCACAAGCGGCTCATAATCCGGGCCGTAGCCGCCGCCATTGGGACAGAGCACCAGGAGACCGTGGTTCTCATTATCCTCCAGATCCGTCCATTTGCGGGAATAGAAGGCGGCGCCCATCAGCAGCCGGTCCGCCGGAACGCCCCGTGACTCAAAGAGCGCCAGCGCCTGGGCGCAGCTGTTGGAAAATACGTCTCCCCGGTTGGAATACAGCGCCGTATGATGGCCCGCCAGCGCGTGGAAACCGCATTTCAGGTCGTAGGTCATCACATTGATATAATCCAGATACTCCATAAGTTCCGGCAGTTCCACGCAGTTCACATAGTAAAGATCCGCGCCTGCAGCGATGGTCAGATAATACTTCCGCCCGCCGCCGATGGCGTCCAGACACTTGCGGATCTCCGCGCACAAAAGCGTGAAGTTGTGCCGGTCGTCCGGCGACACCATGCTCCCGTTGGAGGGAACGCAGGGGTACTCCCAGTCCAGATCCACGCCGTCCAGATCATAGCGCACCGTCACGTCCGCCAGAGCCGCGGCCGCGGTTCTGCGGAGTTCCTCATCCGCGCAGCACCTTGTAAATGCGTCCCGATCCGCCTGGACCATGGAAAGGATGATCCGCAGGTTCGGGTTCCATTTGCGGATCTGAGGGATCATTTCCAGCTTATCGATCCGTCCCTGCACCGTGACGCTGCCGTCCCGGTGCAACTGGCCGAACGCCAGATTGATGCCGGTCAGCTTCTTCGCGTCGCTCTCCGTGAAAGCGCCGCTTCCTACATAGCCGATGATCTCATTTTTCATAATCGGATTCTCCTGTCTGCCGCCGCGATCCGGCGGCCGCATATTATATTATCCATTTTTCGCCTGACACTGTTTGCAGCGCAATTTCAATATACAAACATAGCCAAACTTATCAAAGTCAAATATAAACCGCAGGCAGTCTCAGGTACGCTCTCATCTACTTCGACGACTTTCTCAGCAGATCCGCGTACCAGTAAAACACCTCCGCCACCTTCTCCAGATCGCTCTGCTTGCTGTTTTCCAGCCACTGCTTCTTATAGTGGTACAGGCAGTTCTCCAGCCGCTCCGCCAGCATAAAGCCGTCCTGGCCTTCTCCGGCCTTTCCGTCCTTCATGCAGGACAGGAATACGCCCACGTCGTTAAAGGTCCGCAGGGCGTCGATCGCCGAAAGGGTGACCGCCACGATGCCACGTCGGCTGCTGTCCATACTGCGGCTGATCACGCGCAGCCATTCTTCCATCTGATCCAGCTTCTCATTGGCCGCCGGCACCTTGCCCATGTCGTCCTCATGGAACAGTTCTTCCAGCTTCTCGCGCGGAAAGCCCTTCTGGGTATGTTCCTTCAGCATTACCGCGTTGCGCCAGGAGAACTTCATCTGATCGGAGATCTCCTTTAAGCAGGCCAAAAGTTCTCCGCTCCGGTCGGTAAATTCCAGTTCCGAGATCTGCCTATTGATCTCCTCAAATTCCGGCGCATCGCCGCTCCAGGCAAACGCCGCGCCGTAGATCATCCCCGGAATCGAGAACACCGGATGGTTGACATGGCCGAAGTCGCCCCAGTCGGTATTCAGCATGCCGACCGCGCCGTGCTTCTTCGCATAGCCGGTCATGATCTTCACGTTGTAATAGCTGTTGGACAGGATATTGACCCAGGTATTCCAGCCGCAGACGCCGGGGCATACATACTGAACGACCCCCGCTTCCGCAAGGACCTGCGTCTCGTATTCTCTCTGAGTCGGGCTGTAGCCCCAGTTTAAGCAGATCACATCCTTCGGAATGCGGTCCGCCTGCTCCGGATGACGGCAGATGATATCGCCCCAGAACATGGGCTCCTTTCCGGCCTTCTTGAGGAAATCGAACAGCTCGCAGATATAATCCACATACAGGGTGCCGACGCCCTTCTCATCCGCCAGCGCCTTGCTTCTGCCTTTGCCCAGAGCGAAGGTCTCGTCCGCGCAGATATTGAATTTATTCGTGCGGAACAGGGACATATACTCGGTGATCATTTCCTTGATCAGCTTTATGGAATCCGGGTTGGAGACGTTCACCGTATGAAGGGCCATCCGGTCCTCGAAGGAAAACGGCCTGCCGGCGCTGTCGGGCAGCTCGCAGAGACGCTCATAGGTTCTGGAGCTTAACAGCTTATGCAGATGGCCGAAGGTCGCCAGCGACGGCACCAGCTCGATCCCTCTCTCATAGCAATAATCGTCCAGCTCCATGATCTCCTCGGCCGTCAGCGGCGTGTCGTCCCGCCACAGTTCCGAGATGCCGCGGAACAGATAGGTATGCTCCACATTCAGCTGCAGCTGGTTCAGCTTATAAAATGCCATCGTGTCGGCCATCTTTTTCAGGTTCTCAAGGGTCTGGATGCGGCCCCTGGTCGCGTCATGGTAGAAGCCCCTGGCCTTCAGCATCGGCTCATCGTCGATCTTTACGCAGGGCAGAAGACCGGCGTACTGACGCACGATCTGGCGCAGGGTGGCAACCGCGTAGCCGACGGCCGTATTGCTTCCGCCGCAAAGGACGGCGCCGGATTCCGTAATTTCCAGGCGATAGGCCTGATCGGCAAGGGCGGCGTCCATTTTCAGAAGGATGTCTCCCTTCCTGGCGGCGCCGCGCACGATGGCCAGATCCAGTCCGGCCCACTCACGGATCTCTTCCTTCAGCATCCGGGCGTACACCATAGTACCCGCCGGGCAGGAACCGTCGATCACGATCATGGTTCCGAGATTCAGCTTCAAAGTTCCTTCATTCGTCACTACCTGTTTGGGTGTCGGCAGCAAAATCATACTCATACTCTCCTTTTTGATGCGGCGGCCGGTTACGGCCGTATCCTTAAGATGTCTTCGCCGGACCAGCCGGCATGCCTCATGCTCCCACTTTCAAACTCGTTGTAAAGATATAATTCGGATCGCCCCGCTCCGCCAGGGTCTCCCGGATGGTCTCCGCCGAGCGCTCCACCTTAAACCTTCTTTTCATTCCATCCGGGTACCGCACCGTCACCGGGCGGTCCAGATCCAGCATACCGTCGCGCAGAAGCACGGTGACCTGTCCGCGGGTATCGTCCCGCTCCACCACGATGCCATTTTCCTTCTGATCCAAATGAAGGATCACCGTCCCGCTGTCGACCTCCGCCGGAACCTTCAGCCAGTAGAAGCTGTCCACGCTCCGATCTGCGAGCCGGTCCCTGGTGTCCAGATCCCAGATCACCCGGTTCGGAACCGGCTGTCTGGTGAATTCATCCAGGAAATGCACCGCGTTGGAATCCACGGTCCGCCGGGTCACCAGCCCCGTATGCAGCCAGCTTAAGTTATCGATCATCACCTGCTGGAACTCCTGGGAATTGTCCCGGAAATTATGGGGCTTATCCACATGGACATAGACATTGTGGGTGTAGCCGTCCGGATTCTCCTTTTCCAGCCGGTCAAGGACCATCTGGTAGCGCACAGTCTCATGGTTCCGGTCGTAAGCGGCGTCGTTCATGCCTACCTGCAGCTGGATCGGCGTGTGGTAGAGATTGACCATGCTCCCCTTATTGGGATGTCCCGCGGACATATGGAGCGCCGCGAAACGGTCCGCCATGCGCGGGCCTACCAGATAGACGCCGTCGCCTCCGGCCGAGAATCCCAGCAGATAGATCCGGTTGGGATCCGCCCCATAGAATACGATCAGGTTCTCGATCAGCCGGTCGTACAGCGGATAGGATTCCATATTGGCGTGGGTATCCCAGGTATCGCGGACGCCGCGGGGATTCACATAGATGCCGTTCTTCACGCTGTCCTTATAATAAATGGCCATATGCGCCCACTGCTGGTTATTGATGTCCGGAAACGGTGCTCCGCCGCCTCCGTGCAGGGCAATGTAGACCGGATAGCCATTCTCCGCCGGCTCGCCGATCACTTCCAGTCCGTATTTCATCTGTACATCCCCGAAGGCAATGCACCGTTCTTCTACTTCCCGGATCCGTTCAGGATCCTCCCGAAGCTCCTTACAATGCTGTTCCCAGAGATCCCTGGCACAATCCTGTGCCTGCGTGCTGTTCATCATTACCGTCTATTCTCCTTTCGGCGACGGATCCGCGCTTTCATTTAAGCGCAGTCCGAATTCAAATCGAAATTCATTCTCCTCAAAGAGATATTGTTTCTCCGGTCCCGGCCCGCAGCTGGCGGAACCGATACCGTCCTGTTTATAATCGATGCAGAACACGGTCATGCCGCTGTCCCGCAGCTCGTAATTATGGGCCTTCTCCGTCAGTTCCTCCTGCGTATAGCGGGAAGCGTTGAAGGAAAATGGAACCGTTCCCGCCGCAGCTGCCGAAAGACCCGCACCGCTGACCTGCGCAAAACTCACGTCGCAGTGACTGCCGTTCTCCTGAGGCTTAATGTAGTTCTCAAAGAGAGAATCCACCGTCTCCGTAAATATTCCGTGGTAAGCCGCCCGCCGCTTATCGGCATAGCTCTCAGTCGGACCAAGGCCATAGTATGTTACATTACAAAGCTCCTTCGGCAGCATCAGCCGCACGCCAAAACGGGGGAGCCGCGGAAATACCGGATTCTTTCTGACATCAAGACTTACATCCAGACTTCCGTCCGCCCACACGCGGTATACCGCTTCCGCCTTCAGGATCCGCTGCATGTACCGGCAGAGCAGGGAAATGCAGCCGCGGATCTCAATGTACCGTTCTTCGCCGTCTGCCGACCAGGAAATATCTTCCGCCCGCGTTACCGGTTTATCATAATCAAGCTGCGACCAGAGTCCCCGGTCATTGCGGTCATTGTCCGTAGGGGCTCTCCAGATATTAAGCTCCATCGGACGTTCCAGGATCTGACGGTTATGCCAGACCATGGCATCGAACAGTCCGGTGAACTTATCGAGACGGTACCGGAAATCGGACGTCCCGACAGTCAGCCAGCGGTCGTCCTCTTCGATACGAAAACTTCTGTCTGACTTCGCGCCGTCCACACTGATTCCGGCATATGGTTTTGCCAGCAATTTCTCCGCCCGGGCGCATCTTCCATCAGACGACAGTTCGATCTCGTCAAATCCCAGCTCCGCTCCCGCCTTGAGAACGCTCCAGTCTTCTTTCAGAAGCCAGACCACTTTCAGATAGCAGCGTCCGGTCTTCGGAATACTGCCGCATGGGATCACGATCTCGCCTTCCCCATGGGGCGGCACAGACGGAAGAAGTCCGATATCCGACACGCCAGACGCGGCCAGACCTGTTCCGTCTTCAACAGGCTGAACGCCGCCCAGAAGATTTGTCCTGTGAGCCGGGTCACTGCTCTGCGCCCCGCCTGCGGCGATGATCTCCCCGTCACAGTTCATTTCCCACCGCATGACACAGTAATCCCGCAGATCCAGAAAATCCATATAGTTATGGATCCCCAGTCTGCCGCTCCTCGGATCCATAACCGTCACCCTTGCCGGCCGGTAGACATTCTTGTGCTCCAGAAGTCCTGTATGAGGCCGCCGATCCGGATAGACCAGGCCGTCCATACAGAAATTGCCGTCATGAGGGAACTCTCCGTGATCGCCGCCGTAGGCGTATTTCTTCCTTCCGGCTTCATCGGTGCCCTTATAGACCGCATGATCACACCATTCCCACACCATTCCGCCGCAGAAGCCGTCATATCTCTGCACTGCACGGAAATAATCCTCCAGATTGCCCGGGCCGTTGCCCATGGCATGGCAGTATTCGCAGAGGATCAGCGGGCGCACCGCAGGCGCGGCGTATTTGTGCCGCCAGTCTTCCGGCATGCGGGCAGAATTCCAGCCGTCTGCATCCTGAACGGCAGAATCTTTCTCATTCGAATTCTCTCCTGCAGCAATCTTCTGATCATCCGCGTCACGCCCTGCCGCATCCTGACCGGCGAAATAACCGTGTATCTCACCCAGTCCCGGATACATCCGGCTGTATACGTCAATATTGGAATAATCGTATCTGCTCTCATCCGTCACATGCCAGGCGCCCTCGTAATGGGTGATCCTGGTATCGTCATAAGACTTGGTCCAGCGAAGCGCCTCTTCGATGCAGCAGCCGTAGGCGCTCTCGTTGCCCATCGACCAGCCGAAAACGCAGGGACGGTTCTTATCGCGCGTCACGCAGCGTTTCACCCGGTCCAGAATGGCCGGCTTAAATGCGGGATTGTCCGAGATCCAGGCGCACTCCTCGCCCCATTTCTGCTTATAAGCCATCTCAGCTCCATGGCTCTCCAGATCCGCCTCATCCAGCACATAGAAGCCGTACCGGTCGAACAGGTGGTAAAAGCGGGGCGCGTTGGGATAATGGCTGGTGCGGATCGCATTTACATTGTGCTGCTTCATCACCAGCAGATCCTTCTTCATCTGATCCATGCTGATGGTAAATCCGGTCACCGGGTCGCTGTCATGGCGGTTAACGCCGTGAAGCTTGATGTTCTGTCCGTTAAAACGCAGTACCGCATCCCGAATCTCCACTTTGCGCACGCCGATGAAATCCACGATCTTTTCATTTTCCGTTAAGATCTCCGCCCGGTACAGATACGGCTGCTCCGCGTTCCAGAGTTTCGCCTGCGGGATCGCAAGCTCCAGGATCTCCGGGGCCGCGTCCGCGGCTTCACACACCAAATAACCCTCTGCGTCGTAAATAACGACACGCACAGGGATTTTATCGGATCGGTCTCCGGCATTGCCGCCGCGGTCCAGATATGTAAACGCCGCCCTTACCCGGGCGCTTCCGTCCGCCTGCGGCTCCGTCTTTATGAAATAGTCGTAAACGCACTCCTGCGGCCGTTTCAGCAGATACACATCCCGAAAGATGCCGCTCATGCGGAATTTGTCCTGGTCCTCCAGATAGCTTCCGTCGCACCATTTCAGCACCAGCACCGCCAAAAGGTTCTCGCCTTCCCGCAGATACTCCGTCACATCGAATTCACTGGTGGAATGGGACACCTGGCTGTAGCCGACAAATCTGCCGTTCAGCCACACATAAAAGCAGGAATCCACGCCTTCGAAATTCAGATACGCGCGGGGCGCCTCCTTATCCGCAGTCCAGAAAAATGTGCGGCGGTAGGCACCGCAGGGATTCTCATATGGCACATGGGGCGGATCAAGTGGGAACGGATACCGGACATTGGTATACTGGTGACGGTCATATCCGTTCATCTGCCAGACCGAGGGCACAGGGATGGTAGCCCATCCCTGCCCCTGACCGGCATCCTCTTCGTAAAAATGCTCTTTAAGTTCATAGACTCCGCTGTAATAACGGAAATCCCACTCACCGTTCAGCGATACGAACCGGTCTGACTCTTCCCTGCGCTCTACAGGATCCCACTGGGAATCAGCCGAACCTGCGCACGGGATATAATAGGCCCTCTCCGGCATGGTATTTACATGAAGAACATTCAGATCTTCAAAATATTTTGGCACTATCACGGCAAATCTCACTCTCTCTGTCTTACATCATTCGTACGGTAACGATCTCATACGGCTTCAGCGTAACGCCGATCTGTCCGTTCTCCACCGTAAGTTCGCTCTCATTCTCCTCCAGGAGATTGCAGCTGTAAGCCTTCGTATACGCGCTGTCCACGGTGAGTTTCGCGTGGGTCAGGCTGTTCTCCGACTCGTACATGCGGACGATCACGCCGTCTCCGTCTTCCGCCTTCTTCACGGTCTCGATGATCACGTTCGGAGCGTCCACGGATGCGAAGGAATACTCCGGTCCCTCCGCCGCGCCGTCCACGGCCAATAACGGCTGATTCAGCTTGTAGCTCTCCGCCACGGTCTGCGCCGCCTGCCAGCCCTCCGCATGAGGATACAGGGCGTAGGTAAATACATGCTGCTCCTGATCCGCCACCGGATTCGGCTCGATGCCGGACTTGATAAGGCTTAAGCCGATCACGCTGTCCTTGACAGAATGACCATACTTGCAGTCGTTTAACAGGCTGACGCCGTAATGGCCTTCCGACAGATCCATCCACTTCTGGCCGCAGCTCTCGAATCTGGCCACGTCCCAGCTTGTATTGGAATGGGTCTTCCTGGTCAGGTTGCCGAACTGGACGTCGAACGTGGCCTGATCCGTATGGACGCCGATCGGGAAATGCACCTTCAGAAGCGTCTGGTGCTCCTTCCAGTCCACATTGGTCTTAAAGTCAATCCTTCTGCTGTCGGCATAGAATACGATCTTCTGGGTGAACGCAGACTTACTGGCCTTCCGCCTGATCTCAAGCACAGCGCAGACGTCGCCCATCTCCGTCCATTTCATGGACTCCACTTCGTTCACCGGCCAGCTCTTCTCGGTATAGAAGATATCGATATCCCAGTTATCATAGTAAATGGGCTTATCCTCGTACATCACAAGGGCGTTGGCTTTCTTTCCCTCCTGCAGCACTTCGCGGCCGCAGTCCTTATCGTACAGCCGGTCGATCTCGCCGTTCTCGTCGAAATGAACCGTATAGAACGGGGTCTCCAGCGTATGCTCATCCACCAGATTAAACGGATGCTTCTCTTCAGTCTGCGGCTTTCCGGAACCGGCGTGTACCTGGTACATGACGGAATAGCCCTTGGCGGGAATATTCTTCACAAAGGCCACAGTTCCGTCCGCCGTCTTCTGGCAGGGATAGACCTGGCCGGCCATATCTACCAGCCACTCCGCGTCACAGTCTCCAAGAGACACGATGTCGTCACGGCGCTTACCGGTGGTATTAACGATCATCATGCAGTGACCGTTCCCGGCCAGGGCGTGAAGCCGTTCGTCAGTCAGGGTACCGATCTGCTCATGCAGCTGATCGTACTCCCGCTTCGTCACTTCGTAGACCTCGTGGATCGAGGAGCCGGGCAGGATGTCGTGGAACTGGTTCAGAAGCACCGTCTCCCACATCTTATAGATCTGCTCCGCCGGGTAAGCGGTCTTATCCTCGGCCAGTACGCCGAGAAGTTCCAGATCCATAAGTCCCAGTTCGGTCTTCCGGTTGGCCCGCTTGTTGCGCGCCATGGAAGTCAGCGTACCGCGGTGATACTCGAAATACAGTTCGCCTTCCCATACAGGCAGACGCTTATTATCCCACACTCTCTCCTTCAGCTCGTCGAAGAACACGCCGGCGAACTCCTGACGCACCTTCGGGATCCCCTTGATACCCTTCTCCATACGCACGGAGGTCTCCAGCATCTCTCTGGTGGGGCCGCCGCCGCCGTCGCCGTAGCCGTAGGAGATCAGGATGTCGTTATTGATATCTTTATTCTGGTAGCGCATCCATCCGCCCATGATGGAGTCCGGATGTAGCGATCCATTATAAGTAGTAAAGAAATCCGTCGCCGGCTGCTTGATGCCCAGGGTCGTGATCAGATGGGTCAGCACTTCGCTGCCGTCGATGCCTCTCCAGCGCATAGTGTCGTAGGGCACCTTGTTGAACTGATTCCAGGACAGCTTCGTGGTCATGAAGTAATCGATGCCGCATTTCTTCATGATCTGGGGAAGCGCCCCGCTGTAGCCGAACACGTCCGGCAGCCACAGGATCCTGCTGTCCACGCCGAACTCGTCCTTGAAGAACTTCTTGCCGTGCATAAACTGGCGCACCAGGGATTCTCCGGAGGTCAGGTTCGTATCCGACTCCAGCCACATGCCGCCTTCCGGCTCCCAGCGGTGCTCTTTCACCCGCTCCTTGATCTTCGCGAACAGCTCCGGATAGCGCTCCTTTAAGAACGCGTAAAGCTGGGGCTGGCTGGACATGAACCGGTAGGACGGAAATTCATCCATCAGCTTCAGCACCGTCGCGAAGCTGCGGCCGGTCTTCTCCCTGGTCTGCTCCACAGTCCACCACCAGGCCACGTCGATATGCGTGTGTCCGATGCAGGTGGCGATCACGTCGCTGTAGCCGGCCATGTCCGTATAGAGGGCCTTGTCAATGTAGTCGCTGGCCGCCTGCAGGGTGCTGTAGAACTCGTCGGAATAAGGAGTCCGCAGGTCGATGAGATTGATCGTCTCATTCAGAACATTCTCGATCTCCATGCGGGTCTTGTCTTCCTTGTCCATCCGCGTAAACGCCCACAGGGGTACCTGCAGGTCATAGTAGACCTTGTTGATCAGGGCGTCCATCTCGAAGAAATCCGCCCGCAGCTGGAACTCGTCGTGAAGCGTGCCGGTATAGGACTGAAGCTCTACTTTCAGCTTCTCGCCGCCCTTAGCGCACTCCGTGATATTCACCATGCGGTGGTTCATATCGATGCCCTGGATCACTTCGCCGTTGATAAACAGCAGAAACTGCGGATTCTTGCCGTCGTCCCACTCCTTGATCTGAGTGGATACGTGCATCCAGAGTCTCCGGCCGTCCATTTCCTCCGGAACCGTAAACGTCGTCTTAAACCAATAGTGCTCATCCGGACCGTACCAGTGCATGGTCCTGCTGTCGAAATGCTCCCACGGTGTTTCACATCTCTCCGCATCTTCCGGATGGAAGAAATTCCCTTTCTTGTATTCCCATTCCATAACCGGGATCCTGCCCTTAACGCGCAGCTTCTTGAGTTCATTACAGATCACCTGAACCCGCTTGTCTAGAAAATGCATGTCACCCTCCTGTTTTTGTTGCTGTTCCGTTCTTTTTTCTTTCGTTACAATACAGATTCCATAACCCGCCGCGTCTGTTTTTCAATGCGGAAGGCGCGCTGCCGGCGCATGCTCTCCTGCACATTTTCACAATAAAAGAATGGTGGAGATGTCCGACATCGCCACCACTCTACCATATTTTAAACCATAAAGCAATCTTATTTTTGACATTCGCGAAATATATTTTCAGAGGCAATTTTACGCTTTACTCCATGGAAGTGCAGGAGCCTCAACCGCCTTGTCGCGCATCATCAGATCCCCCACCGCGTCCGCCGCGGACTTGCCCTCAAAGAGCACTTTATTCACCTGTTCGATGATCGGCATGGGAACCTGATACTTCTCCGCCAGCTTAAGCGCCGCCTTGGCGGAATAGACGCCTTCCACCACCATATTGACCTCGTCCATGGCCTGCTGCATCGTATAGCCTTTGCCGATCAGAATGCCGGCCCGGCGGTTGCGGCTGTGCATGCTGGCGCAGGTGACGATCAGGTCGCCGATACCGGAGAGCCCGCAGAAGGTCTCGAACTTGCCGCCCATGGCCATGCCCAGGCGGGCGATCTCATGGATGCCGCGGGTGATCAGGGCCGCCTTCGTGTTGTCGCCGTATCCCAGGCCGTCGGCGATACCGGCCGCCAGGGCGATCACATTTTTCAGCGCTCCCCCCAGCTCCACGCCAAGGACATCCGGACTTGTATAGACCCGGAATACCGGTCCCATGAACAGGTTCTGGACCGTCTCGGCCGCTTCCTTCGAACGGGCCGCCGCCACACAGGTCGTGGGAAGTCCGCGGCTTACCTCCTCCGCATGACTGGGTCCGGAAAGCACCGCCACGACCGCTTCGGGAAGCTCCTGTTCAATGATCTCAGAAAGCGTCATCAGCGTGCTCTCCTCGATCCCCTTTGCCACATTGACCACAAGCTGTCCCGGCTTCAGGTACGGCTTCATAGATGCCGCCGTCTTCCTCGTATAGACGGAAGGCACCGCCAGAACCAGCATATCTTTCTGCTTCATGGCTTCACTTAGCTCCGTCGTAAATGCCATATCCTCCGGCAGGATCACGCCCGGCAGCGTCCGGTGCTCATGCTTCTCCTTAAGCTCCGCAATCTCCTGCGGAAGCGCCGACCAGACCGTGATCCGGTGTCCGCTTCCATGCAGAAGAACCGAAAGCGCCACGCCCCAGCTTCCCGCTCCGATGATTCCGATATCCGCCAAATTGAACGTCCCCCTTCTCCCGCCTCTTGGGCGTATAGTATATTCTGATTCTTCGCCTATAGCTGTCTGACACAGCTGCTGCTTTTGTGTAACTTACCACACTACGCACAGCAAACGGGCGGCTCTGCTTCGTCCGCCCGATATTGCGTCACTTCGCATGCCCGATGCTGATCTTATTCTCGTTCCCGTGGATCAGCCGGACGATATTCGCCCTGTGCCGCCAGAACGCCATCGCCGTCACCGCCGCCGAAAGCAGATAGAATTCCGTCAGAAGCTGAGGCGCCAGACCATAGTCGCCGCGGCTCCCGAAGAAGATCATACCGATCAGGAAGAGACTCACTACAACCAGCGACCCCAGCGACACATACCTGGTCGCCGCCACGATGATGATGAACGCCGCGAGGCAGATGAGCATGACTCTCCAGTCCATGGCCGCCAGAAGTCCCGCCGTGGAAGCGATCCCCTTACCGCCTTTAAACTTTAAGTAGAACGGAAAGTTATGTCCCAGGATCGTGCCGAACGCCGTATAAAGCACCAGAAGGTTCGCCATCTCCGGCATCCGCGCCTGAAATACCGCGCGCACGATCAGGCAGGGGATCAGCGTCTTGAAGGCGTCCCCCAGGAACACGATCAGTCCCGCCTTCGCCCCCATGGTCCGCATTACGTTGGTGCTGCCGGAATTGCCGCTTCCCACGCTTCGGATATCCACATGGTGCGCCTTCGTGTAGAAATACCCGGTCTGGATAAGCCCGCAGGCGTATCCGATCACAAGACAGATGATTCGTTCCATCGCTTTCTCCTCTCTTAAGCGTTCTCCTTTGCGTTCCTCTCCCGGATCATGAATCTGAGCGGCGTCCCTTTAAATCCGAATGTTTCCCGGATCTGGTTCTCCAGATACCGCTGATAGGAGAAATGCATCAGCTCCTTATCATTCACAAATACCACGAACGCCGGCGGCTTCACCGCCACCTGGGTCACATAGAAGATCTTCAGCCGCTTGCCCTTGTCCGACGGCGGCTGCTTCATGGCCACCGCCTGGGTGATGATCTCGTTGAGCACGCCGGTCGCCACCCGCAGATTTTGGTTCTGCCGCACCATGTCGATGGTCTCGAACATTTTATTAAGCCGCTGTCCTGTCACCGCCGAGATAAACACGATCTCCGCGTAGGGCATGAAGGACAGGGTATCCCGCACCTTCCGCGTAAATTCATAGATGGTCTTATCGTTCTTCTCAATGGCGTCCCATTTATTGACGGCGACGATAATGCCCTTGCCCCTCTCGTGGGCGATCCCGGCGATCTTCGCATCCTGCTCGGTGACGCCCTCCGTCGCGTCAATGACCACGATCACCACCTCGGCCCGCTCCACAGCGGCCACGGCCCGGATGATGCTGTAACGCTCCAGTTCTTCCTTGATCTTATTCTTCCGCCGCAGTCCCGCTGTGTCGATAAACACATATTCCGTGCCGTTATAGACCACCTGCGTGTCCACCGCGTCCCTGGTGGTTCCGGCGATATCGGAAACGATCATCCGGTTCTCCCCCACCAGCTTATTGACCAGCGAGGACTTGCCCACGTTGGGCTTGCCGACAATGGCCACCCGCGGCCTGTCGTCGTCCTCATCCTCAAACTGCTTCAGGTCGAAATGCTTCACCACCTCGTCCAGCAGCTCCCCGAGTCCCAGCATCGAAGCCGCCGAGATCCCGAAAGGATCGCCGATCCCCAGGTTATAGAATTCATAGACGTCGTTGCCGAATTTCTTAACGCTGTCCACCTTATTGACGCAGAGAACCACCGGCTTCTTGGCTTTCCGAAGCATATCCGCCACCTTGAAGTCCGCGTCCACCAGTCCCTGGCGCACGTCCACCATGAAAACGATCACGTCCGCCGTGGCGATGGCGATCTCCGCCTGCTCCCGCATCTGGGACAGGATGATATCCTTGCTCTCCGGCTCGATTCCGCCGGTATCGATCAGTGTAAAATTCTTGTCCAGCCATGTGCAGTCCGCGTAGATCCGATCCCTGGTCACGCCCGGCGTATCCTTTACAATGGCGATCTGCTGCCCCGCCAGGGCGTTAAACAGCGTGGACTTGCCCACATTGGGGCGGCCTACGATGGCTACGATTGGTTTGCTCATATCTGTCTCCTGTTCTCACAATATCTCCGGCAATTCATAAGCCCCGTGCTCCGCGGGCCCGTCGTTTTCCGGCGGCGCAAGCACCGCCGCTACGAAGTCCTGACCGCTTGATTTTACAATATTCACCGGGACTTGTAAAGCATTTTCCACCTGCTGCCTGGTCACATCGTCCAGAAGAACCTCCTCGCCGCTGCGGAACATATTGACCGGCAGAAGCAGGCGGCTCCCCAGCGGTTTCCCACTAAGCTGCCGGATCAGGTCACGTCCGGTGATCAGGCCGGACACCGTGATCATTTCCCCGAAGAAGTCGTTGACGATCGGATAGAGATGCACCTTCCGGTTCGGGAATTTCTCTGCGATCTCCTTAAGGAACCCGCGAAGATACTTCTCCGCCAGAAGACCTGTGGCCACGGAAAGCTCCTCCGCCTCCTGGTCGCCGTCCATCTCCGCCAGCGCTTCATGGACTTCCTCGGTCATCAGCCGCACCATGCCCACGCCGTTCTCCAGCTGGATATAGCCGTCATAACGCTCCTCCTCCGGAAGCTCCCGCCCGGCCAGGATATAGAACTCGTCGCTGGCATGGACGAAATGGGTCCCAGATTCCGCGTATAACTTCTTCTGCCACCGCTCGATCTGATCGATGACCCGCCCCGCGTCCTCCGCCGTAAACGGTTCAAGCGGATACAGTCCGTCCCGAAACTTCGTAAGACCCACCGGCACCACCGATACGCTCTCCATATACGGAATGTATCGGCTCAGATCGCCGATCGTCCGCTCCAGCTCGTCCCCGTCGTTGATGCCCTTGCAGAGTACGATCTGGGCGTTCATCGGCGTCTGCGCCTCATAGAGCCGGTCGATATTCTTAAGCGCCTGCCCCGCGAACCGGTTATTTAACATCCTGCAGCGAAGCTCCGGATTCGTGGTGTGGACCGAGATATTGATCGGCGACAGCTTAAAGCGGATGATCCGATCGATATCCTTCTTCTTCATATTCGTAAGCGTCACATAATTCCCCTGCAGGAACGAAAGCCTGGAATCGTCGTCCTTGAAATACAGTGTCTCCCGCATTCCCGGCGGCATCTGGTCGATGAAGCAGAAAATGCACTCGTTCGTGCAGGAGCGGTACTCGCTCATCAGACCGTTCTCAAAGGTCAGTCCCAGATCCTGATAGTCGTTTTCGATATCCAGTTCCCACTCCTCGCCGTCGGCTTTCTCTACAAGCACAACGACGGATTCATTCTCCAGGTAGTATTCATAATCAAAAATGTCCTCCGGGTCGTGTCCGTCGATGGAGATCAGACGGTCGCCCGGCTCCAGCCCCAGTTCGTCCGCGATGGATCCGGGATCCACCGAGCGGATCCGATGGCCGCGTTCTTTCTTCATTGTGTTTCCTTTCTCTGCTGTCCGGCAATTGATTTCCATATCCTATGATACCAATTTTCACCATTCTTGTAAAGCGTTCCCCGGAAAATGCCGCGATTGTATTTTTTGCAAAACTTTCCCGTTCCTATTGACGCTGTCCATCGGAAAATGTTATAAATACATTGTGCAGTGACTGATCGATCCACCAACCATACGGAGGTATCCCCCATGCCCAACAAGTATGTATTCTACCATTCCCTGCCCGTAGCGCCCCTGAAACTGGCGGCGCTTGACAGCTGCAGGGATTTTGCCGGTCTGGTCAACGACCACATTGTATCCTTCCGCAGGCGCGATATGGAAGAACTGATGCGCCGGAAGGAGGATCTGAACTACCGCGGCTACGACGTGGACTCTTATCTGCTCGATCTTGCCTGCCCCCGGTTCGGTACCGGCGAGGCGAAGGCAGTCATTAACGAATCCGTACGCGGCGCTGACGTGTTCGTCATGGCCGACGTCACCAACTACAGTCTTACCTACTCCATGAACGGCTACATCAATCACATGTCCCCGGATGATCATTACCAGAATATGAAACGCGTCATCGGCGCGTGTACTTCCACTGCCCACCGGGTCAGCGTGATCATGCCGTTCCTCTATGAAGGACGCCAGCACAAGCGCAGCAAGCGCGAATCCCTGGACTGCGCCATGGCTCTGGAAGAACTGGCGAAGATGGGCGTCGCCAATATCATCACCTTCGACGCCCACGATCCCAGGGTACAGAACGCGATCCCCTTAAACGGATTTGACAATTTCATGCCCACTTACCAGTTCATGACCACCCTCTTCGAACATGATCCGGACCTGATCATCGACAAGGATCATTTCATGGTCATCAGCCCGGATGAAGGCGCCATGGACCGGGCGGTCTATGTGGCCAACAACTTAAGCGTCGATATGGGCATGTTCTATAAGCGCCGCGATTATTCCCGCGTCGTGGGCGGACGCAATCCCATCGTGGCCCACGAATTCCTTGGAGCTTCCGTGGAAGGCAAGACCGTGCTGATCATCGACGATATGATCTCTTCCGGCGAAAGCATGCTGGATACCGCCAGAGCCCTGAAAGACCGCAAGGCGGCGAAGGTGATCGTATGCTGCACCTTCGGATTATTTACCAATGGACTGGAGAAGTTCGACGAATTCTATGAAAAAGGCTACATCGATTATGTGATCACAACGAACCTGAACTACCGGCCGAAGGAACTTCTGGAGCGGGAATGGTATCTGGAAGCCGATATGAGCAAATACCTGGCCGCCATCATTAACTGCTTAAACCACGACGTCACCATCGGCGGCGCGCTGTCCCAGACCGAGCGGATCCAGAGGCTGGTGCAGAAGCGGAAATCGGACGGGTACGAGTATTTTCAGATCATACAGTAAACTGCGGTTCGTTTCATCGGCTTATTAAATACAAACAAGGCGTCACTGACGCATTGCCTGCATGGAAATACTCTAAAATCCGGGAAGTTCTCAGAACGCAGAGAACTTCCCGGATTTTAACTGCCGTCTACATTTTCTTTTTCCGCTTTTTCTTCCTGTGCAAAAGGATGATCGCTAAGAAAATCACCAGTACAGCAGCCAACGCGATAACCGGAACTAAATAGCCGCCCAAAGCCGGACAGACACAGAACACGCCGGATGTCCCTGTCATGGTAAGACAGAGATAGCTTCCGTTGACGGCCGCCTCTGCTTTCTGCCACCGGCCGTCTTTCAGCTGCCAGACAGACGCCCTCTCCCCTTTCCGGTTCAGAAGCCGGATGGGAACCACAGCATCGTCAGACAGATCCGTTCCGCTCAATGCCACTTTCCAGACATCGGCCTCTTCCGCTCCTTCCGGCGGGACTGCCTCGTCCGGCAGCACATGGAGAGAAACTTCCTCTGTAAACTGTCCCTCCGCAAGAGCCAGGGCAAGCTTACCGTCCGTTTCCTCGCTGGCCGCAAGCGTCACCCACGGAGTATAGACCGCTTCCAGCGTCAAATTCGAATGAACGCCCGCGCTGTCAAATTCCGGCCAGGTTCCATAATAACCTTCTTTGGCAGGAACCTCCGGCAGCTCCATACAGCTCAAGTCGTCGCCAAACCGGAAGGGAATACGCGCAATCTCTTCGCCGTCCGCCATCAGCGTAACGGCAAAGGAAAGGAACTCTTCCGGAACCGCTTCCAGAGCGCTCAGTTCATCAAAAGAGACCGGCTCGGCGATCCCTGTATAGCTGACGCCGTCGATTCCCGCGGGGCCGATGTCCAGAAACCAGTTATCTCCGATCCCTCCATTTTCCAGATCGGCATCTCCGGCAACGCTTCCTATATGCTCCGTTCCATCCAGAATCGTGGTAATGGCGCGGCATCCGGTCATTCTGCTGCCCCATCCTGCGATTCCGCCCACATACTCGGTGCCGGAAAGCGCACATTTTGCCCAGCTTTGCCGGATCGCGGCATCCGCGTATCCTGCGATTCCGCCCACGTAAGCGCCGCTTCCGGTGACCGCGCCATAGCTCTGACAGCCATTCGCAGTACCAAGATCCATCCGGCCGGCGATTCCGCCCGTGCAGTCCCGTTTCCCGGTAACGGCTCCCTCATTGATACATTTTTGCAAAACCGCCTTCAGTTCATAGGTGCTGCCAAAGGTAAGCCGGGAGTAATCATCCTCCGGATCCAGACTGTACTCCACCGCCACCGCTCCTGCGATTCCGCCCACATTTCTGTCGCCTTCCACCGTTCCGGTATTCACTCCGCCGGATAATTTTCCCATGCGGGTCTTTTCGATATCGTCCTCAGACACATCGCCGAATACGTCCTCCGGCGTTTCCACCGACCGGGCGCTGTCCACAACATCCAGCATCAGGTTGAGGATCTCCGTAATCTGGCCGCTGACAGCCCGCAGATCGGCGGAGAGAATTTCCCCTGCATCATCTACGGACGTCTGCAGATCTGTAAATTCTTCCGACATATCATTGAGAGACGCGTAAAGTCCGTCTCCGGCATCCCTGGTTTCCTGACCAAGAGGCGTAAATGAAACATTTCCGTCCCAGGCCAGCTGATCTGCCGCGTCCCTCAATATCTGAAACGCCGTTTTCAGCTGCCATGCCGCATCGGAGCCGATGGACGCGGCATCCGCGAACTGCCCCGCGGAACTGCCGAGCGCACTTGTCAGGGGATTGGCGTCAGACAGCGCCTCTTCAAGATGGCCCATCGCGTCGTTCATTCTCCCGGACGCATCAGCCAGACGGTCAAATCCGTCTCTTGCGGTATTCAGTGCGGTCTGAACATTTTCCCAGCTGATCTCTGTATTGTCCGAGATCGTTCCAAGCGCGGTCCCGATATCTCCCACCGCGGTTCCGGCGTCCCCCATAGCGGCCGCAAGATCACGCAGGGCCTGTATCGCCGTCTGATCGCCGGGAAATACCCCGTTCAAAGTATTTTCCAGCGTATTCAACGCCGTTCGTATTCCGTGGAGCGCAGTCCCCAGGTCCTTCACGGACGCGGCCAGCTGCCCGTTCGCCTCTTTGACCGCCTGCTGATCATGGATCAGGATCGCCTGCTGAAGGGCTTCCGCCGCCGCACGCATCTTCCGGACCGCATCCGCCAGAGTGCTGTTCGCCGTCCGCAGATCCGCCACGGCGTCTTCGGCGTCAGCAAGTACATCGCCCGCCAGAAGACCGGACTCCGCCAGCATATCCAGACCGCGGCTGAGCGCCGGTCCCGCATCGTCCAGATCCGCGGAAACATCGGACAGCCGGTCCAGAGCAGGAACCATATGATCCAGCGCCGCGGACGCGGCGGCCGTGAGCGTATTCAGAGATTCCAGATTGTCATCCGTAAATTCATCCATCCTGCCCAGAAGGGTCTTCGAATAATCCTTTGCATTCCCGACCGTATCGCTGATGGCGGTAAGCTTTTGAGAAATATCCGTCCGGCTGGCATCGGTGTGATCCAGGGCCTCGTCGATCGTCGTATTCAGTTCATTTAATTTCTGCCGCAGCCGGCTCAGCGTGTCCCCATCCGTGTTCAGAATGACATCCGGTTCCGCCTGTCCCACGATGCCGCCCACATCCTTACGGCCATAAACCGGCCCGCTGTTGGAACAGCCCGCCATATATCCGGCCTGGCGGCCTGCTGCGCCGCCGACGTTATAACCCACATGACGGTAGCCTACCGTCCCGGCGTTTTCGCAGCTCTGAATGATTCCGGCGGAATATCCCGCGATACCGCCGGTATCGGTGTGGCTGTTGAGAACGGCCTCGGCCTCTTCTTCCGTATTCAGAGAGGAAATCTGATCCAGAGCGCTGCCGGGCGCACCCGCCTCCTCATCCGGGCTGGACGCGTTGACGGCGGCGGTATTTTCACATTTTAACAGCATTCCAAGATTCCGCCCGGCGATGCCGCCGGTTGCGTTCTCTCCGGTGACCGTTCCCTCTGTCCGGCATCCGGCTATCTCTCCGTCCTCCTCATTCTGGCCCGCGATACCGCCCACATTTGTTTCGCCCACGACTGTTCCCTTAAACGAACAGTTCTGAATGAATCCGGCGCTGCTTCCCGCGATGCCTCCCACATTAACGGCACTGCCGCCGGGAACAACGCGGCCCGCGACATGCAGGTCACGGATCACGGCCCCTTTCTGAACGAAGCGGAAAAGCCCCATGCTGGAACCGGCGGCGGTGATACTCACGCCGGATACCGTGTACCCGTTTCCCAGGAAGGTACCGCCGAAGGTTGGAATCGGGTCAAAGCTTCTGCCGGTCAGATCCAGATCCGCGGTCAAAACAAATGTTTTTCCCTGCGACCAGGTATCCAGGGAGCAGTCTGCGGCAAAGGAAAGGAAATCTTCCACCGTAGAAATCTCAACGGCCGCAGCCGTGCCGCCCGACCGGGCAGCCGACGCCTGCGGGACACAAAAAACGCCCGGCAAACACAAAGTCAGTAAAAATGCGGCAGCTCTGCGCATTCTCATTTTCCGCATCCTTGCTGTCTGTGTTCTCATTTTCCGCATTCTAATTCTCTGCGCCACCATCTTCCGCCACCTCCTTTCCGTCATGCTCTTCCGCAATCTCCTGCATCTCCTGCGGCGAACTTTCTTCCATCAATTTGGGCCGGCCCGATATCACGGAAGCGTTGATCGAGCCGTGGACAATGCCGTTGAATTCGCCGTCCACCATACCCGAGATATAGCCCCGGACGTGACCGTCCAGATGCATCGTCCCCGACAGGGAATAGACCGGCAGATGACTTTTCAGCGTAAACGCGGTCTTTTCAATGATGACGTCCCCCAACAGCAGGATCTGCGGCAGCACACCCATAACCAGGAAGATGGAAATGACCGTTCCGCGGCCAAGGCACACGCCAATGGAAGATACCGCCGGACTCGACGACAAAAATCCGATCAGGATCCCGGCGGAAGCCAGAATGGTACCGGATGTGACGATCGTGGGAAAGGCCTCATTTAGCGACTCCACGACCGCATCCTTTAACGGCATGACCTTCTTCAGCTCCGCGTACCGGGATGCGATGACGATCGCGTAGTCGATATTTGCGCCCATCTGGATCGAGCTGACCACCAGATAGCTTAAGAAGAACAGCTTCTCATCCATAAGATATGGAAATGAGAAATTGATCCAGACGCTGCCCTGGATGACCAGAATTAAAAGTACCGGAAGTCCCGCCGACTGAAACGTGAACATCAGCACCACGATCACAAAGACGATGGTCAGGATGCTGATCATCAGGTTATCATTGGCAAAGGAGGACGACAGATCCATGCAGCTGGTGGAATTTCCCACCAGAAGATAATCGTCGTAATACCGGGCAGTTGTCTTATGAAGGGTATCCAGGAAAGCGAATGTCTCATCGCTTTCCTCCGGCAATGAAAGCTGGAGAACCAGACGGCTGTAATTCGTGCCCTTCAGCTGAAGCTGGGCGTCAATGAGCTGGCCGTACAGATCGTTGATCTCATCCGTCATCTCATCATCCAGCGTGACGTACCCTTCATCCATCTGGTCATGGACGAAAAGAAACATATCCAGCAGCGGGACGCTGTAGCTGTCCACGCCTGACACCAGCTGGCCGTAGGTTCCCTGATCCACCGCATATGCGGAATACAAAAGCCTTGCCGCCTCGATATCCAGATCTGTAAGCTCCGCAAACTGCCTCGGCGTCAGGCGGTCGGTAAGAACGTAGCCGTCTTTCGCTTCCACATTCGCCAGTCCCAGAACCGACTCCACCTCGGGCATAGCGGCCAGATCCTTAAGAAGACGCCCTTCCTTCTCGTAATCCCCGGCCTTCACAAGAATTGCCAGGGTGTTCTGGGCGCCAAAGGTTTCGTCCACCTTCTCCTGGGCGATCTGGCTCTCATTCTTCGTAAAGGTAGGCAGACCATTCTGGGTATAGGCATAGGGGCATCGGTTCGACAGAACCGCACCGCCGATGAGCGCGAGCACGAAAACCGGCGGAAGTATAAACCGGAGTTTTACGACAAGCTTTCCCCAGAGAGTGATCCGGGGGACAAAACTGCGGTGATGGGTCCGGTCGATCAGGCGGCTGAAGCTCATCAGCAGCCCCGGCATAAACGTGAATACGGACAGAAGGCTCAGGACAATGGCCTTCATCAGCACGAAACCCAGGTCTTTGCCGATTCCGAACTTCATGAAACACATGGCTCCCAGACCGGACAGCGTCGTAAGAGAACTGCCTGAGATCTCAGGAATGGCCTTGCTTAAGGCAATGACGACCGCTTCCCTGGCCTCCAGATGCGTTCTCTCCTCCGTATACCGGTGGCACAGAATGATAGCGTAGTCAATGGCCAGCGCCAGCTGAAGAACCACCGCTACGGAATCGGAGACAAACGAGATCTCGCCAAGCAGGAAATTCGTTCCCATATTCAGCAGGGCCGCCAG
>CANQRU010000006.1 GCA_947626395.1 uncultured Lachnospiraceae bacterium | reverse complement strand
ACGGACGAGAGGGGCCAGTGCTGGCGTCTGACGCTTTATATCGAGGATTCCGTCTGCTACGATCAGGTGGAGAAGCCGGAAGACTTCTACCTGAGCGGCAAGGGATTCGGACAGTTCCAGCGGATGCTGGCGGATTTTCCGGCGGATAAGCTTGAGGAGACGATCCCGGATTTCCATGATACGCCGAAACGTCTGGAAGCATTGAAGCGGGCCGTGGAAGCGGATCCCTGGGGTTATGTGGGACGCGTGCAGAAGGAACTGGAATTTGTCGCCGCGCGTGAGGTGGAGACCCATGTGGCTATGGATATGCTGCGGGAAGGGGAACTTCCCCTGCGCGTCACCCACAATGACACGAAGCTGAACAATATCATGTTCGACGCGAAAACCGGCGATGTGCTCTGCGTCGTGGATCTGGACACGATCATGCCGGGGCTTTCAATCTTTGATTTCGGCGATTCCATCCGGTTCGGCGCCAATACGGGCGCGGAGGATGAGCAGGATCTGAAGAAGGTGTCGCTGTCGCTGGAACTTTTTGAATGCTATGTAAAAGGGTTCCTGGAGGGCTGCGGCGGAAGCCTGACAGAGGCGGAGGTCCGAATGCTGCCGATGGGAGCGAAGCTGATGACGCTGGAGTGCGGAGTCCGTTTCCTGACGGATTATCTGGAGGGCAGCGTCTATTTCCGGACCGCTTACCCGGAGCATAACCTGGTGCGCGCCCGGTCCCAGTTCGCGCTGGTGGCCGATATGGAGCGCAAATGGGACGAGATGGTGAAGATCGTGGAGAAATACGCGTGACAGAGCGGCGGGCCGCGCCGGCGGTATCCGCACCGGTGTGATTCGGAAACGATCAATACAGGAACATAATCACAGAACGCAGTATCGCAGAATCGAACGGAGGAAACGTGATGGATTACAAAAAAGCCGGAGTAGACATTGAGGCGGGTTACCGGTCGGTGGAATTGATGAAGGAGTATGTGGCGGGTACGCAGCGGCCCGAGGTTCTGGGCGGCATTGGCGGCTTCTCGGGCGCATTTTCGCTGGACGCCATTAAGAATATGGAACATCCCGTGCTTCTGTCCGGAACCGACGGCGTGGGAACAAAGATCAAGCTGGCGTTTCTGATGGATAAACACGACACGGTGGGCATCGACTGCGTGGCTATGTGCGTTAACGACGTGGCCTGCGCGGGAGGCGAGCCGTTATTTTTCCTGGATTATATCGCCTGCGGAAAGAATATTCCGGAGAAGATCGCGCAGATCGTGAAAGGCGTGGCGGAAGGCTGTAAGCAGTCCAAGGCGGCGCTTGTGGGCGGCGAGACGGCGGAGCATCCGGGACTGATGCCGGAGGACGAATACGACCTGGCCGGGTTCACGGTTGGCGTCGTGGAGCAGAAGGATCTGATTGACGGCCGCGACCTGAAAGCCGGCGACGTGCTCGTAGGGCTGGCCTCCACCGGGATCCACTCCAACGGATTCTCCCTGGTACGGAAAGTATTTGAGAAGGAAATGACAGCCGAGGGGCTGAATACCTATTATGATGAGCTGGGCGCGACGCTTGGAGAGACGCTGCTGACGCCGACCAGGATCTATGTGAAGGCGCTTAAGGGCATCAAGGCCGCGGGCGTGCGCGTCAGGGCCTGCAGCCATATCACGGGCGGCGGTTTCTATGAGAATGTGCCGCGTATGCTTAAGGACGGAACCCGGGCGGTGATCAGAAAGGACAGCTACGAGGTTCCGGCCATTTTCCGGCTGCTGGCGAAGAAAGGCGATATCGCGGAACAGATGATGTACAATACCTACAATATGGGCATCGGCATGATCCTGGCTGTGGATAAGGCGGATGTGGAGAAGACCATGGAAGCCGCGAAATCGGCCGGGGATACGCCTTATGTGATCGGATATATCGAGGAAGGCGAGAAGGGAGTTACCTTATGCTGAGGATCGGTGTTCTGGTATCCGGCGGTGGGACGAACCTTCAGGCCATCTTCGACGCCATAGAGAATGGACGCATTACGAATGCGGAGGTCGCGGTGGTAATCAGCAATAACGCCGGGGCCTACGCGCTGGAGAGGGCGAAGAACCACGGCGTGGAGGCGGTGTGCCTGTCGCCGAAGCAGTTTGAGACGCGGGACGCATTCAATGAGGCGCTGCTTGAGAAGATCGATTCCTATGGGCTGGATCTGATCGTGCTGGCCGGGTATCTGGTGACGATCCCGCCGGCGATGATCGCGAAATACCGGGGGCGGATCATTAATATTCATCCGTCGCTGATCCCGTCGTTCTGCGGCGTGGGATATTACGGGCTGAAGGTGCATGAGGCGGCGCTGGCGAGAGGCGTGAAGATTACCGGGGCTACGGTGCATTTCGTGGATGAAGGGATGGATTCAGGGCCGATTATCCTGCAGAAGGCGGTGGAGGTGCTGCCGGGAGATACGCCGAAGGTGCTGCAGCAGAGAGTGATGGAGCAGGCGGAGTGGGTGATATTGCCACAGGCGATTGATATGATCGCGAATGGGGAGATATGATCGCAGTTTGACTTTGGGCGCGAGGAGTCCGCTGCTTTACTGGCGGGCTGAAAGATGCAGGAAGGAGAAAAATGAGACTATGAAGATATTGATCATCGGCGGCGGCGGCCGCGAGCATGCGATCGCGTGGAAGGCGGCGCAGAGTCCCAGGGTAGAGAAGCTTTACTGCGCGCCGGGGAACGCGGGGATCGCGGCGATGGCGGAGTGTGTGAATATTCCGGTAATGGATTTTGAGGCGCAGGTGAAGTTCGCGAAGGAGAAGGAGATCGATCTGGTGGTGGTGGCGCCGGATGATCCGCTGGCGGCGGGCGCGGTGGACGCATTTGAGGCGGCTGGGATCCGGGCGTTCGGGCCAAGGAAGAATGCGGCGATCCTGGAGGGATCGAAGGCATTTTCCAAGGATCTGATGAAGAAATACGGCATCCCGACGGCGGCTTATGAGACCTTCGATACGCCGGAAGCGGCGCTTGCGTATCTGGAGACGGCGCCGGTTCCCATCGTCCTGAAGGCGGACGGTCTGGCGCTCGGGAAGGGTGTGCTGATCTGCAGGACCCGCGAAGAGGCGAAGGAAGGCGTGAAGACGCTGATGCTGGATAAGCAGTTCGGCTCTGCGGGCGACCGGATCGTGGTGGAGCAGTTTATGACCGGGCGGGAAGTGTCGGTGTTGTCTTTCGTGGACGGCAGGACGATCCGGGTCATGACTTCGGCGCAGGACCATAAGCGGGCGAAGGATGGAGACCAGGGACTGAACACCGGCGGCATGGGGACATTTTCCCCGAGTCCGTTCTATACGGCGGAGATTGACGCTTACTGCCGGGAACATATCTATCAGCCAACGGTGGACGCCATGCGGGCCGAGGGCCGGGAATTTAAAGGCGTGATTTTCTTCGGGCTGATGCTGACGGAGGACGGACCGAAGGTTCTGGAGTACAACGCCCGCTTCGGTGATCCGGAGACCCAGGTGGTGCTGCCGCGGATGAAGAACGATATCGTGGATGTGTTCGAAGCCTGTATCGACGGTACGCTGGACCAGATCGATCTGCAGTTTGACGATAACGCGGCGGTCTGTGTGGTGCTGGCCAGCGACGGTTATCCGGAACATTATGAGAAAGGATTTGTGATCTCCGGGCTGGACGCATTTGATGGTAAGGACGGCTATTACGTGTTCCACGCGGGCAGCAAGTTTAACGCGGACGGTGAGATCGTCACAAACGGCGGCCGTGTCCTGGGCGTGACGGCCCTTGGGGATACGCTGAAAGACGCGAGGAAGAACGCCTACGCGGCGACGGAGTGGATCTCATTTTCCAATAAATACATGAGGCATGATATTGGTAAGGCGATTGATGAGGCATAAACAGGCCGGATGATAATCTTAGTTTACTGAAAAGCACAGCTGCCTGTAACCGGCTGTGCTTTCGCCGTTAAATTTTTGTTGTGCTTTATCTGGTATGCTGTATTCTGCATAAGGAAAATATGACCTGTATCGGGGAATTCCCGGAGGGCGGGACGGGACGTTATTCGTCCGGAAGGAGGACACATGAAATCAAAGCAGCTTCAGATCAATGCAAAGGACCGTGTGCGCGCAGCCTATGACCTGGATATCCGCGCACTCGCGATCAGCGGGGAGGAAGCGGGAGTAGGCACTCCGCAGGAAACATACATAAAGGAATTAAGCCAGGAATTCTGCCGCCTGTTTGACGAGCAGATCGCCGGAGATACGCTGAGAGTGCAGACAGCGGATAATAGCCCGAAGGAGACAGAGGAAGCGCAGGGCATCGATCCGGCGACGGTTTCGAAGGAAAAGCTGATGCAGATCCTCCAGAGTCTGCGTCTTGACGGCGAGCCTGTTTCATTTTTCGACGGCAGCGATGTTAAGAATAAGGAGGCCGCCATGGCCTACGCCATGCTGCAGATTCGTGATTTTGTGCTTTACAGGGAGAATCCGCAGAGCGGCGATAACCTGCATCACGTCTATCTGGCGGGGAACGGGAATCTCCATCTGATCGATTCGCGGGAGACGGTCCGGCTGCGGGAGAATGCGGTCATGGGACCGCAGCGCTACCGTGATTTGTATGATACCGTCCGGCAGGAGGAACTGCAGAGAACGGCCGGACCCAGGATCCGGAGCATGCAGGTGGAGTTGGAAAACCAGACGGATCCGCAGCATCCGGTGAATCAAGGGAATCAAGCGGAGCAGGGAAGGCCGGCCGGTTCGCAAAATCCGATGAATCAGGGGAATCAAGCCGGTCAGAGAAGCTTTGTGAGTCAGAATCAGGCCGGTCAGGGAGAACTTGTGAGTCAGAATCATGTCGGTCAGAACAATCCGGCTGGTACGCAAAACCGGACTGGTCCGGCAAATCCGCCGAGTTCGGATAACCGGCCAGGCCTTGAGAATCCGGAAAGAACCAGGATCGGTTTCTATCAGCTTGTATCAGAGATGGGCAGGTACGAAGCCGGAATGCGGAGCGGCTTTTTCCATATCGATTCAAAAGAGTATAAGAATGTCACGGCTGCGCTGAAAAAGATAACCGACAACTGGGATAAGCCGGCCGACGACCCGAAGAATCTGGACGCAATGCTTGCGGCGTATAAGGAGCTGGACGCCGCCTGCCGCACATATCTGCGCGAACGGAAGGGCGCCGTGTCGTCGCTTGGTCAGCGCCGTCTGGGAATCATTTCCGATATTTTAAAGCTGCAGGAACGGGAGCGCGTCGTTCTTGAAGTTTATAGGGGCAAGCTGCAGAAAGCCCCGGAAACTGCGGCCGGAAGGCAGACCGTATTTGATATCGCGAAGGAAGCGCGGACGGTTGACGTAAGCGGCGATACAACGACAGTCGGTGCGGCCATGAGTTCCCGCATCTACATTAAGGACGGTCCGGATAAAGGTTTCTTTACGAAGGACGAGCCGGCTCCGGAATCATTTATGCAGTTAGTTCTTGATAAGGTCGGGGCTTCTCCTGCGCTGTCGGAAGAAACGAAGAACAACATCCGGGTAAACCTGGCGAATGCCGACTGGTTTGACCGGATGCGCTATATGAAAAACGGCGGCGAATACATGGACTTCTTCCGTGAAAAGAATCTGATCCCCGAAGGCGAAGGAGCAGAGGAAAGAGCGGCCCGAAGCGCATATGAACGGCTGGCCGAACAGATCGACCGGAAGCTGGCCGACCGGACGCCGCGCGGGTTCCGTGCGGAAGAGATGTGGGATCTGATCCGGAACAGCAGCATTCCGCAGGACGGTAAGAAGAGGATCGGGGACGCTATTGACGCGAACGCCAGGCTTCGGAAAATCTTACGGAGCAAAAACGTCGAAGAACTTGAGAAGTACATCCCCGCGGAAAAAACAAGAAGAGAGAAAAAAGCGGAGAGGCTTGCCTGCGAAAAGCTGGGACCGGAGATTGCGGATTCGGCAAAATCATTTCTCTCGACCCATCTTCAGGCGGGCGTACGGCCTGAGAACCTGGATAATCTGAATAACCGCGCGATCGCTACTTCCGTGATGGCGTCTCTGCTGGGGTGTCCGGATCTGGTCGCGCAGGCGCAGAAAGCTGAGTATATCGAGGCGGGCGGCAGGAAGGTGCCGGGGATGTTCATGGAATTCGCGCCTGGAATTGGAGGCACAGATCTTGCAGCGAAGTATCCGATCGACTGTCCGGCGGATCTGATCGCCAATGAAGCCGGGATCAAGAAGCAGCTGGCCGATATGCAGGTGCTGGATCTGATCTGCGGGCAGGGCGACCGCCATATGAACAATATCCGCTGGCAATGCGACGGCGACGAAAGGATCGTTTCGATCAAGGGAATCGATCATGATATGTCCTTCGGCGAATTCGATGTCGCCAGCTGCGGCGCCCATGCGGTACCGCTTGGACTTGTGCGGATCGTAGATCAGGCAACCTTTGATTTTGTGAAGGATCTGGCAAGCCCGGATAACCGGGCCCTGATTGAATACAAATTCAAGGATCTTCTGAAGGCTTCGGAGATCGACGCGCTTTGGAACCGGATCGACACCATGGCGAAATGGCTTGCCAGCGATCATGTAACGAAGGTTCCGACCGATCAGTGGAAGGATCAGGAATGGGAGAATCTTATGCTCGCCGGCAATCCCACGAGTAACGTGCTCGGTCATGAATATACGCCGAAGAACCTGTTCGCGAAAGCAGGACCCTTTATCCTGCCGTCTATGAGTATGGCTGCGATTGCTATGCCCGGCCACTGCGACGCTATGGTGCGTCAGGGCCTCGATTTCGAGAAAACAACGCGTTTTGAGCGTGAGACCGCGATGGGCCAGCATAGGTGGGCGAATGTCCGGACGGCTGAAGATGAAAATACGCAGAATCTGAGCCGGACAGAGCAGACGCATGACGCTCCGAAGAGAAAGTCCGGGGCTCCTTTGCTGTAGCAAGAAATGTAGTGCAAAACACGTCCGGGAAGAAACGAGTATGTCATTTGGGCGGAAGAAGATAGTAAGGAAAAAAGTTCGGAAGAGGAAAGCGTGAGCGAGGGAAGCGTCACAGACAATGAAAAGTACAAAATTCAAGAGAACGTCGAGGTCAGAAAAGTGAGTAAGAGCAAAGCGGGCAGCATAGCCGGTGCAAAGAACGAGAACCAGGAAAGCAATGAGATCAGAGAAGAAAGTAAGAACGGCGCAGGCAGTGTGACCAGCAGAAAGAATGAAAACCGGGAAGACGCCGCGGCAGAAAAAGAGAGAGGGAGTAAAGCGAAGGAAAGTCCGGCTGGGAAAAAGCACAAGAGTAAAGAAGACGGCGACATCAAAGAAAAACGTCTCCACCGGCCTACGTCGTCCATGTTCTTCTATCTTGTCCTGTACATGGGCGTATTCAAATTTGTCCTGGTGCCGGTCGGGCGGTTTTTGTGGACCCAGGCGTTTCTGCATTCCCGCGCCGATTTCATCACAACCGACAACCTGACGGATATTTTCAAAAATCCGCTGATCCTCCTGGCCATTCTTGTCATTGCGCTGGGCTATATGGTCTGGACGGTTCTGGAGATCTCCGGGATCGTCATCTGTCTGGACTGCGCCTGGCACCGAAAAAAAATCGGCCTGATCGCGCTGTTTAAGCGATCCGTCATCGATACCAGACATGTCTTAAAGCCGAAGAATCTGCCGCTGCTTCTGTTTGCGGCGTTCGTGGTGCCGTTTACCGATATTTTCATGGCGTCGGACATGATCTCCCAGATCGTGGTGCCGGAATATATCATGGAGGTGATCCTGGATCAGCCGGTATATTTATTCCTTTATGCGGCCGCCGCGGCGGCGATGGTCGTCCTGGTACTGGAATGCCTCTTTGTATTCCATTATTTCATACTGGAGCACTGCGACCTGCCGGAGGCGATCCGGCGCAGTATGCGGCTGGTGAAGGGGCGCAGGATCGCCAGCGCGGTGAAGATCGTGTTCTATAAGATCTGGATGGTTTTGAAAATGATGGTGTTCCTGATCTTCACGGCGATTCTTTTCCTGGCTGTCCTGCTGATCGTGGAGCCGGATATCGAAATCTGGGGGCAGGCGTATCTTCTGATCCTACGGAACGCTTATGTGCCGGTCTTTGTCTTCGTTATGGGATGCACGATCACATTTGCACAGTATGCGTATCTGACGGCGCTGTTTCATCGTTTTAAGAAAGCGGATGGCGAACCGGAGACCTGCTGCCCGCCGGAGGCGAAGCCGCGGCCCCGCTTCTCGTTCTATAAGCTGGCGGCGGTCGGTTTGTACGTAGGCGGAATGGCTCTCAGCGTCGGACTGGTGTTTGTTCTTACCCTTGTGATCCGGGAGACGGATTTTCTGGATCTGCTTGTTACGGAGACGAAGATCACCAGCCACCGGGGTTATTCGGCCGTGGCGCCGGAGAACACGATCCCGTCCATTCAGGCAGCCGTTGAGAGCGGCGTCGCGGATTATGCGGAGATTGACGTGCAGCAGACCAGCGACGGCGTGGTGGTCCTGACCCACGATACCAGTCTGAAGCGCTGTACCGGCGTGGATGTGGACGTGGACGATATCACTTACGAGGAGCTTGCGAAGCTGGACGCCAGCAAGGGCTATTCCGGAGGGGACGCGGCGAAGTACGCCGGGACTCCGGTTCCGACGCTGGATGAGGTGATTAAATACTGCAAAGGGAAGATCAAACTGAATATCGAGATCAAGGGGACGACGCCCACGCTGGTGGACGAGACGGTCCGCGTGATCCGCGAGAACGGTTTTGAAAATGAATGCGTCATCACATCCCTGCAGTACGACGCCCTGGAGCGCGTCAAGGAACTGGCGCCGGAGCTGAAATGCGGCTACATCATGGCGGTGGGCGTCGGCCTCTACTATGATCTGCCGGCGGCGGATTTCTTCAGCGTCGAGACGACCTTCGTCACTCCGGCGATGATCACGGAGCTGCACGCCCGCGGCAAGGAGGTCCACGCCTGGACTGTGGACACGCAGGACAGTATGCAGAGAATGTATGAACTTGGCGTCGATAATATCATTACCGGCGATCCGGTCCTGGCGGACGAGGTGATGAAGGACAGGGATACCTATTTTCTGCTGTTTGAGGAGCCAGAGCAGTAAAAATAAAACGGCTGTGAATGGAATCTTAATTTTCAATAAATCGGTTGCGGGTACCGCCCAAAAAGACTATAATATCTGTCAGGGAATCGCAGATCTTGTCTGCATTTCGACAGAAAGGGGCATTCTATGGGAATGGATGTTGAACACAGGAAGACGACTCTGGGCGACGACGCGTCGATCTACAGCCGGACGAAGGACACGGTAACGAAGGAAGAACTTAAGAATCTGCCGTTTAAGCAGAAGATCGACTATTTCAAGGATTATTATATGGTTGGCCTGGGCTGCCTGATCGCGGCGGTCATATTCATTGGATATATGCTTTATACGTCCGTGATCAATCCGTCGAAGGAAGTCCTGATGGTGTCGTTTCTGGACGATGTGTTTGTGAGCGAGACGGAGGAAATGAGCACTTCCCTGGAAGATTATATCGGCATGGAGCGGAAGAGGGATTATGTCAGCGTAGGCTATTATGACACGGATGATTATCAGACGAATATGGCTTATATGACCATCGCCGGCGCGCGCCAGCTGGATCTGATCATCTGTTCCTATGAAGATTTCCAGCACCAGGCGAATCTGGGGATTCTGGCGGATATGAAGGAATTTCTGCCGGCGGAAATGTATGACAGCCTTAAGGACCGCATGGTAACAGGCCATGTGGTGGATCAGGACGTGACCGGAACGGTCACAACGATCGGGGATGAGCTGGAATACGGCATCGACATTACAGACAGCGCGATGATCAGCCAGTTCGCCACGACTAAGGCAGATCGGATCATTCTCTGCGTATTCGCCGCACCGCCGCATGAGGAGAACGCGCTGAAGGGAATTGAATATTTTCTGCAGAAATAGAAAGACGGATCTTCAGGGAATGACAATATGGTAATTAAGAGAGACTGCTATTATCCGCCCGCCGGACAGAACCGGCGGCTGCATATCTATCTGCCGGATGATTATTACAGTACGGACGAGCGTTATCCGGTCATGTATTTCTTCGACGGGCATAATCTGTTCTATGACAGCGACGCCACCTTCGGCAAATGCTGGGGGCTTAAGGAATTCCTGGATCATTGGGACAAGCCGATGATCATCGTGGGCATGGAGTGCAGCCACGAAGGGCAGGAGCGTCTGAACGAATACTGTCCGTACCGTATGAGCTGGGGATTCTGCAGTAATTTTGAGTGTATCGGCGACGCCACGATGCGCTGGATCACGGAGCAGGTGAAGCCGATGATCGACTGGGAGTACCGGACCTATGCGGATCGGGCCTGCACCGGCATCGGAGGTTCCAGCATGGGCGGACTGATGGCGCTTTACGGCGTGCTGCGGTATAACTGGTGTTTTTCCAAGGCGGCCTGCGTGTCCAGCGCGATCGCGTTCTGTATGCCGAGGGTGTACCGGGATCTGAAGGATTATCCGGTGGACGCGGATACGAGGGTATGGCTTTCCTGGGGAACGAGGGAGGCGAAGGGCGTCCTGGATCACACCCATGAGGACCGTACAAGCTACACGTCCCGGCGGAACCGTTCCGTGGCGGCGCGGCTTGCCGCACAGGGCGCGGCGGCGCAGATCTACTGCCAGGTCGGAGGCGGCCACTGCGAGGCGGACTGGGAGCGGCAGGTGCCGATGATCATGGATTTTCTGTGGAAGGCGAAGGCGCTGACGTACTAGAGAAGTGAAAGAAAAGGGGGAAACTATCATGTTTCGGAAACATTCCAGGCCGACATCCGATTATGACAAGACCGGCAAGATCCCGGTGATCAAAGCCAGCATCTGCAACGGGGAGAAGGTCGCGGGCTTTAAGGATGCAGCGACCGGCAAATTTGATGAACTTATGTTTATCCGTACGGACAATGATCTGCGGGAATTCCTTTATACCTACGGCGTGAAGGAAGAGGAGATCAGAAAAGAGTGGTGACAGCGGAAAGCCGCGTCTGCCGGGAGTTCGATTCCATGGCAGCCGCGGCTTTAAAAAACACCGTTAGCCCCGGAAACGGTTCAGGCAGGCGTAAAGCTCCTGGATCCGCGGTTTTGCCAGACCGCAGGGCACATAGGAGGAACAGAACGGTTCCCAGCCTTTTTTCTCCAGAATATCGTATACCAGTTTCACGGCCTGCCGTACCGTTTTACGGCCGTCCAGCACCTGTTCCGACGCATAGCGGAGCATATGGGCCAGGGCGTTCATCTGCTCGGAATCCGCAAGCTGCTCCACATAGCGCATGTCGACGGTCTCATGGTCGATAGAGAAGGAGTCCATACCGAAGGTCTTGATCTTGCCGCCTCGGTCGGATCTGCCGCGGTCATGACCGCCGCGTCCGTGCGCGCCGGCGGTCCGGTCGCCGCGGTTAATCAGGGCAGGTTCATCGCTGGCCGATTCCTCCACTGTCTGCGGTCCGCGTCTGCCGCCATACACCCGCAGAACCCGCTCAAACGCCGGCACTGCGAAATCCGGCGCCTGCGTCCGCGGGGCGGTGTGTTCGCCGCACAGCGCTTTTACGCGCTCGGTGATGTCTACCGGTTTATAGCAGTCCATCTGCAGGATCGTATCCGCGATGTAGAAGAACGCGCCGGAGCTGCCGGCCACCAGGATCGTGGATACGCCGGCTTTTTCATACAGGTCCCTGGCACGTTCCAGAAACGGCGTGATCGGCTCCTGGCTTCGGCTGACTACCTGCTGCATGAATTCGTCCCGAACCATGAAATTGGTGGCCGACGTGTCCTCATCGATCAGAAACAGTCCGCAGCCGGCTTCGACGCCTTCGATGACGCCGGCCGCCTGGGATGTGCTTCCGCTGGCGTCCTCCGTGGAGAAGCAGGAGGTATCCTTCCTGTTCGGCAGATCGCGGATGAACATGGAAATATCCACCTGGCGGATCGAACGCCCGTCCTCGGCCCGCAGCTTTACTGCGGTATCGTCGGTGATCACGTATTCCCGGCCGTCTCCGGCGATGTGGTTGTAGACGCCCATCTGAAGCGCTTCCAGAAGCGTGGATTTGCCGTGATAACCGCCGCCGACGATCAGCGTAATGCCGCGGCGGATGCCCATGCCGCGGATCAGCCCGGCGTGGGGCAGCGAGATGCCGATCTCCATGGATGAAGGCGATGTAAATGGTACGCTTCCGCTCATGGGAAGGTCGGAAACGCCGCTTTTGCGCGGCAGCACCGAGCCGTTGGCCACGAAGGCCGCAAGCTGATGCTCCTTAAGATACGCGCGGATCGCGTTCTGATCCTCGGCCAGGTCGATGGCCGCTTTCAGGCGCTTCGCATCCTGCCTGCGCGCGAAGCATCCGTTCTCCACGCAGCGGGGCAGGAAGTCGAAAAGGATCTTATCCAGTTCCCCGGCGTTGATCGTTCGGCCGAAGGCCGGAAAGCCTACGTGGAACCGCATGACAATCTTCTGCGGCGTGATCTCGCAGGCGGTCCGTTCCAGAACCTCCTGACCGCAGCGGCTGATGGACAGAAGGCCGCTTTTGCCGGAGCCTTTGGCCTTGAAATTAAAAGCGGAGAACTGTTCCTCCATGCGGCGCGTCAGGTAATCCTGCAGGGCGGTCCGGACATAGTCCCGGTCGTAGTAAACGGCGGGAAATCCGGCGTCCTTATGCAGTATTTCGATATGAAGACTGGAGGGAGACGCGAACGGATCTCCCTGTACATGGTCGATGCTTAAGAGATAATTTCCGAACTGATAGCTTCCGGTCAGCGATTTGTAGGCCGGATAGCCTTTATGGTCGATCGAGCGCAGCAGCGCGCGGAGTTCAGCGGAGGATTTCATATATTGTTGGGGTCCTTTCCATTTTTGTAATGATTATACCTTCTTAGTTCCATCTTGTAAATAGAGGAGATTTGCGTTATACTGTCAGAGAAAATGCATTTGAAAAGAAATCTGAGAACAGGGAGGAGAACCAGATGAAGAGAAAGGTTTGTATTCTGATCGGAGCCGCAATGCTTCTGGCGGCATGCGGGGGAAAAGAATACCAGCCGGTGACAACGACGGCAGAGAGCAGCACTGCGGCGGGAACCGCAGTGACGGAAGGAAAGGGCAATGAGACGACCGGAGAGGAGCAGACAGACGCGACGGCGGGCGGCAGGCAGACTGCTGCAGCAGCCAACGCGGAACATTCGGATGAAGCAGCGGCGGAAAGCGGCAGTGAAACCGGAGACCAGAAAGAAGACATTTCCCTTCCCGGAGTGCTTCACGTATCGAAGATGATACAGAATATATCGGACTATGACGAAGCTGCCGGCGATCCGATCCTCACGATAGATGTCGCCGCGCTGACGGTCAACGACCCGGGATATGAGGCGCTGCGCGACAGCGTGAACAGCTACTGGGACGGTGTCTGGGAGAATATGCAGGAGCAGCATGACCAGATCTGTCAGGAGGCGAAGGAGTATCATGAAGGCGACTATGCCGCAGGTTACTATACTATCAGCCGTGACGCCAGGATCCTGCGTGCGGACAGCCGTATTTTCAGTTTCCTGGACATCGAGGAAACCTATACCGGCGGCGCCCACGGCAGTTCCTATCAGAAAGGCGTGAATATGGACGCGGCGACCGGCCGTCAGCTGACTCTGCAGGATGTGACATCCGATTATGATCAGGTCTATTCGGCTGTGATGGAGAGATTGAATCAGATCAGCGAAGACGGCATGCTGTTTGAGGAGTATCCGGATACGGTTTCAAAGATGTTCTATGACGGAGACACCAGTCTGGAATGGACTATGGACCGGGAGGGCGTGATCTTTTACTTTAATCCTTATGAAATTGCCCCCTATGCTGCAGGCTGCATCGAAGTTCCGCTGCGGTTTTCGGAGTATCCGGATCTGTTCCGGCCGGAGTATGTATCGGATGCTTCCGGGCTCATCCGTTTCAGCAAATGGGGCTACGAAAATACGTTTGACGTGACAGGCGACGGGGAAGCGGATACGCTGTCCGTCAGCGCTTATGCGACGGAGGATGGATCCGCGACACAGTGTACCGTGTCGGTCAACGGCGTGGAGACTGTTCACGAAGAATACGGCGATTTTGCCGGAGCGTGGATATTTTACGGCGGCGACGGAAGAGTATGGTGCTACGTCCATATGAATGACGTCGGAGACTGGCCGATCCTCGATGTGTTCGAACTGACCGGCGGTACTCCGGTATATGTGGATAAGCTGACGGCGATGACGCTGCAGGAACCGGGCGGGAGCGCGGACTGCTTCGCAATGAGCACGCGCACGGATTTCCTCGGAAGCTATCAGGCCTGGAGGGATTATCATCTGGGCGAGGACGGCATGCCGGAGGCTGATACGGATTACTTCGATATCTATTCATATGGCCTGGGAGATCAGACGCTGACAGTCAAAACGGAAATCCCGGCGACGCTTCTTCCGCAGATCGACGGGCCTGACGGCGGGGAGACGACGCTCCCTGTGGGAACCGTGCTGCGGCCTGCGCGCACGGACGGCGAGTCCTGGATGATCTTTGAGATGGAGGACGGCAGCTATTGCCGCGTCAGCGTAGAGGGAGAACCGTATTCCGGCACGATCGGCGGCGTAAATGAATTCGACTGCTTTGACGGGTTATTCTATGCGGGATAAGCGGGCGGGGCAGTTTGCACAAACCGGTGAATTTGGTCTTGAACGGGATGTGATTTTATGTTATCATCCCATGATATAGTAACGACATACTTTCGGCACACAAGAAAAGGAGACTTGCGTATGGGAGGCTTATTCGGAGTCGTTGCCAGAAGAAACTGCACCCACGAGTTATTCTATGGCGTGGATTACCATTCCCACCTTGGAACCCGCAGAGGAGGTATGGCGACATACGGTCCCGAAGGATTCCACCGGGCGATCCATAACATTGAGAATTCCCCGTTCCGCACCAAATTTGAGCGGGATGTGGAGGAGATGACCGGATATTACGGGATCGCCTGCATCTCGGATTTTGAGCCGCAGCCGATTATCATCCAGTCCCATCTGGGAAGCTTTGCCATTGCTACCGTCGGGAAGGTCAATAACTATGACCAGCTGATCCGGGAACTTTATAACGACCGCCACACCCATTTTCAGGAAATGACCAACGGCCAGGTCAATGTGACCGAGCTGATCGGCGCGCTGATCTGCCGTAAGGACAGCCTTCTGGAAGGGATCCGCTACGTTCAGGACATTGTAGACGGCTCCATGACCATGCTGCTCCTGAAATCCGACGGCATCTACGCGGCCAGGGACAAAGTGGGCCGCACGCCGCTGGTGATCGGTCATAAGGAAGACGCCTACTGCGTGTCCATGGAAAGCTTCGCCTATCTGAATCTGGGATACACGGATGAGCGGGAGCTGGGACCCGGCGAGGTCGTGCGTATCACGCCGGACGGGATCGAGCAGCTGGCCGCTCCGGGCGAGGAGATGCAGATCTGTTCCTTCCTCTGGGTCTACTATGGGTATCCGCCGTCCTCCTACGAGGGGATCAATGTGGAAGAAATGCGTTACCGCTGCGGCAGCGCTCTGGCAAAGCGGGACATGGCCGCCGGGAACATCCATCCGGATATGGTGGCGGGCGTTCCGGATTCCGGCACGGCCCACGCCATCGGCTACGCCAATGAGTCCAAAGTACCGTTTACAAGACCGTTTATCAAATACACGCCTACCTGGCCCCGGTCCTTTATGCCGGTGAGCCAGAACCAGCGGAATCTGATCGCAAGGATGAAGCTGGTCCCGGTAAAAGCGCTGATCGAGAATAAGAAGCTGCTGCTGATCGACGATTCCATCGTCCGCGGGACGCAGCTGCGGGAGACCACGGAATTCCTGTACCAGAGCGGTGCAAAGGAGGTCCATGTGCGTCCGGCCTGTCCGCCGCTGGTGTACGGCTGTAAGTTCCTGAATTTCTCCAGGTCCAAATCGGATCTGGATCTGATCGCGCGCCGCGTGATCCTTAAGCGGGAAGGCGATAACGCCGAAAAGCCCGAGATCCTCGCACAGTACGCGGATCCGGAGAGCGACCGTTACGAGGCGATGCTGGAGGACATCCGCAAACAGCAGAATTTCACGACGCTTCGGTACCACCGGCTGGACGATCTGGTGGAGTCCATCGGACTGCCGAAATGTAAGGTCTGCACATACTGCTTCGACGGATGCACCGGCGGGTGCGGCGGAAAAGACGGCCGGCAGTAACAGCGTTTCAGGCAGGATTCCGGACAAAAGGCCGCGAAAACATGGGAGGAAGCATGAAGATCAATCTTCTGCATACGCCGGAGGGCGTCAGGGATATTTACAATGGAGAATGTGCCAGGAAGCTGGCGGTGCAGAGCCGGATCAGCAGGGCCTTTCACCGGTACGGCTATCAGGATATTGAGACGCCTACGTTTGAATTCTTCGATATTTTCAATAAAGAGCGGGGCAGCGTCAGCTCCCAGGAGATGTTCAAATTCTTTGACCGGGACAATCATACGCTGGTGCTTAAGCCGGATGTGACGCCGGCCATTGCACGGTGCGTCGCCAAGTATTATATGGATGAGACGGCGCCGGTGCGGCTCTGCTACCGGGAGCGGACATTCATCAATAATTCCAGCTACCAGGGACGTCTGAAGGAGAACACCCAGACCGGCGCGGAGCTGATCGGCGACGATTCGGCGGACGCGGACGCGGAGATGATCGCCATGGTCGTGGATGCGCTAAAGAGCGCCGGACTTAAGGAATTCCAGGTGGAACTGGGGCAGGTGGATTTCTTCCGCGGCCTTGTGGAAGAGGCCGGGATGGACGAGCAGACCCAGGAAACGCTGCGGGAACTGATCGAGAACAAGAATCATTTCGGCGTGGAGGAACTGATCGCCAGGCAGGATATGCCGGACGGACTGCGCCGGATCTTCCGGAAACTTCCGGAGCTGTTCGGCGGGTTTGAGATGCTTTCGGATCTGCTGGGGCAGATCACCAACGAGCGTTCCAGACAGGCCATAGAGCGGCTGATCGGGGTCCGTCAGATCCTGGAAGATTACGGAGCCGCCGGGTATGTGACCTTCGACCTGGGGATGTTAAGCAATTACAATTACTATACGGGGATCATTTTCAAGGCGTATACTTACGGGACCGGCGACTATATCGTGACCGGCGGGCGCTACGACAGGCTGCTCTGCCAGTTCGGCAAGGACGCGGCGGCGGTCGGATTCGCGATCGTCGTCGATCAGCTGATGCTGGCGCTTGCGAGGCAGAAGGTGGAGATCCCGGCGGCGGATACGCAGACGCTTCTGCTGTACGAGCCTGCGGCGCGTAAGGATGCGGTCCGGATGGCGGCGGAAATGCGCGGCCGCGGGGAGAATGTCTGTCTGATGTTAAGGAAGCACGGTATGACGCCGGAGGATTATAAGGACTACGCCCGAAGAAATGGGATCGAGCGGATCTGTTACCAGGCGGAGAACGGCGGGAATGTATATCTGATCGACGCCGGGATGGAAATCGGTGAGGAAACAGGCGAAGATTTTGAAGAAGAGTGAGTAACCGGTGCTGGTTCGTCTGTGTTGGATATTATGAGTAATCAAGGAATTCCCGGAAGGCAGTATTATCAGGTTTGAATTTGAGAAGGAGACGCCCACGATATGAGGTATCTGACGATCGCCCTGACAAAGGGCCGTCTGGCTTATAAAACTTTAGAACTTCTGGAACAGATCGGCATCACCTGCGAGGAAATGAAGGACAAGAACTCCCGTAAGCTGATCTTCACCAACGAAGATCTTGGCATCCGGTTCTTCCTGGCCAAGGCCAACGACGTGCCTACTTACGTGGAATACGGCGCGGCCGATATCGGCATCTGCGGCAAGGACACGATCCTGGAGGAAGGCCGCAAGCTTTACGAGGTCATCGATCTGGGCTTCGGGAAATGCCGGATGTGCGTCTGCGGCCCGGAATCGGCGCGGGAACGCCTGCGGCATCATGAACTGATCCGCGTCGCAACCAAGTATCCGAACATCGCGAAAGATTATTTTTATAACAAAAAGCACCAGACGGTGGAGATCATTAAGCTGAACGGCTCCATCGAGCTGGCGCCCCTGGTCGGACTTTCGGAGGTGATCGTGGACATCGTGGAGACCGGTTCCACCCTGCGGGAGAACGGCCTGGTGGTGCTGGAAGAGATCTGCGACCTGTCGGCCCGCGTGATCGTCAACCAGGTCAGTATGAAGCGGGAAAATGAGCGGGTGATGAAGCTGATCGGGGATCTCAAGGAGTTAATTTATCACAAGAACCCGTAAAAAATCACCGCAGGAATGCACAATGGTTCTGATTGCGGATACCATGGTTCCTTTTATTGAATTTTGGCTTCAAAAGCAGGAAAAAACACGCGTTCTGGCAAGGAGAATTATTATATATGCGCATCATAACATTGGATGAAAATACAAAAAAGAATATCCTGTCGGATCTGCTGAAGCGCGATCCGAACAATTACGGCGAATATGCAGCGACGGTACAGGAGATCGTCGATACCGTGAAAGAGAAAAGGGACGAGGCCCTGTTCGCCTATACGAAGAAATTTGACGGTGCCGAGCTGACGGCGGAGACGATCCGCGTCACGGACGAGGAGATCGCGGAAGCGGAAGCTCTGGTCGGACCGGAACTTCTGTCCGTCATGAAGCGCGCCATGAAAAATATCCGGGACTATCACCAGATGCAGGTCCGCCACAGCTGGTTCGATTCAAAGCCCGACGGAACGATCCTGGGGCAGAAGATCACGGCGCTCGAAAGCGTCGGCGTCTATGTTCCCGGCGGCAAGGCGGCCTATCCGTCGTCGGTTCTGATGAATATCATCCCGGCGGAAGTGGCCGGCGTGGAGCGGATCGTCATGGTGACGCCGCCCGGCCGGGACGGCAAAGTGAACCCGGCGACGCTGACCGCGGCCCATCTGGCCGGGGCTACGGAAGTTTATAAGGCGGGCGGTGCGCAGGCCGTCGCGGCGCTGGCGTTCGGCACCGAATCGATCCCGCGGGTCAATAAGATCGTGGGGCCGGGCAATATCTTCGTGGCGCTGGCGAAAAAGGCCGTGTACGGCCATGTGAGCATCGACAGTATCGCCGGTCCCAGCGAGATCCTGGTGCTGGCGGACGAGACCGCGAATCCGCGCTTTGTGGCGGCGGATCTGCTGTCCCAGGCGGAGCATGACGAGCTGGCCAGCGCGATTCTGGTGACTACGAGCCGGAAGCTGGCGGAGGAGGTTTCCGCCCAGGCGGAAGCATTTGTACAGACGCTTTCGCGGAAGGAGATCCTGGAGAAATCGCTTCAGAATTTCGGATATATCCTGGTGGCGGAGAATATGGATGAGGCGGTTGCCGTGGTCAATGAGATCGCCCCGGAGCATCTGGAGATCGTGACCGCCGATGCGTTTGAGGTCATGACAAAGATCCGGAACGCGGGGGCCATTTTCATCGGTGAGTACAGCTCCGAGCCGCTGGGCGATTATTTCGCTGGGCCGAACCATGTGCTGCCGACGAACGGGACGGCGAAGTTCTTCTCGCCGCTGGGGGTGGACGATTTTATCAAGAAATCCAGCGTGATCTATTACTCGCGGGAGGCGCTTGAGCCGGTGAGCAAGGATATTATCGCTTTCGCGGAGGCGGAGCATCTGACGGCCCACGCCAACTCGATCCGGGTGCGGTTCGATGAGGAATGACCCGGCGGGGGTGGAAAGACGGAACCGAATGCTGAACGGAAAACAGCAAAAAATTAAAAATACAGGGACTGCCGGAGATGTCTGCAGAAACCGGACGAAGTGAAATGGGGGAACGAATATGCCGCGCACAGCGACGATCGAACGAAACACAAAGGAAACCAAGATAACTGTATCGCTTAATCTGGACGGCACTGGCCGGTCGGACGTCCATACCGGTATCGGGTTCTTCGACCATATGCTGGACGGCTTCGCTCGCCACGGTCTGTTTGATCTGACCGTGAGGACAGAAGGCGATCTGAATGTCGACACGCATCACACGGTGGAAGATACCGGAATCGTCCTCGGAAAGGCCATCCGCGAGGCGGTCGGCGACAAGAAAGGAATCGTCCGCTTCGGTACGAAGATCCTGCCGATGGACGACGCACTTGTTCTCTGCGCACTGGATCTAAGCGGCCGCCCTTATCTGGCCTGTGATCTGAATCTGGACCGTGAGAAGGTCGGAGAACTGGAGACCGAGATGGTGCGGGAGTTCTTCTACGCGGTTTCTTACGCGGCGGAGATGAATCTGCATCTGAAACAGATTTCCGGTTACAATAACCATCATATCATCGAGGCGGCCTTTAAGGCGTTTGCCAAGGCGCTGGATGAGGCGACGCAGACAGACCCGCGGATCGCCGGTGTGCTGTCGACGAAGGGGACACTATAATTATTACAGCCCAATGGGCAGGACGATATCTGTCCTGATGAATCATAGATTATCTTGAGGAAATGCTACCTCAGAAAGGGGTTTTTCGGAATGCGTCTGATCAATGCATCCGCTCCACGCAGGGTTTGAGGACGATGCGTGGGGAGAAAAATGCCTGACCGCAGGCAATAGTCCTCAGACTTTGCGACTTGATTGATGTTTGAAAAACTTTATCAACAAGATCAAAGGAGCAAAGTGAAATGAAAAATTTAATAAAAGAGCTGAAAACATTTCTGATCCTGTGGAGTACCCAGTCGCTGTCCCAGCTTGGCAGCGCCATGACGAATTTCGCGCTGACGCTGTGGCTTTATGAGAAGACCGGGTCGGCGCTGCAGACGGCGGCATTGTCCATCTGTTCCTACGCACCGTATGTGCTGATGAGCATCTTCGCGGGCGCGTTAAGCGACCTCTGGGATAAGAAAAAGGTCATGCTGTGCTGCGATACCTTCGCGGCCTGCTGTTCCGTGGCGGTACTGGTGCTTTTGAAAACGGATTCGCTGCGGCCCGTTCATATGTATATTCTGAATGCGGTAAACGGACTTATGAACACGGTTCAGCAGCCGGCCGGCGATGTGGCCATGACGCTGATCACGCCGAAGAAGCATTACCAGAAGGTCAGCGGGCTGAGATCCTTTTCCAATTCCCTTGTGACGATCCTGCATCCGGTTTTCGCGACGACCATGTTCGCGTTCGTGGGGATGGCAGGCGTGATCTATATCGATCTGGGGACGTTCGCGGCGGCGTTTCTGGTGCTTCTGCTGTTTGTGCGGATCCCTGCGGTGAATGAGCGTTCAGTGACGGCTGCAGTGGGAGAACACAGATCTGAGACTGTCGTCAGTGGTCAGTCTGAAGCAGAAGACCATGCTGCTGACAGAAACACCTCGAATCCGGGGCCAACTGCAGGCAGTGGGAATGCAGCGGATGAATCCCTGTGGACTTCCGCGAAAGCCGGTCTTCTGTATCTGCGCGACCACGGTCTGATCCTGGCGCTGATCCTTTTCATGGCAGGCGTGAACCTGTCCGCGTCCGTATTCGACGCGGTGCTGCCGCCTTACGTACTGTCTAATCCGCGCGGCGGAGAGACGGTTCTTGGAATCGTCACTTCCTGTGCGGGGATCGCGATGCTTCTCGGAAGCCTTGTGGTGACGGCACTTCCGGCGCCGAAGAACCGCATCCGTGTGATCTGGCTGACCATGATTTTTTCTCTGGGTGCGGAGACATTTCTGCTGTCCTTTGCGCGCACGCCCGTGCTCTGGTGCGTCGCCCAGGTGATCGGATGGCTTCCGGTTCCGCTTATGGACGCCAATCTGGATGTGATCCTGCGCAGCACGATCCCGCCGGAAATGCAGGGAAGAGTCTATTCCTGCCGGAATACGCTGCAGTTTTTTACGATCCCAGTCGGCCTTTTCCTGGGAGGATTCCTGGTGGATAAGGTCTGCGAGCCGTTTATGTCGGCTGCGGATCCGCAGGGGCTTTTCGCGGCGCTGTTCGGCACCGGCAAAGGATCCGGCGCGGCGATGACGATGTTCCTGCTCTGTATCGGCAGCGTCGTCATCTGTCTGGTATTCGGACGGGTCCTGGGACGGTATCATTTTATAGAACCATCGGATAACTGAAAATACAAGCAAGATGTCACTGGCGCCTTGCTTGCATGGGAATACGGGCAGAGCGTTACTGGCGTCCTGACTGCATGATACAGAAGGCGCGCCGCAGATGTATTTTCCTGCATACTTGGAAAAAGATACTGATATAAAGCAAATTACTGACGTAAAGCAACTTCCGCCTCCGGCGCACCCGCTATACGGGACGTGTCGGAGGCAGAAAGATATACAAAAAGGACAAAGCTTCAGATAACGCAAAAAGGGGGAATTTTGTTATGAACGAAGTGAAACGTCCGCAAAAACCACTGCTGTATTATTACGGCATCGTTATGCTGATCCTGATGCTCATCAACCTGATCGTCATGCCCTGGGCTGCCAGGCGGCAGATCCTGGAGGTGGATTACGGCACCTTCATGACCATGACGGAAGAGAAGAACATCGGGCGGGTCGAGATCCAGAACAACCAGATCCTGTTTACGGATAAGGAGGAGACCCAGGTCTTTAAGACCGGGCCGATTTCCGATCCGGATCTGGTAAACCGCCTCCATGCTTCGGGAGCGGTATTTTCCAGCGAGATCATTGAGGAAATGTCGCCGCTGCTCAGCATTATCCTGTCCTGGGTGCTGCCCATCGCGATCTTCTTCATCATTGGCCAGTTCCTGTCGAAGAAAATGATGGATAAAGCCGGCGGCCCCAATTCCATGATGTTCAACATGGGCAAGAGCAACGCCAAGATCTATGTGAAATCCTCTGACGGCATCAAATTCTCCGACGTGGAAGGCGTCGACGAGGCGGAGGAAAGCCTCCAGGAGATCGTCGATTACCTGCACAATCCCGACAAATACAAAGAGATCGGCGCCTCCATGCCGAAGGGGCTTCTTCTTGTAGGCCCTCCCGGTACCGGTAAGACCATGCTGGCCAAAGCGGTAGCCGGTGAGGCAAACGTGCCGTTCTTCTCCATGTCCGGTTCCGAATTCGTGGAAATGTTCGTCGGCATGGGTGCGTCCAAGGTCCGCGATTTATTTAAGCAGGCCAAGGAGAAAGCTCCCTGTATCGTTTTCATCGATGAGATCGACGCCATTGGCCAGAAGCGCAGCAGCGGCAATGTGGGCGGCAATGACGAGCGGGAGCAGACGCTGAACCAGCTGCTTACTGAGATGGACGGATTCGAGGGCAATAACGGCGTCATCATTCTGGCGGCGACCAACCGCCCGGAGGCGCTGGATCCGGCGCTGACGAGGCCCGGCCGTTTCGACCGCCGCGTCCCTGTGGAACTTCCGGACTTAAAGGGCCGGGAAGCGATCCTTAAGGTACACGCGAAGAAGGTCAAGATCGCGGACGACGTAGATTTCCTTAAGGTAGCGCGGATGGCTTCCGGCGCGTCGGGCGCAGAGCTTGCCAACATTGTCAATGAGGCGGCGCTCAGGGCGGTCCGTTCCGGCCGGAAATTCGCGACCCAGTCGGATCTGGAGGAAAGCATTGAAGTCGTGATCGCCGGTTATCAGAAGAAGAACGCCATTCTGACCGACAAGGAGAAGCGGATCGTGTCCTATCACGAGATCGGCCATGCCCTGGTCGCAGCGATGCAGACCAATTCCGCGCCGGTGCAGAAGATCACGATCATTCCCAGAACCTCCGGCGCGCTGGGCTACACCATGCAGGTGGAGGAAGGCAACCATTACCTGATGAGTAAGGAAGAGATCGAGAACCGGATCGCCACCTTTACAGGCGGCAGGGCGGCCGAGGAGATCGTGTTCAGCTCCGTGACGACGGGCGCCGCCAATGATATCGAACAGGCGACCAAGCTGGCCCGGGCCATGATCACGCGCTACGGGATGAGCGGAGACTTCGACATGGTGGCGCTGGAGACAGTGAACGGACAGTACCTTGGCGGCGATACCTCCCTGATCTGCGCGGCTGAGACGCAGGCCGAGATCGACCGGCAGGTGGTGGAACTTGTCAGGAAGCAGCATGAGAAGGCGGCCCGGATTCTGATGGAGAACCGCGGGAAGCTGGACGAGCTGGCCATGTACCTCTACGAGCATGAGACGATCACCGGCGAGGAATTTATGACGATCCTGAACAGCTGAGATCGGATAAATCACGTATATTTCATGGTTCACATACCTTGGTTTCAGAAGGTGTGTGAACCATGATTTTTTCGATTTTATTGACGAAAAGATTTCTTCTTTCCATAAAACTTCTTTTCTGAAACGTAACGCATATATCCGGGAATGAAACCTGGGAACGAACTCGTAAAATAAGAAGTCCGATCAGCGAAACTTCTGACTTCAGAAGAGGAGGAGAACATTTTGAAAAATATCATCAGAAATACTGCCGTAGATACCATCTGCCGTGCCGCAGCCGTCTTTCTGGCAGCGGTGCTGGCGTGTACAAATCTGAGCGCCTGCGCGAATAATGAAGGCAGCGCAGAATCCCCGGACGACGCGCCGCTTCCCAAAGGCAGCAAAGTCGAACAGATGGCAGAGGCTGTCTATCCGGTAAAGGAATACAAAAATGAAGATGAAAAATGGGAAGCCGAGATCCGGGAACGTCAAGATATCGATGCGGATCTGTGCGAGAAGCTTGCGTATTTCGCCTATGACACCGCCAGCCCGCTTCTGAGGAAGGAAGCCGGCAACACGATCTATTCGCCGCTTTCCCTCTACTACGCGCTGGCGCTGGCCGCGGCGGGAGCGGAAGGAGAGACGCAGGCGCAGATCCTTTCCCTTCTTCGGATGGACGACGCGGACGAGCTGTCCGACCGGGCCGGGAAGCAGTTTGCGGTCTTTTACCGCGACGAGGACAGCTACAAGTTCCAGATGGCCAATTCCATCTGGTTTGACAAGGGTCTGACGCTTAAAGACGCGTATCTGCGGACAGCCGCCGATGATTTTTATGCCGACGTCTTCGAAGGAGATATGAACACAGCGAATATGAAGGACGCCATGGAGGACTGGGTCCAGGAACAGACCGGCGGTCTGATCCGGCCGTCTGTAGAGACGGAAGACATACTGATGCATATGATGAATACGGTCTATTATTACGCGGAATGGATCGATCAGTTCCGACCGGGGGACACGAAAAAGGATGAATTCCATCTGCAGGACGGCGGAACTGTAAAATGTGACTTCATGAACCGCATAAGCAGCGGAGGCTTCTTTCGCGGGGACAATTATCTGATGGCGAGCCTTGGCACCAAAAACGGCCAGGTCCAGTTCGTGCTGCCGGATGAAGGCGTGGACGTCCACGAGTTCCTGGAGTCGCCGGAGCGTCTTAAGCAGGTTCTGGAGATCGACGGTACAACCGGTCTTTACGGCGAGATCACATGGAAAGTGCCGAGATTCTCCTATGGGAGCAAGTTCAATCTGAAGGATATGCTGGCGGGGCTCGGCATGGAGAAGGCGTTTGACGAGAGCGCAGAATTTACCGCAATGACGGATGAGCCGGTCTGGATCGATTCCGCCGTCCAGATGGTCCATGTCGGCATCAATGAGGACGGCGTCGAAGCGGCCGCCTATACGGATCTGGGTTACGCGGGAGCCGGAATCCCCCAGGACAAAGCGGAAATGATCCTTGACCGGCCGTTCCTGTTCGTGATCAAGGACAAATACTGCGGGTACGCGCCCATTTTCATCGGCGTCTGCGTGAACCCGTCAGAAAATGATTGATTTTTTCTGTAATTTCCCGTATAATCGGAACAGGAGAAAGGGTTGTTCTGCGGGGGGATGTCATCGTTCTCCAAATTTGTGTCTGTCAGAAAGAGGGGGATACGATGGAGATACGGGAAGCTTTGGACAAGGATTTTATGCGGATCTATGAACTGAACCGGGACGCGCTGGGGTATGATTATCCGGTGGAGAAGACCTGGGAGCGGCTGATGAAGGTGATCCGCCGCCCGACGGACAGGATCTACGTTGCCTGCGATAACGGCCGCGTCGTCGGCTATGTCCATGCGGCCGATTATGAATCTACTTATATGGATTCCCTGAAGAACCTTATGGGGATCGCCGTGGACGCCGCATACCGGGAGCAGGGGATTGGTCTGGCTCTGCTTGAGAAGGCGGAGGAATGGGCCAGGGAAGAACACTGCGCAGGCGTTCGGGTCGTCTCCGGATCGCACCGGGACGGCGCGCATGAGTTTTACCGCAGCTGCGGATATGAAGAAGGCACGGATAAGAAAACATTTTTTAAATATTTTTGACACAGAATGTGCAACAAAAATTGACAAAGATTTAAAATATCGCTAGAATAGAGAGTGGCCGCTTGGTGATCATGGCAGGCTGCTCTTTTTGTGCAGAAATTTAAAATATACGCTGCTCTGACGAAGCAGCTGAGGAATGAAACAGGCAGGGAGTGAGACGACAATATGCAGCTTTATCCGGCGATCGATATAAAGGGAGGCCAGTGCGTCCGGCTGACCCAGGGACTGTTTGACCGGGCGAAGATCTATTCGGACACGCCGTCAGAGATGGCGCGTCTGTGGGTCCAGAAAGGCGCCTCTTATCTTCATCTGGTGGATCTGGACGGCGCTCTGGCGGGACGTTCCGTCAATGAGCCTGTGATCCGCAGGATCGTGGAATCGGTCAGCGTGCCTGTTCAGCTTGGCGGCGGCATCCGAAGCCGCGGAACGGTCCGCGATCTGCTGTTTATGGGCGTCAGCCGGGTCATTATCGGAACGAAAGCCGTAGAGCGGCCGGAGTTCATCCGGGAACTCATTGAGGAATTCGGAGAAGAGCGTATTGTCGTCGGCGTGGACGCGAAGGACGGCCTGGTGGCGGTGGAAGGCTGGGAGAAGGTGAGTTCCATGACGGCCGTAGAGCTGTGCCGGAAGATGAAGCAGTACGGCGTGCGCCACATCGTCTATACGGATATTTCCAGAGACGGCATGCTGTCCGGGCCGAATGTGGCGGCCACGAAGAAATTAACGGAGGAGACCGGCCTGGACATTATCGCGTCCGGCGGCGTATCCTGCATGGAAGATCTGGAAGAATTGTACCGGAATGGTATCCGGGGCGCGATCATCGGGAAAGCTTTGTATGAGAAGCGGGTGGATCTTTCGGAAGCTGTCCGCAGATACCAGCAGCCGTCAGAGACATTTATTCCCTGAAACAGGAGCATACGCAGATTATGGAAAAGAAAAAACTCATCCCCAGTTTCGGATGCAAAAACGGCCGGGCGATCATTATGGATGAAGGCCGTGAATATTACAGTGACGATATTCTCTCGCTTGCCCGCTATTACAGCGACAACGGAGCCGACAGCCTGCTGATCTGCGATCTGTCTGAGGACGACGCGGACCATGAAAAGACGATCGATACGATCCGGCAGGTGGCGCGGGAGATCGATATTCCCGTCATCGCGGGCGGACGTGTGAAGCGTCTCGAAGATGTGAAAAAGTATCTTTACGCCGGGGTCAAAGCCACATTTCTCAATGTGTCCATTCCGGAAAATGTGGATCTGATAAAGGAGGCATGCAGCCGTTTCGGCAGTGAGAAGATCTATGCCTATATGCCGGGGATCAAGTATCTGCGGCACCATATTGAGGAATACGCCCAGCTGGGAGCCTCGGCGGCGATTCTGGATGTAATGATGGACGAAGGTGAGATCGCATCCATGCCGGCAAGCCCGATCCCGATCCTGGCGGTCTGCGACGAGGATATCGCGGGAACCATTGCCGCGTATCTGAAGGTTCCTTCCGTCGCCGGCGTGGTGTTGACGGTGCCGGAGAAACTGGAAGGCGACTGCATGCACTGGAAGCAGGAACTGAAGAAACGGGGGATCCCTGTGGAGACCTTTGAGAGCAGCGTCGGCTGGGAGGATTTTAAACTGAATTCCGATGGGCTGATCCCGGTGATAGTCCAGGATTATCAGACGTCCCAGGTGCTGATGATGGCTTATATGAACCAGGAAGCGTTCAATAAGACCCTGGAGACCGGACGGATGACGTATTTCAGCCGCAGCCGCCAGATGCTTTGGGTGAAGGGAGAGACCTCCGGACATTTCCAGTTTGTGAAATCCTTAAAGCTGGACTGCGACCATGATACGATCCTGGCGAAGGTCCGGCAGATCGGGCCGGCCTGCCATACCGGAGCCCAGTCCTGTTTCTTCACGACGCTGGCGGAGAAGGAGTACCGGGATGTGAACCCGCTGCGGGTATTTGAGGATGTATTTGCCGTTATCCGCGACCGAAAGGAGCATCCGAAGGAAGGATCCTACACCAATTATCTGTTCGACAAGGGGCTGGATAAGATCCTGAAGAAGCTGGGCGAAGAAGCCACAGAGATCGTCATCGCCGCCAAGAATCCGAACCAGGAGGAGATCAAGTATGAGATCTCGGATTTCCTCTATCATATGATGGTTCTGATGGCGGAGAAAGGGATTACATGGGAAGAGATCACCCATGAACTGGCGAACCGGTAGAACAGAATTTCGGATATGCTTCGCCATTCCATCAAGGGATGGACAATTCATAGATTAAGAGTTGACATAAAATAATTATGTTAACCATAAGGTACATCAGAGATATCGGTAAACTTGACAAATCATATTAATAGACACAAAAAGGAGCGTCAACAACATGGAAACATCCGTAATTTCAAGATTCCTGCGCTACATTGCCATTGATACCCAGTCGAAGCCGGATCAGGAAGCGATCCCCAGCACGCAAAAGCAGTTTACGCTGGCCCATATGCTGGTCAGCGAGCTGGAGGAGATCGGCGCGTCCGACGTCCGTATCGACGATCATTGCTACGTCTATGCGACGATTCCGGCAACGATTGATAAGAAGGTGCCGGTTCTCGGACTGATCGCCCATATGGACACTTCCCCGGACTTCCCGGACGGCTGCGTGAATCCTCATATCATCCGCGGCTATGATGGCGGGGAGATCGTATTGAATGAAAATCCCTATACGTCCATGAAACCGGAACAGTATCCGCACCTGCTTAATTACGTGGGGCAGGATCTGATCACCACGGACGGCACCACGCTTCTGGGCGGCGACGACAAAGCCGGCGTCGCCGAGATCATGGCGATGGCGGAGTATCTCATAAAGCACCCCGAGATCCCCCACGGAACCATTAAGATCGGCTTTACGCCGGACGAGGAAGTGGGCCGCGGCGCGGATCTGTTCGATGTGAAAGGCTTTGGCGCGGATGTGGCCTATACGCTGGACGGCGGCGCGATCGGCGGGATCGATTACGAGAATTTCAACGCCGCGGCGGCGGATGTGACGGTTCACGGCTTAAGCATCCATCCCGGCGGTTCGAAGAATAAGATGAAGAACGCAATCCTCATGGCCATGGAGCTGCAGTCCATGCTTCCCGTAGCGGAGAATCCCATGTACACGGAGGGCTACGAGGGATTCTATCATCTGAACGATATCCAGGGCAATGTGGAGCAGACGAAGATGCACTACATCATCCGTGACCACGATATGGATAAATTCCTTCAGAAGAAGGTTTATTTTTCCAGAGCCGTGGATTACCTGAACGCAAAGTACGGCGAAGGAACCTTCGAGCTTTCCCTGCGCGACAGCTACTACAACATGAAGGAGCAGATCAAGCCCCATATGTATCTGATCGATCTGGCAAAGGAGGCCATGACGGAACTTGGAATCAAACCGGAGATCTCGCCGATCCGCGGCGGCACCGATGGTGCGCGGCTGTCCTATATGGGTCTGCCGTGTCCGAATCTGGGCATCGGCGCTCACAACGGCCACGGCAAATTTGAATTCGTCTGCGTCCAGTCCATGGAACAGACGGTGGAACTGGTGATCAAGATCGCGGAGAAATTTACTGCATTATGAGAAAACTGGCGTTAGACGACGAGATCCTGCTGTCCGTCCAGCAGCCCGCCAGATATATCGGCGGCGAGGTAAACATGGCAATTAAGGACCCTGCAAAAATGGACATCCGTTTCTGTATGTGTTTCCCGGACGTCTACGAGATCGGCATGTCCCATCTGGGCATCCAGATCCTCTACGATATGTTCAACGGCCGGGACGACGTCTACTGCGAGCGGGTCTATTCGCCGTGGACCGATATGGACCGGCTGCTGCGGGAGAAGGATATTCCTCTTTTCGCGCTGGAGTCCCAGGATCCGGTAAAGGATTTTGATTTCCTGGGCATTACGCTCCAGTATGAGATGTGCTATACCAATGTGCTTCAGATCCTGGATCTGAGCCACATCCCGCTGCATTCCGCCGATCGGACCGAAGAGGATCCCATCGTTATCGGAGGCGGCCCCTGCGCATACAATCCGGAGCCTTTAGCGCCCTTCTTTGACATTTTCTATATTGGGGAAGGGGAAACGGTCTACGGACAGCTTTTCGACGCTTACAAGGCGGGTAAAAGCCGCGGAGGGAGCCGGAAGGAGTTCCTGGAAGCGGCGGCGCGGATCCCCGGCCTCTATGTTCCGGCTTTCTATGACGTGACGTATAACAGCGACGGAACCATCGCCGATTTTAAACCCAATAACCCCTGCGCGCCGGAAAAGGTCACTAAGGAACTGGTCGTCAACATGGACGACGCCTGGTATATCGAAAAGCCGCTGGTGCCGTTCATCAAGGTGACCCAGGACCGGGTAGTCCTGGAGATCCAGCGGGGCTGCATTCGCGGCTGCCGGTTCTGTCAGGCCGGGAACATTTATCGGCCGCTTCGGGAGCACAGCCTGGAATATCTGAAGGATTACGCCGTAAAAATGTTAAAGAGCACCGGCCACGAGGAGATCTCCTTAAGCTCCCTAAGCTCCAGCGATTACTCGAAGCTTCCGGAACTGATCAGTTTCCTTCTCGACGAGGTGAAAGGCAAGGGTATCAATATCTCCCTGCCGTCCCTGCGCATCGACGCCTTTTCTCTGGACGTGATGAGCAAGGTCCAGGATGTGAAGAAAAGTTCTCTGACCTTCGCACCGGAAGCCGGTTCCCAGCGTCTGCGCGACGTGATCAATAAAGGCCTGACGGAAGAAGCGATCTTAAACGGCGCCCGCGACGCCTTCCTGGGCGGCTGGAGCCGCGTCAAATTATACTTTATGCTGGGACAGCCGACGGAGACGGAAGAAGATATGAAGGGCATCGCGTATCTCTCGGAAAAGGTGGCGGAGACGTTCTACGATCTGCCCGTGGAGCAGCGGCAGAAGCGGGTGCAGATCGTCGCCAGTTCGTCCTTCTTTGTGCCTAAGCCGTTTACGCCGTTCCAGTGGGCGAAGCAGTGTACAAAGGAAGAATTCCTGCGGCGGGCCTGGCTGGTGCGCGATGCCTTCCAGGAGATGAAGAACGCCCGCAGTCTGAAATACAACTATCACGAGGCGGACTTAAGCGTGCTGGAAGGCGTTCTGGCCCGCGGAGACCGCAGGGTGGCGCCGGTGATCGAAGAGGCGTACCGCCGCGGGGCCATGTTTGACTCCTGGGGCGAGAATTTTGATAACGACTTATGGATGGCAGCGTTCGACGCCTGCGGCGTGGATCCGGATTTCTATACGGTCCGCGACCGGGACCTGGACGAGAAGCTGCCGTGGGATTTCATCGACGCGGGCGTGTCGAAGGAATTCTTAAAGCGCGAATGGAAGAGGGCGACGGAGGAGACCGTCACGCCCAACTGCCGTCAGGGCTGCGCCGGCTGCGGCGCCCGGGTGTTCGGAGGAGGTGTCTGCTTTGAAGATAAGAATTAAATTCCGCAAGCAGGGCGCCATGAAATTCATCGGGCATCTGGACATCATGCGGTATTTCCAGAAGGTCATGCGTCGTGCGGACGTGGACATCCGCTACAGCGGCGGCTTCAGTCCCCACCAGATCATGTCCTTCGCGGCGCCGCTGGGCGTTGGGCTTCTAAGCAACGGCGAGTATCTGGATATCGAAGTGAATTCGACGGACAGTTCCGCGGAAATGGTCCGGCGGATGAACGCGGTCATGTCGGAGGGCATGGAAGTCATTTCCTACCGCCGGCTGGACGATTCCGCCAAAAGCGCGATGTCGCTGGTGGCGGCCGCCGACTATGTGCTGGCGTTCAGGCCAGGGAAGGAACCGGAAGATCTGGAAGCGTTTTTTGCGGCGCTCGAACGGTTTTACGCGCAGCCGCGGATTCCGGTCATGAAGAAGACGAAAAGCGGAGAGAAAGAGATGGATCTGAAACCGCTGATCTATCGGATGGAGCGGGTATGGGCTGTGCCGGACGAAAAATGTCTGACGGCAGCTCCGGACTGCGTTGGGGCTTCCGGCGAAGCAGCACTGAACGAAAAAAAGCTTTCTGTGATCATTTCCGGTGCGGTAAACGAACCTTCGGATGCAGTATTCCTTCAGGTCTGCACCGGCAGCACCGATAACGTCAAACCGGAACTTGTCATGAAGGCGCTCTATGATTTTATGGGACTTGAACTGGCTCCGTTTACCTTCCAGGCGGAACGGGAAGAGGTCTACGCAGACCTGGGAGGCAGCGGCGGAGACAGCCGGAACTTAGTGCCCCTTGAGGCGTTGGGAGAGGACATTGAACAGACTGATCGTTACCCGGCTTGACGGGCGGATCCTGACCGTCCTTATGGACGGCATGAAGGCGGTCCAGATGGATTTTGAAGATCCGCAGCCGTCGAACCTGGGCAGTATTTATATCGGCAAAGTAAAAGATGTGGTGAAGAACATTAACGCCGCGTTCGTGGATCTGGGCGGAGGCGTTACCGGCTATTACAGTCTGGACGCCAACCCGGAACCGTGGCTTGCGTCTCAGATGCCGGCACGGGTTTCCGGTAAAGAAGAAATACAGGCAGAGTGCCATCGGCTCTCTGTTCGCATGGAAACGAAAGATCCAGCCCCCCAAACGCCGCGCCCCTTACGTCCCGGCGACGAGATCGTCGTTCAGGTGCTGAAAGACGCGGTGAAGACGAAAGATCCGGTGCTTACCGCCGAGCTTACCCTCACCGGCCGTTTCTGCGTCTTATCGGCGGATCCTTCCGGTCAGAAGAACTATATCCGCTTTTCCGGTAAGATCGGCGATAACGACTGGAAGAAGAAAACGACAGAATTCCTGCGTCCTGCAAAGGAGGAGACATTCGGGCTGATCGTGCGGACCAACGCCTATCAGGCGCCGCCGGAACAGATCCTTGCGGAAATGAAGCGGCTGACGGAGCGGATGAAACAGATCCTCGCGTCGGCTCCCCACCGAACCTGTTTCAGCCTTCTTTACGAAGAAGTTCCCTGCTATACGGCCAGGCTGCGGGACCGTGACGTCCAGACAGCCGAAGAGATCCTGACGGACGATGAGGATATTTTCCGCCTGTTGAACGAGCATCTGACACAGGAACAGCCCGATATGGCCGGCCGGCTCCGCCTTTACAGGGATCCGCTGATATCGCTGTCAAAGCTGTATTCCATTGAGAAGAACCTTCAGGACGCCCTTCAGAAACGCGTCTGGCTTCCTTCCGGCGCTTATCTTGTCATTGAGCAGACGGAAGCCATGACGGTCATCGATGTAAATACCGGCAAATTCACGGGCCGTAAGACCATGCGCGACACGGTCCGCATGATCAATCTGGAGGCCGCGGGGGAAACGGCGAGACAGCTCCGCCTCCGGAATCTGTCGGGGATCATTCTGGTCGATTTCATCAATATGGAATCGGTGCAGGACCGGGAAGAGCTGCTGAAAACCCTGTCAGAGTATTGTTCCAGCGATCCGGTGAAGACCACCGTTGTCGATATGACGAGGCTTGGCCTGGTCGAGATCACAAGAAAAAAAACAAGGAAACCACTGTATGAACAGTGGCGGTGAGGACGCGATGAAAACGAGCGGAAATGGAACATCAAGGAGAAGAACACTTGCGGCGGGGTTCCTTGCGGCTGCGATGCTTTCCGGGTCTGTCCTTACCGGCTGCAGCGTGAAACCTCACGAACTTCTGGGAGTGGAATCGCTGTTTGGATCGGAGACATCGGAAAACGTGGAGACGGAGACGACAGAATCGGATACCACGGCCGCGGAGGAGACGACGGAGGTGCTTCCGCTGCCTCATGAGCTTGAGGCCGGTCAGACGCTGCCCGCGGAATCCCTTAACGCATCCAATGTGGATCAGTTTTTCTGGCAGAGCGTGATCACCGACGCTGTTTTGAGGCGGATCACCGGCAGATCCTACAAGGATGACGCCGGAATAAAGGATGATCTCCGTTATCTGCGGATCCTCCATTATGATTTTTACGGCAATGTAAAAGTGGGAGAGCTGATCTGCAACGAGGCGATCAGCAGCGATCTGCTTTATATCTTCCACAGGCTTTATGAAGCGAAATATCCCATTGAGAAAGTCGTTCTCGTGGATGAGTACGATGCCGACGACGAGGCTTCCTGCTCGGATAATAATTCATCCTGCTTCAATTACCGCCTTATGACCGGCGGAGGCGGCCTTTCCAGGCATGCCAGGGGACTTGCGGTCGATATCAATCCGCTGTATAATCCGTACATATCGTTAAATGACGGGACCTGCGTCCCGGCAAACGGCAGCGACTATACGGACAGGGCCCTGGATTTCCCGCATAAGATCGATGAGAACGATCTGTGCTACCAGCTGTTTACCGAGGCCGGATTTACCTGGGGAGGCGCCTGGGAGAGTACGCCGGATTACATGCATTTCGAGAAGGAAAAATAAAGACGGACATCTGACTTTCGGCGTGAGGTTTTAGGAAGAATAATGATTGACACAGATAAAAATGAGAGATATTATATAAAAAGATAGATAAACCCGTTGGGGACGGAACGGAGAGATACTATGAAAACGCGTATATTTCTATTTTCAATCATGTTTTCCTGCTTATTTACAATAACATCGGCCGCCGCGGCTGTGTATCATGACGGAACCGGTTTCCGCTGCCGCGGTGACGACGGCACGGATCTGACCGGCTGGTATCAGGACGGTGAGAACGGGCCCTGGTATTATTTCGACGAAGACGGATACGCACATAACTGCTGGCTGACTTACAAGAATAAGACCTATTATCTGCGCCCGATGGACGGCACCATGCGGTCCAGCCAGCGTATGACGCTCGACGGCCGGGTATGGGAGTTCGATGAAGATGGCGCGGGCACTATGCTGCCGGTCAATTATACCGGCTGGATGCTGGATGATGTCACATGGTATTACCGGCTTGCAGACGGCACCTTTGTAACGGACGGCTGGAAGCAGATCGACGGTGAATGGTACTATTTTGATGAAGAAGGCTATATGAAGACCGGCCTGATCAACGACGGAGGAGCAACTTACTATCTGTATGACAGCGGCGCGATGGCCCATGATACCCAGGTCACCGTCGGAGGGGTAACCTATACGTTCGACAGTTCGGGCGCGGCCGCCTGGCCGTATAAGGCGATAACGACGGTAGCGCCGGATCAGGAAGAGATGTGGCAGACAGTTTCCGCGATGGCGGATTCCATTCTGGCCGGAATCGTGAATAACAACATGACGAACCGGCAGAAGGCAGAGGCGATCTACGCCTGGGTCCGCGGAAGTTTTACATACAGCGGACACGCGGCGACCAGAGACTGGGTGCTGGAAGCGTATAACGGATTCCGCAGACGGCATGGCGACTGCTTCACTTATTATTCCGTGTCGGCCGCCCTTCTGATGCGCTGCGGTATTCCCTGCATCGAGATGCTCCGTTACACGGATAACGGTCATTATTGGAATCTTGTTCAGATCGACGGCAGCTGGTATCACTTTGACGCGACGCCGAGAAGACTTGGCGGATATTTCTGCCTGTGGACGGATGCGCAGATGCTGAATTACTCGGCAAGCCACGGCAACTGCTTCGCGTTTGACATGTCCCTTTATCCGCGTACACCCTGATGAAAGGAGTTCAGAGAAATGGATGAACTGCTTGAGATCCTGAATGATATAAACCCGGATGTGGATTATGAGACGAATGAACATCTGGTCGACGACGAGATCCTGACATCCTTTGAACTGGTGATGCTTGTAACGCAGATCCGAGATGTATTTGACGTATCCGTTCCGTCGGAAGCCATCGTTCCGGAGAATTTTAATTCCGCGCAGGCGATTATGCGCCTGATCGGACGGCTGCAAGAGGATGAATGACCATGTCCCTGGTGTCCTATGAGTTTTTAGCCTTTTTCGCCGTCGCGGCCGTTTTGTATTATATAGTTCCGAAGCGGTTTCAGTGGATTCTTCTTCTGGCTGTCAGCTTTCTGTTTTATGCAGGCGGGGGAGTTGTTTATCTGCTGTATCCGCTTATCACGGCAGTAAGCACATGGTTTCTCGCGCTGAGAATTGGTAAGGCCGATTCGGCGGCGCAGGCGTATATTCAGGAGCAGAAGCCGGATAAGGAACAGAAGAAGGCGTATCAGGCCCGTATAAGGAAGCGGAAGATGCGGCTTATGATGGCGGGCATTCTGCTTAATTTCGGGATATTGGCGGTATTAAAGTACACGAATTTCCTGCTGGGAAATCTGAGTGTGCTTTTCAGCCCGGAGGACGGCGCCGTCCGGCAGATCAGCTGGGTCCTTCCGTTAGGTATTTCCTACTATACCTTTCAGACGATGGGATATCTGATCGATGTGTTCCGGGGCCGGTATAAGCCGGAGAGGAATCTGTTCCGGTTTATGCTTTTTGTAACGTATTTTCCGCAGATGATCAGCGGGCCGATCAGCTGTTTCGATCAGCTGAGAAAGGAACTTTTCGAAGAGCATAGCTTTGACGGAACCAAGATCACGTTCGGTCTTTGGCGTATTTTATGGGGCTTTTTCAAAAAGCTTGTCATTGCCGACCGCCTTGCGTCGGCTGTCGCAATGATCACGGTGTCGCCGGACACCTATGATGGTATCTATGTATTGATCGGTATGCTGGGCTATACGCTCCAGTTATACGCCGATTTCTCCGGATGTATGGACATTGTGATCGGAGTGTCGCAGTGTTTTGGTATCCGGCTGCCCGAGAATTTCCAGAGACCGTTTGGCGCGAAGAATCTCTCGGAGTTCTGGCGCAGATGGCATATGACGCTGACCGGATGGTTCAGGGAATATATTTTCTTCCCGGTATCGACGAGCCGTTTCTGCAAGACAGTTTCGCGTCTGGCAGGAAAGCTCGGCATGAAAAAGGGCAGTAAGAAGCTTCCTGTATATATTGCCAATCTGCTTGTATGGCTGGTAACCGGCATCTGGCACGGTGCATCCTGGAACTTCATCCTGTGGGGGCTTGCAAACGGCATTGTCATGATGGTCTCGCAGGAATTTACGGGACTGTACCGCAGCTTTCACAGGCGCTTTCCGAAAACGGACGGGAAAGCATACGGCGTTTTTGAAAAAGTGCGGACCGGCCTTTTGTTCGCGGTGCTGCTGATGTTTCAGTACTATCCGTTCGGAACCGTATTTGTGATGCTGGGTAATCTTTTTATGACGGGACGGCCGTCCCAGCTGTTTGACGGACGGCTCGCGGGGCTTGGCCTTACGGCGGCGGATTTCATCGTGCTGGCCGTGGGACTTATCCTCGTGCTTCTTATCGGTATTCTGCAGGAGACCGGAAGCGTCCGGCTAAAGCTTGCCGAAAAGCCGCTTGTTGTACGCTATACGGCGATATTCCTGCTATTTGTCATGGTACTGGTGGCGGGCTGCTATGGACACGGGTACGATGCCAGCCAGTTCATTTACAATCAGTTTTAGGAGGCGGAATCATGAGATGGAAAAAACCGGTCTGTGTTCTGCTTCTTACATTGGCTGGCGTGACGGCGCTTGCAGGGATCCAGAGACTTTTGATGCCCAAATATATGGGACTGGTTGTCGAAGGGAATTTTACATCCGAATACTATGAGGAGACGACGCCCCATGACGTGCTGTTTCTGGGAAACTGCGAGGTTTACGAGAATATTTCTCCGATCGTGCTCTGGCGGGAGTTTGGCATTACCAGCTATATCCGCGGCAACGCGCAGCAGCTGATCGCCCAATCCTATTATCTTCTCGAAGACACGCTCAGGTACGAGACGCCGGCCGCAGTTGTCTTTAACGTTTCGGCCATGCAGCAGTTTGACCAGGATAACGAGAGCTATAACCGCATGACGCTGGACGGTATGCGCTGGTCCGCATCCAAGTGGAACGCGATCCGTTCAACCATGATGGAAGATGAGCATATGATAGAATACATCTTTCCGATCCTTCGGTTCCATTCCCGCTTTGCGGAGCTTGAACCGGACGATCTGACCTACTTCATGGGAAGCGGGAAGGTAGCCCATAACGGATATTATCTCCGGGCGGACGTAAGACCTGCGGGTGACCTGCCGGTAGAGCGGCGCAGATCCGATTATTCCTTCGATCCACGCGCATGGGAGTATCTGGAGAAGATCCGTGTTCTCTGCGAGGAAAACGGTATTACGTTTGTCCTTATGAAAGCGCCGTCCCTGTATCCTGCGTGGTATGATCAGTGGGAAGTGCAGATCGAGGAATATGCGTCGGAGCATAACCTGCTGTATGTAAACTGCCTTGAGGTCTCCGATGAGATCGGGATCGACTTCACGACAGATACCTACGACGCCGGGCTTCATATGAATGTATACGGAGCGGAGAAGATGGCCCGTTATTTCGGCCCGGTTCTTCTTGCGCTTCCCGGTGTAAAAGACCGCAGGGGGAGCGTTTCGGATGGAATCGACCTTGATTCTGTCTGGCAGGAGAAATGCGATTTTTACGATCAGATGAAGGCCTCTCAGGAGGAAGAATTTGCTGAACTTGGTTACATTAAACAATTTTATATACAATAAAGGAGGAGAAAACATATGAAAAAGAATTTAAGGGTTCTGGCTGTACTGGGACTGGCAGTCGTTATGACGCTTACGACGGCAGTACCGTCTCTGGCGATCGGCGGACCGGCAGCGTCCAAGACGACGGAAACAAAAGAAGAAGTAAAATATGAATTCAAATCCGGCGAGACTGTTATTTCCATGGGGGCCGAAGCAGCCGGGATCCTGACGGCGCTGGGGAAAGCCAGTTCCACCTTCGAGCGTGAGAGCTGCGCGTATCAGGGAAAGAATAAGGTGTATACCTATAAGGGCTTTGAGCTCTGTACGTATCCCGTCAACAAAAAGGACTGCGTAGAGTCGGTATATATCTTTGACGCAGCCGTCTCGACTCCGGAGGGCATTAAGATCGGCTCCACGAAGAAGGAAGTTCTTGCCGCATACGGCGACGCGTATAATGCGGACGAGGCAAAATTCGGCACGTATGCCTATACGGCCGGCAATACCCAGTTAAAGATCTATACCACCAAGGATGTTGTCGACGCGATTGAGTATATCGTAATACCTGAGAAATAGCGGGGGTTTGGCGGATGAAGAAAAATGTTCTGGAATTTCTGGAAGAAACAGCGGTCTCTTATCCTGACCGGTGTGTTTACAGCGACCCAGAACGTACGTATACTTTTGCGGAAGCTATACGCACAGCAAGAGCCATCGGCAGCCGGATCGGAAGCCTTCGGGCGCCCGGTCAGCCGGTGGCTGTCTTTATGGAAAAAAGCGCGTCTATGGCGGCAGCAATTCTTGGCGTACTGTACGGAGGATGCTGCTATTGTCCGATCGATACATCCATGCCGGAAGAACGCATCCGGATCATTCTTTCTGTACTCGATCCCATAGCGGCAATTACGGAACCGGCCAGCCGTCATCTGGCGGAGCCTCTCACCTGCCCGATCTGGGATTTTGACGAACTGACCGGCACGCCGGAGGACGCAGAGCTTCTGGCGCAGATCCGAAGCGGCGCCTGCGAGACGGATCCGCTCTATATTCTCTTTACGAGCGGCTCAACCGGCGTTCCCAAGGGCGTGATGGGCTGCCACCGTATGATCCTTAATAATCTCTGCTGGCTTGAGAAGGAATTTCCTTATGAGCCGGAGGATGTTCTGGGCAGCCAGGTGCCGTTCCATTTTGTCATATCGCTGCATGATATCTTTGTTCCGCTCCGGTTTGGATGCAGTACATTTATTATTCCGCAGGAATATTTTTCTTCACCGGCCCGGCTGGTCAACTGTTTAAACAGCAGCCATGTAACGTCTGTTTTCTGGGTTCCGTCCGCGCTGACGGTCGTTGCCCGGCTGAACGGCTTCGATACGCAGCTGCCCCTGTTTCTCCGGTATATTTTCTTTATCGGAGAGGTAATGCCGGTCAAATATTTAAACTACTGGAGACGTTACCTGCCAAACGCGCGCTATGTGAATATGTACGGTTCGACGGAAACCCACGTCAGTATGTATTACGAGCTTTGCAGGGACTTTGCAGATGATGAGCGGCTCCCGATCGGGCGTGCCTGCGAAAATGTCAAAGCCCTGATCCTGGACGATAACGGGCGGCCTGTCCCACCGGGAGATCCTGCGGCCGGAGAGCTTTGCATCGGCGGCGCGGCGCTTTCCATCGGATATTATAAGGATCCGGAAAAGACGAAAGACCGCTATATTTTCTTAAAGACCGCTTTATCTGAACAGGAGCGTTTCTACCGTACAGGCGATATCGCGTCTTATGCCGCGGACGGAACGATTATTTATCACGGCCGGAAAGATTTTCAGGTCAAGCGGATGGGCTATCGGATCGAACTTGGGGAGATCGAAGCGGCCGCGGCGCTGATCCCGCAGATCAGCGAATGCGTCTGCGTCTATAATGAGGAGAAGCAGATGATCCTGCTGCTTTATACGTCCGCAGAAAAGATCGATTCCAAAACGCTTTCAGCCTGTATCTCGGCAAGGATCCTGCGCTATATGATGCCGAACAGGTATATCCGTCTCGAACAGATGCCGAGAAACGTAAACGGCAAAGCAGACCGCAGGGGGTTGAAGGAACTATATGCTCAGGGTGAGAAAAGACAGGGATAATCGCTTTTGTACACCGGCCGTGCTTTTTCTGCTGGGGCTGGTGCTGTGCCTGGCCGGCTGTTCGGATGGAATGGGACTGAAATTCGCCGGACCGGGGATACAGACCCTCGCGCCGCGGACGCAGTCCCCGGAACCGACGACAGCCATGCCCAAAATAACGATCATAACCTCCGACGAGACAACCGTGCCGGAAGCCACTCTGCCGGCGGAAACAGTTCCGGCTGAAACGCCTGAGGAGTCAACGGACAGCGAGAGCGGGTCCGAGACCGATCCGGAAATAACGGACGCTTCCGAAAGCGATGGGGAAACGGAACCGGAGACAGAGCTGGAAACCTCCGAAAGTGAAGCGGACAGACCGACGGCGGCTGAAAATATAGCGGATGCGCTGATCGATATTACTCCGGGCCGGATCCTTTCGGAAGAAGATGTCGCCTCGATCGGGGCAGATACACTTTTCTGGCGGGCGCCCATCGACGACGAGATCTTTGCAAGAATCTATGGAAAGTCTTACCGAGACGGCTGTCCGGTACTGCGCGAGGATCTGCGGTATATGCAGCTCCTTCATTACGACCTGAATGGAAATATCCATGTGGGCGAGATGATCAGCAACTACCATATTACGGACGTTCTTCTTTCCATTTTCCGGCAGCTGTATGACGCCCATTATCCGATCGAGAAAATGGTTCTGGTGGATGAATACGGCGCGGACGACGAAGCGTCCAGTTCAGACAACAATACGTCGTGCTTTAATTTCCGCAGCGTTGCCAATACAAACAATCTTTCCTATCATGCGAAGGGACTTGCCGTTAATATTAATCCGTTATATAATCCGTACATTATTTCCGGATATAATACGGATGGGGAAAAGGTATGCACCCCTGTCGCCGGCGTTAACTATCTGGACCGCACGCAGGAGTATCCCTATAAGATCAATCCGGATGATCTGTGCGTTCGATTGTTTAAGGAAGCGGGCTTTACCTGGGGCGGAGACTGGAAGTATACGCCGGATTACATGCATTTTGACTGCCGGGGCTTCGGATATTGATTATCCCGGAATAATCCCGGAAAAACCCGGAAATAATTGCATTTTCCGGTTGACATTTGACCGGTGAAATGATATGATTTGTTAGTGTGCCGCACAATGAGGTTCTGAAAGATTCCGGGCCGGTTCCGACTTGCGGACAGGCTGCGGGGACACCGTAGTTGGCGAGTAATGATAAAGAGGAGGTGCCATATATGTACGCTATTATTGCTACCGGCGGTAAGCAGTATAAGGTATCCGAGGGCGATGTCATTAGGATTGAGAAGCTTGAAGCAGAAGCTGGCGAGACCGTGACCTTTGACCAGGTGCTTGCGGTGAGTGACGGAGAACTCAAGGTCGGATGCCCGACTGTCGAGGGAGCCAGCGTTTCCGCGACTGTTGAGAAGCAGGGGAAAGCGAAGAAAGTGATCGTCTACAAGTACAAGAGGAAGACCGGATATCACAAGAAGAACGGTCACAGACAGCTGTTCACCCAGGTTAAGATCGACAAGATCAACGCTTAATCAGTTACCGGTACAGGCCGGTATAGGAACGCGCGGAAGACGCGCGGTGATCGTATGATTCATGTGACAGTACTGGTTGATTCGGAACACAATTACAGAGGCATTCATCTGACCGGCCACGCCGGACTTGCGGATGACCCGCAGGAGGGGCAGGAAGCCGTGTGCGCGGCGGTATCCGCGATGACGCTTAATATGGCTAATTCGGTAGAGCATTTTACCGACGACCGTTTTACGGCGGATGAGGATGAAGGCGAGGGGATGTTTGATTTCCGTTTTACGGACGTCATCAGTTCCGAATCAAATCTCCTTATGAATTCCCTGGTGTTCGGACTTATGAACATCGAGGAAGCGTACGGAGAACCATATATCAACATTCGATTTGAGGAGGTGTAATTCATGTTTCAGATGAACCTTCAGTTATTCGCTCACAAGAAGGGCGTTGGTTCTACGAAGAACGGCCGTGACTCCGAGTCCAAGCGCCTCGGCGCCAAGAGAGCTGACGGACAGTTCGTTCTGGCTGGCAATGTTCTCTACCGGCAGCGCGGAACCAAGATCCATCCCGGCAATAACGTGGGCCGCGGCGGAGACGATACGCTGTTCGCCAAGGTAGACGGAATCGTCCGCTTTGAGAGGAAGGGCAGAGACAAGAAGCAGGTTTCTGTGTATCCGAAAGCGGAGGCGGCTGAGTAATGTGATTTGTCCGAAGGCTTCATACTGACAGGTATGAAGCCTTCTTGTCTGAATGGCAGGATTTATTTCAGCAGGAAGAGGTATCTATGTTTGCAGACCGTGCAAAAATATTTATTAAATCCGGCAATGGCGGCGACGGCCATGTGAGTTTCCGCAGGGAGCTTTACGTGCCGGCCGGCGGTCCGGACGGCGGCAACGGCGGCCGGGGCGGAGACGTGATCTTTGTGGTGGACGACGGCCTGAACACGCTGACCGATTTCCGCTATAAGCGCAAGTATGCCGCCGGGAACGGAGAGCCGGGCGGCAAGCGCCGCTGCAGCGGCAAGAACGGCGAGGATCTGATCATCAAAGTCCCTGAGGGCACCGTGATCAAAGATTTTGAGTCAGGCAAGGTAATTACCGATATGTCCGGTGAAAACCGCAGGGAAGTGGTCTTAAAGGGCGGAAAAGGCGGCCAGGGCAACATGAACTACGCCACCGCCACGATGCAGGCGCCACAGTATGCGCAGCCGGGCCAGCCGGGCCAGGAACTCTGGGTTCAGCTGGAACTGAAGGTGATCGCCGACGTGGGGCTGATCGGGTTCCCGAACGTGGGCAAATCCACGCTGATCTCCCGTGTCAGCAACGCCAGGCCGAAGATCGCGAATTATCATTTTACGACGCTGGATCCCCATCTCGGCGTGGTCGATCTGGACGACGGGGCCGGATTTGTCATGGCGGATATTCCCGGACTGATCGAGGGCGCGTCGGAGGGCGTGGGCCTCGGACACGATTTCCTGCAGCATATCGAACGGACGAAGGTGCTTCTGCATGTGGTGGACGCGGCGTCCACGGAAGGGCGCGATCCGGTGGAGGATATCCGCGTGATCAACGGCGAGCTGGAGAAATACGATCCGGAGCTTCTTAAGAGGCCCCAGATCATCGCCGCCAATAAGATCGACGCCATGTACGGAACGCTGGACGCCCAGGGCAACGATACGGATCCGCTGGGCCGTCTGAAAGCGGCGTTTGAGCCGGAGGGGATACAGGTCTTTCCTGTCTCGGCGGTAAGCGGAGAAGGCGTGAAGGAGCTTTTGTACGCGGTATACCAGCTTCTTCAGACAGTCGACCGGACGCCGACGGTTTTTGCGAAGGAATTTGACGTGAATGTACTCCGGGCCGGATCGAACCTGCCCTATACCATTGAGCGTGATGAAGACGGCGCTTATGTGGTCGAGGGACCGCGGATCGAGAAGATGCTGGGCTATACGAATCTGGAATCCGAGAAGGGATTCCTGTTCTTCCAGAATTTCCTTAAGGATACCGGCATTCTGAAGGATCTGGAGGACGCCGGGATCCAGGACGGAGACACGGTGCGGATGTACGGATTCGCGTTTGACTACTATAAGTAACAGGAAGATGCGGCTGCGGACAGGCTGCCTGCGGCCAAAGCGCCCTCACGGAAGAGGCAGAGGAGAATTTATTTATGACTTCGAAACAGCGGTCCTATTTAAAGGGCCTTGCGATGAATATCGAGCCCATTTTCCAGGTGGGCAAATCCAGCGTGACGCCGGAGCTTACCAAGGCGGTAGCGGAGGCGCTGGAGGCGCGGGAACTTGTGAAGCTGAACGTGCTGAAGAACTGCCTGGACGATGGCAGGGAGATCGCCGCGACGATCGCGGAGCGCACGCGCTCTGAGGTGGTGCAGGTGATCGGAAGCAAGATCGTGCTCTACAAGCCGGCGAAGGATGAATTTAAGCGGAAGATCGTACTTCCGCGATAACAGTTACGATAAATGATAAGGAGTCTCCGGATATGGCCAGAATCGGAATTATGGGCGGCACGTTCGACCCGATCCATAACGGACATCTGATGCTGGGCAGACAGGCCTATAAAGAATACCGTCTTGATCAGGTCTGGTACATGCCTTCGGGGCAGCCGCCGCACAAGAAGGATCACGAGATATCACCGGCAAAGGTCCGCTGCGCCATGGTTTCTCTGGCATTGGAGGACGAGCCGGGACTGGTTCTCTCGGAGTTTGAGACGTCCCGGGAGGGGACGACCTATACCGCCATGACGCTTAAGCTTCTGGCAGAAGAATTCCCCGCGGATACGTTTTATTTTATCATCGGGGCGGATTCTCTGTATGAGATCGAGAACTGGTATCATCCGGAAGAGATCCTCGCGAGGGCCGGGATCCTTGCGGCTTCCCGTGAATACGAGGAGTTTCACCGTTCTCTGGACGGTCAGATCGCGTATCTTGAGGAACGTTTCGGCGCCAGGATCGGGAAGCTTCACTGCCCGGAGGTGGATATTTCCTCCCATGAGATCCGCAGGGCGGTGGAAGACGGCCTTGATATTCGGCGGTGGGTACCGAAATCCGTAGCGGATTATATCGAAGAACATCATCTGTACAGGGAGAAACGCCATGAATGAATTCATTCAATATGCGAGAAAAAAGCTGAAGAAGAAGCTGAGCGAATCCCGGTATGAGCATACGCTGAGCGTGTCCTATACCTGCGTCTGTCTGGCCATGCGGTATGGCTATCCGCTGGAGAAGGCCGAGATCGCGGGACTTCTGCATGACTGCGCCAAATGCTATCCGGAAGACAGCTATGTCAGCCGCTGCAGCAAGCACGGGATACCGCTGACGGACGAGGAGAAGGCGGCTCCGGCCGTTCTTCACGCTAAGCTCGGCGCCTGGATGGCGAAGGAACGCTACGGGATCAAAGATGAAGAGATTCTGAGCGCCATTGCCTGTCATACCACAGGAAAGCCGGGGATGGGACTTCTGGATAAGATCCTTTATATCGCGGATTATATCGAAGTACGGCGCGATAAGGCGGATAATCTGCCCGCGATGCGCCGACTGGCATTCGAAGATATTGACGAAGCCCTGTTTCAGATCGTGGAAGGCACGCTTACCTATCTGAATAAACGCGGTATGACCATCGATCCGATGACCGAGCGGACATACCGGTATCTGTGTGAACAGCGGCAAACACAGCGGAAAGAACGTTCTTAAAACAGCCGCCGTGCCTGCGGCGGATAATTTCACAAAAAGGAGAATACGCATGGGTGAAGTGAAAAAGAAAGAACCGGCCGGAGAGAAAATGCCTCAGGACCGGAACGCGACGGAAAATCTGGCCGATGCGCCCGAGATGGTACGCCTGGCGAAGGAAGCGCTGGAAGACAAGAAGGGTCAGAATATCAAGATCATCGATATCAGCAAGGTTTCCGTGCTCGCGGATTATTTCATCATCGCCGACGGATCCAATCCCAATCAGGTCCAGGCAATGGTGGATAATGTAGAGGAAGTCCTGGGCAAAGCGGGGTATACGTGCCGGCAGATCGAAGGCTACGGCACCGCCAACTGGATCCTGATGGACTATGGAGATATGATCGTTCACGCGTTCTGCAGGGAAGACCGGCTGTTCTATGACCTTGAGAGGATCTGGAGAGACGGGAAACTGGTGGAAGAGGATGTGTAATGTGTAATAACCGTCTCTGGAGCATTCGCAGAGAGATACGATGAAATGAAACTATCCGTCTGAGCGTGGGAGAAAATCCCTGCTCAGGCGGATATTATATTTCAAATGCGTCACATCATACGGATCAGGCCGATCACGACGCCGAGAATATCCACATGATCTACGATGATCGGATCCATATTGTCATTCTCAGGCTGGAGACGGTAGTGGCCGTTCTCCTTATAAAAACGCTTCACCGTCGCGGAATCATCCACAAGGGCGGCGACGATCTCTCCGTTGCGGGCGGAAGGCTGGCTCTTGACGATGATCTGGTCGCCGTCGAAGATGCCGACATTGATCATACTGTCGCCTTTCACGCGAAGCATGAACGTCTCTTGGTTTGGCAGGAATTCTACAGGGATCGGGAAGTAGTTCTCGATATTCTGCTCGGCCAGGATCGGCTGGCCGGCCGCGATCGTACCGACAAGCGGAACGTTAACGACCTCTCTGCGGGTCAGGTTAAAACAGTCGTCGATGATCTCGATCGTTCTGGGTTTCGTCGGATCTCTGCGGATATAGCCGTTCTTCTCCAGTGTCTCGAGGTGGGAATGGACAGAAGAAGTGGACTTTAAATGGACCGCTTCGCAGATCTCACGGACTGCGGGCGGGTATCCTTTCTTCAGGATCGTCTCCTTGATATATTCCAATATCTCCTGCTGCTTCGCGCTGATCTTCCCCTGTGCCATAATTTACCTCCAATCAGAACACATATTCTGTTTCTGCTATTATCTTACCATATGTTCGGCCAAAATGCAAACTTTTGTTCGAAAAAAATTGAAAAATATCTTGACAAACATCTGTTCGATGGTATAATAAGAACATACAGAACATTTGTTCGCAACATACGTTCGGCATGGAGGTGCGATAGGATGAGAAGGAGCTTTCTTGCAGCCGCGGCAATCGTTATGCTAGGCTTTGGCTTCTGCGGAAGCACTCTGATGAATACGATGGCGAAGGAGCCGGCGCAGACCGGTAAGGCCGTTTATTATACCAGTATTGAGATCAGCAGCGGAGATTCTTTATGGAGCGTGGCACATAAGTATGCACCTGAACTGGGATTGTCGACCCAGGAGTATATAAAGCGGCTTAAGCAGATGAATCATCTGAACGGCGACACGATTCACGAGGGCTGTTATCTGACCATAATGTATGGTGCGGATGAATGAATATAATTTGCTTAGTCATCGCTGTCTGAGTCACCGGCAGCCGCGTCATCTGCAGGTTCTTCCTGCATGGCGGCCACGGCGGATGAGAGGGCAGGAGATTCCTCGCGGAGACGGACTTTGTCGCGGGCACTGCGTCTGCGTTCATTATCCAGAGCCGCATAGTGCTTCTTGGTCGTATTTACATCTGTATGTCCGAGGACGTCTGCGACCAGATAGATATCGCCTGTTTCCTGATACAGGGTTGTACCGTAGGTGCTGCGAAGCTTATGCGGAGTGATCTTTTTGAGCGGCGTGACGATCCTGGCGTATTTCTTTACCAGATTTTCAACACTGCGCACGGACATCCGTTTCATCTGCAGAGAGAGGAAGAGAGCGTTTTCGTGCCCTTCGGCCGGAACGATATGCCTGCGCTGCTCCAGATATCCAAGCAGCGCTTCTTCAACCTCATCGCCGAAATAGACCGTAACTTCCTTGCCGCCTTTGCGGTGGATCCGGATCCCGCTGTTTTTGAAGTCCACATCGCTGATGTCAAGACCGACGCATTCGGATACACGGATCCCGGTTCCCAGAAGGAGCGTCATGAGCGCCAGATCCCTTACCTGGGTCTTTTCGTGGAATTCCCGCTGTTTCTTTGTCAGAGAATCGCCGTTTTCCACGGCGTCGAGCAGCATGGCCACTTCGTCGATATCCAGACGGATGATCTCTTTCTCATGAAGTTTGGGCAGCTTTATCAGAGCCGCCGGATTGTTCTTCAGCCGTTCCTGGCGGTAGAAGTAGTTGTAGAAGCTTTTCAGAGAGGAGATTTTCCGCATTATGCCGCGCTCTTTGTTGACGACGACCTCCGCGTTCTTATCGTCATAGCGGTATTTCAGATATTCCATGTATTCTTCCAGATCGCCTGCGCGGATCTGATCGAGATGCTCCAGCGTAATATCGCGGATATCCAGGGAGGAGAGCATAGGATTTTCTTTTTTCAGGAATTCGAAGAAAACCTTCATATCGTAAGCATAGGCGATTCTGGTCCTGGATGACGTCTGCGGCTCGATCCCGCGGAAGAAATCGACGCAGAAGGGCGGCAGTTCTTTGATCATTTCACGCAGACGAAGCGTGTTTTCACGGTCTTTTTGTTCATAATATGGGATATTACCAGCCATAATTTAATTTTCCTCCGTACAGTTTCCGCTTGACCATCCGGGAACGGAACTGGAAGTGATCGCATGGAAAAGATTATCCTTAAATTGAGGATTGTCCATTACCAGTTTATTTGTTAAATTTTTAACATATTCGCGTTTCGTGTATCCGTCCACCGGACATGGGTTTTTGCATACAGGAAGTTTGTATTTATTCTTAAAGCCGATCACATCGGCCTCATTTACATAGATCATTGGCCGGATAACCGTCAGGCCGGAACGGTCCAGGTAAGTTTCCGGGGGAAACGCGTAGAAACGTCCTTCGTACATCAGCGACAATAATATGGTTTCGATCACATCGTCCTTGTGATGTGCATACGCGACCTTATTACAGCCAAGATCGACGGCCGCCTTATTAAGAGCGCCTTTCCGCAGCTTCGCGCACAGCGAACAGGGATTGGTTTCCCTACGTTCCTGAAACAATATTTTTCCGATATCCGTAGAAACTATCGTATACGGAACCAGAAATCGCTCACAGAGCGTTTTTACGGGAGTAAGATCGAACCCTTCATAACCGAGATCCACGGTGATCGCCTGCAGTTCGAATTTCTTCGGATAAAACCGCTGCAGACCATGCAGCGCATAAAGAAGCGTCAGGCTGTCTTTGCCGCCGGAGATTCCGACGGCAATACGATCACCATCCTGGATCAGCTGGTAATCGTCGATCGCCTGACGCGTTAAACTATATAGTCGCTGCAGCTTCATAAGACAGCCCCCTGCACTAATAACTATTCGTTAAACTAGACTTTCGCGAATAGTTGTTTCGATAGCCCTATTCTACTATAAACCGTTTCAAAAGTCAATAAAGACTTTCTAATCCAGCAAATTACGGTAATAAGGCCAATAGAGATCAAAATTACTGACGATCACATTGTTGCTGGTGCTTCCCCGTTCATGGATCACATACATGGTGCCGTCCGGAGCCCAGGCGAGGAACATGCATACATGGGCGTCGTCGCCGGTGCGTACAATATAGTCGCCTGGTTTCAGCTCGGATCGGTCAATCTGTCTGCCGAGAGCGTAAAGACCATCCGTACTTTCAAACGGCAGATGGCGTCCCAGCGCTGTCCAGTAAAGCCATGAGATCCAGCCGGAACAATCCAGCCCTCTCAGACCGCGTCCGTTTTCATCCGGCGCGACCGGTCTTCCGAAACCGTTCGGCTCATATCCTGGACCTGAAGGCTTGCCGCCCCAGTAATATGGAATGGTTCCCACAGACTGAAGAGCTAACTCAATAAGAGCACACCGCTCTTCGCTGGTGTCTTCCGGCATCATATTCATGTAATACTGAATCTCTGCGGCTGTAAGCGGATTCTGGATATACATACCGGCCGGGATCGTCAGACCATAGAGATCGAACCAGTCCTGCTCCAGCAAAGCGGACACATAACGCTTCCTGAGCATTGACCAGCCCTTCCATGTGTCGGTATAGTTTTTATCTGAGCTGCCCTGCGTATCCAGATTAAAGAGATTCTTTTTGCTCTCACTAAGGCCGATGATCGTAGCGCGGATCGTCAGATCCACATGGCCCGGGCATTCGTTCTCATTTGCCTTATTACCGGCACTGCTGCTCTGCTGCTGCGATACGGTTCCGGTGGATGCGGACGTCTGCTCGGTCCGGCTCGGTGCCGTTTCTGCAACGGCGGGGCTGGTCTCTGAAGGAGCCGGCGCTGTTTCAGGCGATGTTTCCGATATACCGGATGTTTCTTCCGGTACCGGCGCAGAAGCCGGCCCAAGAGGCCCCTGAGGCCCCGACGGCACAGCTGTTTCCGAAGATTCGACCGGCGTTTCCGAAGCGGCCATCGTTTCCGGTGCAGATTCCGGAAGCGCTGCTTCCTGCACAGCTTCCGGAGCGGTTTCCGCCGCAGACGGTATTTCTGCTGCAGTTTCCGCCTGTGTCTCAGCGGAAGCTGACATCGGTCCCAAAGGCCCTGCCGGTGCGTCAGCCGTCTCCGGAGCCGCGGCTTCTTCCGCGCTGACAGACGGTTCGGCGGAAGGAACTGTCTCTGCAGGCGACGTCGCCGCCGCTGTCTCCGCAGCCGGTTCCGCAGTAACAGGCTCCTCGTCAGAAGGAATGCCTGCCGAAGATGTCTGCGGGCCTGACGGGCCCTGCGGAGTATTGCCGGAGCCGGACGCCGGCGCAGACGTTCCGCTGTCTGTCTGATCCCCGTCGCCAGACGATGTTCCGGCGGAAAGAACCCCATCCGGGTCTGACCAGGCCGCATCGGAATCATCTTCGTTCGTATGGGAATCCGCGTATTTGCATTCGCCCTCGCAGAAATACACATTGCTGACAGAAAGACTGTACTTGTGGGAATCTTTCCATAACTGTTCCGCATATTGATAGAACTCGTCTATATTTTCAAACGGATGGAAATAGGAATACACGCTCGCCATAGCCAGGATCTCTCTGGCGTTGGAGTATCCCTGGATCATATTGCCGTCGCCGTCATAAAACAGCAGGCCTACGTTCGTCCAGTCGGAATAATTGCCGATGTTCTTTCCGGTGATTCCCAGACTCACGGCCAGCATTCCGGGTGCGACCGCCCGGTTGCCGTACAGCTTGGAGATCCACTCCTCGTCCCTCTCTGTCAGTCTGTAATATGCGGTTCCGGCATAGCTTTCCTCCGGTTCGCCGGGAATATCCGAAGCGAATTCGTATACCATATTAAGCCTGTCGGGAGAAGGCGGGGCCTGCGCCATGAGTTTCGCCGCTGTCAGCGGTTCCTGCTCCTGCGCTTGCTCTTCCCCGGGAGCGGCTGCGGACTCTTCCGCCGTCGTCTCTTCCTCCGTCGTCTCCTCCGCCACAGAATTTTCAGCGGCTGTTTCTTCCGTATCAAGCGCTTGCGAAGCGCTGATTTCCTGCTTCGGATCAGATATCTCCCCGGATCCCGCCGCGTCCGTCATCTCAGGAACCGCAGGAAGAGTTGCTATAACGGATGCGCCCTCCTGCTCCTGGCCGGCCTGAGCGGATGGAGCCGCGCTCCTCTGATATCTTTCTGCGGCACAGCAACAGAAAATGGAGACGATCAGCATAGCGGCAATTTCTGCAGACGCCCTGTGCCGGATCATCTCCAATCCTTTTTTCCAATCTATATGAAAATGATTCATAATATCGATGGTACTCCTGTTATCTAAGGTAATCTGATTTGATGCGGGCAAATTCGCAGATCAGACTGACTGCGCCGTCGACGCCCACCTCGCTGCTGTTAATGCACAGATCGTAATTCCTGGCGTCGCCCCACTTCTTGCCGGAATAGTAATTATAATAGCTGGAACGGTTCTTATCCGTCTTGATCATGATATCTTTGGCCTTCGATTCATTGACGTTATGGAGCTCCATCAGATGATGGATCTTGTCCTCTTCGTTCCCTGTTATGAAGATCGTAACGGTGTTGGCGTGTTCAGCCAGAGCATAATCCGCGCAGCGCCCTACAAACACGCAGGACTCCTCTTCCGCCAGTTTCTTGATCGTATCGAACTGAGCCAGAAAGACCTTGTGGTTGATCGGCATATTCATATAAGACGAGGTATTATATCCCATCGAGTAAGTATCCATAACAAGAGAATAAAGGAAGCTGCCTGCTGCTTTCTCGTCGTGGGATTCAAATACTTCCTTGCAGAGGCCGCTGTTCTTGGCCGCCTCGGTCAGAAGCTCTTTGTCGTAGCACTTGATCCCCATCGTCTCCGCCAGTTTCAGACCGATGGAACGCCCTTTACTTCCGCACTGCCGTCCGATCGTAAATATAAGTTTGCCTTCCATATACCCCTCTCCTTCCTGTCCGTAGAAACGAATATATCAAATCATGTCCTTCGGACATGATCCCTACGGAAAAAATTATACATCAATCATTTCGGAAAGTATAGTATAAATTTATGTTAATTTTCTCAGCTTTTCAAGCAGATCCGCAAAGTATTCCGGCAGCGGCGCGCGAAATTCCATATATTCGCCGGTTCTGGGATGGATAAAACCCAGCACTCCTGCATGAAGCGTCTGCCCTTCCAGCGCAAACGGACACTTGGCCGGCCCGTACACGGTATCGCCAAGCACCGGATGATGGATCGAACTCATATGCACGCGGATCTGGTGGGTTCTTCCGGTCTCCAGGCGGCATTCAATATAGGTATATCCGGCAAAGCGCTCCAATACCCGGTAATGCGTCACCGCCCGCCGCCCGTTTTTCACATTTACGGCCATCTTCTTCCGGTCTGTGGGATGGCGGCCGATGGGCGCGTCAACAGTGCCATCCTCTTCCTTCACAACGCCGCAGACAACGGCCTGATAACGGCGGGTGATCGTGTGGTCCTTCAGCTGCTGCGCGATGGAATTATGGGCAAGATCATTCTTACATACGATCAGGATCCCCGTGGTATCCCTGTCGATCCGGTGCACGATTCCGGGGCGCATGACGCCGTTGATTCCGGAAAGCTGCCCTTTGCAGTGAGCCATCAGTCCGTTGACCAGCGTATCGTCCGTATGCCCCGCGGCCGGATGGACGACCATTCCTTTGGGCTTATTGACCAGCAGAACGTCTTCGTCTTCATAGATGATATCCAGATCCATTTCCCTCGCGGTAATCTCCGCATCCGCCGCGTCCGGCGTTTCGAATTCGATCCGGTCGCCGGCGTTTATCTTATAATTTGTCTTCACCGGAGAGCCGTTCACCATAACTCCTTCGGATTTCAGGATCTTCTGCAGATAGGAACGCGACAGATCCCCGCAGTGTCCGGCCAGGTACCGGTCGATCCTTTCGGCGCGCTCTTCTTCCCCAACCAGGAGCTGATATCTCACTGCGTCTCCTTTCTTCCCGGAATCATGGACGCGATCTCCTCTTCGCTGTAAAAGCCGAAGAACAGCAGAACAAAAAGCAGTCCGGTCGCGCCGGTCACATAACAGTCCGCCACATTAAAGATCGGGAAATCGATCAGCTTGAAGTAAAGAAAATCCACCACATACCCCTGCGTGACGCGATCCGCCAGATTGCCGGCCGCACCGGCCGCAATGACCGTCAGACAGAGGATCAGGGGCAGATAACGCGTCTTCTCCGGCAGCGTCCATATCAGATAAAGCGCAGCCGCGAATACGAGAAACGCGACGATAAAGAACAGCAGCTGCTGTCCCTGCAGAAGCCCGAAGGCCGCTCCCTGGTTCTCGGAATACTGCAGCTCGAAAACGCCCTTCCAGATCACAAATGGGTCGCCGCCTTTCAGTCTTTCTACGGCCAGTCCTTTCGTGAACTGATCCAGAACGTAAAGAAGGCCGAAAAGCAGAAAACTTAATGCCAGACGCAGGATCCGCTTATTCATGATATTGATATCCTCCAGATGCAATTCAAATTTACAATAATATCGTATTCAGCGCCGCTCTCATCTCATCGTCCGTTACCGTCTTATCGATGACGGCGTCGCCGACCGACCTAAGAAGGATAAAACGGATCTTTCCGCCGTCCATCTTCTTGTCGTTCTTCGTGGCCGCCAGGACCGCATCCGCATCCTGCCCGCTTACAGATACCGGAATGTCGTAATCCATAAGAAGGTTCTTCAGCCGGATAATATCCTCTTCCCCGATCCATCTGCGCGCCCGCGAGATCTCCGCGGCCGCCAGAAGGCCCAGTCCGACGCAGTGTCCGTGAGGCAAAGTAAAATCCGCCATTTTCTCGATCGCGTGCCCCAGCGTGTGTCCAAGATTCAGAAGCGCCCGCTCTCCCTTCTCGGTAGGGTCAGCTTCCACGATCTGTTGTTTGATCTCATCGCTGCGTCGGATCATCGCCATACAGGCGGCTTCGTCCTTTCGAAGGATCTGATCCCGGTTTGCGCCGAGCCACTCATAGTACCCGATATCGCGGATCAGGCCGTGCTTGATGATCTCCCCCATCCCGGAACTGTACTGCACGGGCGGGAGCGTCTTTAACGTACTTACATTCGTATATACCAGAGCCGGCATATGGAACGCGCCGACCATGTTCTTATAGGCGTCCACATCGACGCCGGTCTTCCCGCCGATGGAACTGTCCACCTGGGAAAGAAGCGTGGTCGGAATCTGAATAAAGGAGATTCCGCGCAGATAAGTGGCCGCGGCGTAACCGCACAGATCGCCGACCACACCGCCGCCCAGCGCTACAAGCATATCTTTCCGGTCAAACTGACTGCCGATCAGATGCAGGTACAGATCCCGCACGGTGTCAAGATTCTTGTATTCTTCCCCTGCATGAAATACAAACGAAGTCAGGCTGCGGCAGCAATCCTTCAGTATGTCCGATACCGTTTCCAGATAAAGCGCGGCCACATTGGAATCGGTCACGATGCAGAGCCGGCGGCATCCGACGTCCAGTCTGCTCACTTCATCAGCCAGTTCATCGAAAGAACCGGATAATACAATATCATAGATCGGAACGCCGTCCCGGTGTACTGTCAGCCGTTTGTCCATATTATGAAAATACCTTCCTGTAATTATTTGCCAGTGATACAAAAAAGCAGACACTCCACCCTATCGGTTCTGCTGCCTTGCGGCAGGATCACAGACAAGGGAATGCCTGCTATAAATTCCTGTCCTATCAGATCCGGAAATTCAATCCGGAAATATCCATGCTGCTTCCGCTGCCTAACAGATCCTGAAAATCGCCGGAAAGTTCTACCGACTCAGGCGTAGCAATGAAAATATAGTTGGATATCTTCTGCAGGTTGCCGTTCATGGAGTAGGTAGCGCCGGAAGTAAAATCGATGATCCTCTGCGCGACTTCGGTCTGCAGCCCCTCCATATTCAGGACGACTGCTTTGCCTGCCAGCAGATAATCGCAGATCTCCTTGGCGTCTTCGATGGACGTCGGCTTCACCATGGAAACCTCCATGGAACGCTGCTTCATCGGAACTACCTTGGCGGACCGGCTGCTTCCTAAGAAACGGGGCTTGGGCGGTTCTTCCTCTTCTATATCATCGTAGTAGTCGTCATCCTGACGGCTTCCGCCTCCGAACAGACTCTTCTTCGCGGGCTTCTCATCTTCCTCATAGTCATCATCCAGAAAATAATCGTCATCTTCATTGTCGCGCAGCCGAATGCTGTCCATAAATTTACCAAAAACACCCATCTCTAAATATTCTCCCTTATTTGTCGTTCACCGAAAATTCCGGTGCCTACTCTCACCATGGTAGCGCCCTCTTCGATCGCAACTTCAAAATCTCCGGTCATACCCATGGAGAGAACATTCATATTAACATTATCGACGTTTTTGCTTTTGATGTCAATAAAAAATTGATACAATTCCCGAAAAATTTGCCGGTTTTCTTCCGGATTCTCCACGAACGGCGCGATCGTCATAAGTCCCTGTATATTCACATGGGGAAATGCGGCTATTTCGCGCAGGGCGGCTTCCGTATCCTCCAGATAGAAACCGAATTTGCTTTCTTCTTTGGCCACATTGACTTCCAGGAGAACTGGCATCTGCATATTGTGCTTAGCCGCTTCTTTTTCGATCTCACGGGCCAGCTTTACGGAATCGACAGAGTGGATCAGGCAGGCCCTGCCGACCGTCTGACGTACCTTATTCGTCTGAAGATGACCGATCATATGCCATCGTATATCTTCGGGAAGCGCCGGGGATTTCTCCAGGATTTCCTGAACCTTATTCTCCCCGAAATCCCTGGCTCCCGCCGCATAAGCTTCTTTCAGCATCTCGACAGGCTTCGTCTTGCTGACGGCGATCAGGGTAACATCCGACGTCCTCCGCCCTGCTCTTGCGCAGGCAGCCTCCACTCTTTTCTGAATCTCATGATATCGTTCCGCAACCATTTCCTGTACTCCCTTATTGATAGATCAGCTGATCTTCGCCCGCCACGGTAGAGGCGTCCAGAACAATATGATCGTAGACGCTCAGGCCGTAGCTGGTTCCCTTCTTAACCGTATAGAATTCGTTATTCTGGGCAAGGATCTCGATCTGCTTGAATACCGAATATCCGCGGTTGATATTGTAAACGCCCTGAAGCGAGGCCGTCTGTCCCACCTGGAAGCGGTCGGAGGAATTCGGCTTGACCAGATAATCTCCGGCATGTATCTCCGCGTCTTCCGCGGTGTCTATATAGTAGAATTCATCCGTGGAATAGTAGATCGTCGCCGGCACAAAATCCACCAGTGTACCGCTCTCCGTGTAGATCTCCTTATTAAAGCCTTCCTGATCCGTATCGCCGCCTGTCGTCAGATAGGTGACGGGAACAAGATAGAAGTTCTTCGAGGTGACGGAACTGACAGGGATCTTAAGCCCCTGGGCCACCTCCATGATCACCTGAAAATCCAGATAACGCTCGGAAATGAACTGCACCATATATCGGTTGAAATCGAGCTTGCCGTAAGGATTGCCGTCTGCTCCGCTGATCATGGAGAAACTGCCGCTGGTCGTAAGATCGTGTCCCGGGAAACGCACTGTGAGCGAAGTGAGGTCCCGGAAGTCCGTCACATCAGTCTCTGACAGAGGAAACACCAGCGACCAGTTATCATCGGTGATGACCTTATAGATCGGCGTTCCCTGCTCTACCAGATCGCCCGCATGGGTGATGGCCCGGCTGTACTGGCTTCGGTCAAAGCTGCTTTCCGAGATCTGGGAAGCGTCCAGATCCTCGAAACCGTCGATCGAATAAGAGATCACGCCGCTGACCGGAGTATGGATCTGGGAGAAATTGCCCCCTAACTGTTCGGCCAGCTGTTCATCCGCGTTGGCTGCATTGAAATTCGCGTACTCCATGACCATGGCATCCAGGGAATACCTGGAATCATAGACCTGACTGAAATCCATATCCGAATAGGACAGGCTGAATGCCGACAGCGCTTTCTTGACGCTGATCACATCTTCCTCAGACAGCTGTTCCGCGGCGGCGTTCTCCTCCATAAGCTTCGCGGCCTCTCCGGTTTCATCCATGGAATAGATGCTTGTCCCTGCGGCTGCCCGCTTTCCTTCGCGGATATAATAATTGATGTATCCGCTCTGATCCGCGTATTCGGTTGTTTCATCCCGAAGAACGATGCCGGTAAAATTACGGTCGCTCGCGATCGACCCTTCCGTCACTTCATAGGGCTGAACTTTGTCCCGGGTACAATACTGATAGACATAAAAAGCCAGGTACAGAAAAATAACGAAAAATATGATCATTCCGATATTGATCTGCAAAGGACGGCGGTATTTGACTATCTTCTTGTTCTTCTTCGCCATGGAACCGGTTCTCCTCAAAAAGAGCCTGGCTTGGCAGGCTCTTAAGTATCATGTAAATATCTTATGACTGTCGGTCTCCTACAGGGAGATCGTAATCTTCTCTTTCATGCTGTCCGGCAGCGCGTCCGCGTCCCGGGATACGCTCAGAACAAATGTTACATGGAACTTCTCGCCGATCTGCTCCAGCGCGTTCACGGTTTCTGTGATATCCTGGCCTTCCAGGCAGGCAAGCTTCAAAAAGCTGTCTAAGAACATGATCTCCAGATCATGATCCTGAGAGATGATCCCGCTGACGAATCCGAGGAACCCCGAACTGTCGTTAATATCGAATCCTTTGACGTTGATCAGACGGATCTTGTTGTTCAGCTCATACATATGCTTGGAACTTTTATCCAGATAAACGATGGAGCCTTTCGCTTCCTTGATCGCCGCATTGGCCTTGTCCAGCAGATACTTGGTCTTGCCCTTTCCCTTGTCGCCTGCGATAATCTGCACCATGTGTTTGTCCTCCTTGAGTGATAGGTTTGTATAAAAAGTTATTTATTTTCAGTTCAATTATAGTATATCTCGTCCGAAAAGGCAATCACTAATTGTCAATCTTGGAAATTAACTTTGTCATGTTATCATAGAGACTGCTTCTGTCTTCGGACTTCAGAACCACGGAAATATACTCTCCGCCGTCCGTATCCCGCGTCGCCATGATCAGACAGCTTCCCGCCGCCTGGGTAGTGCCGGTCTTGCTGGAAAAAACAGTAAGGCCTCCGGGGGTATCGCGCTTTCCAAGCATATACATGTTGGTGCCGCTCCATGTCTTCTCTACGGCTGCTCCGGACGCGTCCACATAGGAAGCGTCGTACGATACGGTGCCGGTGATCTCGCGGAATTCCGGAAGCGTCAGCGCTTCCTTATAGATCAGATACAGATCGTAAGCCGTCGTGTAATGGTTCTCATCCGTAAGGCCGTGCGGATTCACGAAATGCGTGTCCACCGCGCCGAGCGCGCGGGCTTCCCGGTTCATCATATCCGCAAACGCCTCGATGCTTCCCGCAATATGTACGGCAATGGCCGCGCCGGCATCATTGCCCGACGGAAGCATCAGACCGTACAGGAGCTGTTCCAGGGTCAGCCGGTCACCCGGTCTGATCCCGCAAAGGGATGCGCCGGGCTCTGTGATCACCGCGTCCTCCGTCACGGTTACCATGTCTGACAGATTGCCGTACCGGATCGCCAGGATCGCGGTCATAACTTTCGTGATGCTGGCCGGATACAGGCGCTCGAACGCGTTCTTGCTGTAAAGCGTCTCCCGGGAAGACAGATCGAAAACAGCGCCCGCTTCGGCGGTGATCTCGCCGGAGTCGTAGGCCCCTTCGTCCATCACGACGCACAGATCCGAAGCAAATAATTCTCCGTATCCGGAACCTTCCTCCGCGGAACCGCCTTCCGGCAGTATGTCGGTCAGTTCCATGCTCCTGTCTTCAAACAGATACGGATCCTCGAATTTCCTCTCTCCGCAGCCGGTTACAGATAGCGGAACCACCAGAAACGCGCACACGAGAACAGCGCGGATCGCGGTATGCCGCCTGCCGCTGTGAATATCCATCAAATAGACCTCCCGACCGCCGCGAATGGTTGCCGGCGGATTATTTGTACATCTCCCGCCATTCCAGATCGCCATGTTCCAGCGCCTTGACGAGAAGCTCGCCGGTAGCCAGATTGGTAGCGACTGGTATATTGTGAAGGTCGCACATCCGGATGATACTGCTTCCGTCCGGATCCGTCCTCTTGGGGGATACGGGTTCACGGAAGAAGATCACCAGATCGAGCTGATCCTGTTCAATGTCTGTACACATCTGTTCCGCACCGCCAAGGTGTCCGGCCAGATACTTATGAACGTTCAGATTCGTCACTTCCTCGATAAGCCGTCCGGTAGTCCCGGTGGCGTAAAGGGAATGTTTGCTTAAGGTACCCCTGTAGGCGATACAGAAGTTCTGCATCAGTTTCTTCTTGGAATCATGTGCGATCAAACCTACATTCATGTACACTCCTCCTTTATTCGTTGTTGTACTTGCGCTGCAGTCCCACGTTGAGAACGATACCCATACCGATGAACAGACTCAGAAGAGAGCTTACACCGGAACTGATAAACGGAAGCGGCAGACCTGTGTTGGGAAAGATGGCCGTAGCCACCGCGATATTGGCGAAGCTCTGGAAACCAAGCAGAGTCGCCATACCCACGCAGATCATGCGGCCCGAAAGATCGGACGCCCTCATGGCCATAAGCAGGCATTCGTAAACCAAAATAAGATACAGGCCGATGACGACCAGAGATCCAACAAATCCAAACTCTTCCCCGATAATGGCAAAGATAAAATCATTCTGCTCTTCTACCAGGAAGTTGCCGGCCTTGACGGAAAGGATACCGGTATTGTTCCATCCCTTGCCCCACAGCTGCCCGGACCCGATCGCCATAATGGAATTCTCCTGCTGGTAATAGGTCTCGGAATAGAGCTCCGGATTCTGCCAGGACAGGATCCGGTTCGCCTGATACTGCTCCAGGAACGGGATCATTCCCTTCTGAAGCAGATAAAACAGCAGGAACACGGCCGGTATGGCTACAGCCAGCACTCCCAGGATCCAACGGTAGCTGATCCCCGCTGAGAATACAATGGCGGCCACTACGATCGTCATCACGATCAGCGTGGACAGATTCGGCTGCTTGTAGATCAGGACCGCCGGAACCGCGAACAGGGCTGCGGCTGCGAATACCACGGCGATCCGGTTCATCTTCTCCCGGTATCGTTCAAAATACCAGGAGAAGAACAGAATGATCCCGATCTTGACGAACTCCGACGGCTGGATCTGTCCGATGACCGGAAGCTGAAGCCAGCGGGTCGAGATCCCGCGGCTTCGTCCGAAGAGGATCACAGCGGCCAGAAACGCCACGCACGCAAGGTAGATCAGTATATGGAAAGACAGGATCCAGTGATAATCAATCAGCGACAGCACAAGCGCGATCGCCAGCCCGACTCCTATTCCCATGAGCTGTTTATTGACCGTAGCCTGGTTCTGGTTGGTGGCACTGTAGATCGCCATAAGGCCGATCACGCTCAGTACGATCATATACAGAAGCAGACGGAAATTGTATCTTCGAAAATTATAATCCAAAAATGTCATGTAATGGTCCCCTTAAGTCTGAGGTTCCTTACCGGTATCGCGGTATATAGCACCGCAGGACTGTCCGCGGTTTCCTCTCCGGGTGATTCACCGTGACTGCATCTGACGCGGAGTTCCATCCCCGATGCGTCGACATCCACATATCTGGATATGACGCGGCAGATATCGCCGCGGAGCATCGCCAGCACTTCAGGCGGAATTCCGGTCTGATCCGCTGTAAGCAGGAATTTCAGACGCCTGGCGGCGATCGCTCCCGACCGCTTCTTCCTGAGTACGGCGGTACGTCTGCCTCTCATGACGCACCTCCTACGCCCTCTTAAGAAGTCCGGCCAGACGGCCCAAAAGACCGTACGACACGTTCGGAAGAGTCAGCGGTACGTCTTCTCCCAGCAGACGCCGGCAGATATCCAGGAAAGCCTGTCCGGCCGCGGTATCCGTACCGGCCAGCGGTTCCCCCTGATTCGTGGAGATCACGATCGCTTCATCGTCAGGAACGGCTCCGATGAGCGGCACGGCCAGGATATCCATGACGTCGTCCACCGACATCATATCTCCCCGGCGCACCATATCGTGACGCACACGGTTAACGATCAGATGGATACTGCGCATCTGTCCTGCATCAAGAAGGCCGATGATGCGGTCGGCGTCGCGTATGGCGGATACTTCCGGCGTCGTTACCACCAGAGCCCGGTCGGCGCCCGCCACGGCGTTTTTGAAGCCCTGCTCGATCCCGGCCGGGCAGTCAAGCAGTATGTAATCGAAATCGTCCTGCAGATCCTCCACCAGCTTCATCATCTGTTCCGGGTTGACCGCCGATTTGTCCCTGGTCTGTGCCGAAGGGAGTAAATACAGGTTCGGGTATCTCTTGTCTCTAATCAGGGCCTGCTTCATTCTGCAGTTCCCCTCTACCACATCGACCAGATTATAAACGATCCGGTTCTCCAGCCCCATGACGACGTCCAGGTTGCGCAGTCCGATGTCCGTATCGATCATCACGGTGCGCTTGCCTAAGATCGCCAGGCCTGTCCCAATGTTGGCAGAGGTTGTGGTCTTACCCACCCCGCCTTTTCCGGAGGTAACAACGATGACTTCGCTCATGTCTGATTCCTCCAAAAAATTGACTGTCACAGATATTCTACCCTATCTTTATGGAGATTTCCAGTAGTATTTTATATATTTTTTGCTAAAAAAATTTGGTTATCTCAGCCAAACGTCTCAGCCAAACAGACCTTTGCGCATGCTCTTGATACTGACCTGCCCGTCCACGATGCTCACGATCACCGGGCCTTTCGCGAGCCGTTTGCCTTTCGCGGAACAGGGTACTTCATAATCCGCGATCCGAAGCGCGCTCGGCGCCATCTCCATGGCGGCTACGACCGCGTCGGAATTGCCGGAAAGGCCCGCCACGACCGAACCGCGCAGATCGCCGATCACTACCACATGGCCCTTGGAAATGATCCTCGCGCCTTTCTCCACGTCGCCGATAACGACGATGCTGGTTTCCGCGTCAATGCTCTCTCCCTCTTTCAGCGTGCCGCGGTAGAACTGGCCGCTGGCGGCGGAGATCTCCATCAGCTTCTCGTTAAGCGCTTTCTCACACTTCCTCGTGCGCTCCAGATCCTGATCCAACAGGCACAGGATCTCGATATCGGAATTGCCGGTGATCACATTGACCAGTTCAAACTCTTCCTCCGGGGACAGATCCCGGCCGGCGAGTGTGAGGGCCATCTGCACCGATCCCCAGAACTTGGCGCTCTCTCCGAATTTGACGGCAACGTCCTGAAGGAGCTGTTCAAAAGGCAGCTCAGGATCCAGGATCACCGTCATACCGGAACGGTTGCTTTTGATCACTACTGAATTCTTCATGGTATCCCTCCTTGCTCGATAATTGCCCGCTCACTGCTTAGTCGCCGACGACGATGTTGGTAGCATCGAGTGCGCCGGTATTCATAATGTAATCCAGATCCGTATAGCCGTAATAGAGCCGGTATACGTTCTTTGCCACGGCCGCCGCTTCCGCGGAACTGTAGCCGTAGGGAATATTGACGGTCACGCTGATCTCAGGATTGGCGTACGGGCCGTAGGAAATAAAGAACGCGTGGTTGCCGCGGGCGTTCTCCTGGGCCGTACCGGTCTTCCCGGCGATATCCACTTCCAGATCCTTGAAGATCGACTTTACGGAACCGAGGGCGATCACATTTCTCATGCCCTTCTGAACCGTATCCCAGGTGGATTCCGCGACGTTAATGTGATTGGATATCTCCGGCACATACTCCTGTACCAGACTGCCGTCCGGACTTGTGATATGGTCGATCAGGCTCAGTTCGAATACATTGCCCCGGTTGGCCAAAGCGGTCACATAGCGCGACAGCTGGACATTCGTATAGGCGTGCGTGCCCTGTCCCATGGCGGAACGCTCCGGATCCATGTCCGAAAGGCTCGGCGAATTCTCTTCGATCTCGATCCCGGAGGTATGATCCAGACCGAACATGGCCGCATATCTCTGGATGATCTTAAGGCCGGTATCCGTGGAATATACGCCGTTCTCATCCGTGGACAGCCGGTGGGCCAGTTCCGCGAAGAAGTAGTTGCAGGATTCCTGGATTCCTTCCGCGATGGTCAGCTTGCCGTGTTTGCCTGGATAGATCCAGCAGCGGATCGGATTCGTGATCTCTGTGTACCGTCCCGTGCACTCGATCTCCTCATCGATGGTGACCGCGTGCTCCTCCAGGGCCGCGATCGCCGTGATCGGCTTAAATGTGGATCCGGGCGCCTTCAGGGCCTGGGTCGCGTTATTGTAAAACGGCCGGGACAGGTCGTTGTTCAGCTGGTTAAAATAGACCGCGTCCACGCTCCCGCTCATCCGGTTGTTGTCGTAACTTGGATAAGTAACCACGGCAAGCACCTTGCCGGTCTTGATATCAACGACAGTACAGCCGGCGGTACACGGGTCAAGCGCCAGCTGGGCCGGCGTGATCTCCAGCTTGGTGAGTTTATCGATCAGGAAATCAAACGCGTAATCCGCTCCGCCTTCCGTCAGCAGCCGGATCTGCTCTTCCTCATAGGGAAGAACTCCCTGGTAATAGAGAGCAAGGCACAGTTCCCTTCCGGTCACTACGTCCTGATTGACAAGATAGCGGTAAATGCGCTTCGTAAACGCGGCGTCATCCCGGATCGACGAGATGATATATTCCTTAAGCGTCTGGAAGCTGTTGTCCGCGCTGGAATACTTGTGTTCCGTCTCCAGCTTCGTCGTATCCACCCAGCTTCCGGAAATACCTGCGTAAAGATAATCGCGCAGGCTTATGCTCCCCTCGTTCCAGGCGATCGTCTGTTCATTTTCCGAATCGATCAGCTCGCGGCGGATGATCCCCACGGTATCGCTGGCCAGGTAGGTGTAGATATAGTTCATATAAGAACGCATATCCTCCGGAAGCTCCGACAGCGGGGGCGCGGCCGGGTCGTCAAGCTGCGCTTCGATATTCCGAAGGATCTGTTCACGGGACGATACATATTTCTCATAGATCTGGCGCTCGACGGGCGACGCGTCCTCTCCTTCCATATGGCTCAGAGAAAGAACGTTGTTATTGACAAGCTGATAGTACGCGTCCTTGATCGAAATCTTGATCTTGCTGGAGTCGCGGTTCTCCTCTTCCGTAACGTCGCGGTTCACAAGATGGGACACCAGTACGCCGGCCAGCTGCTGCTCCAGAAGATGGTAGATTCCCTTCTGCAGATCGCTCCTTATGGTCAGATAGATATCGTCGCCGGCGCTGGCTTCCGTGGAATCGTCTTCTACCTTCAGGATCTGTCCGTAGCTGTCCACGTACATATTGGTAACGCCCTTCTGTCCGTGAAGCACGCTCTCCATGGACGCCTCCACTCCGGTTCGCCCGACGATGTCGTTGGCGTCGTAGCTGGGATCCTGCTCCTGCAGCTGTTCAAGCTGTTCCGTCTGGACCTTGCCTGTATAGCCGATGATCGGCGCGAAATAGACCGCGTCGTTATAGACCCGCACCGTGGATTCCGCGATCTCTACCCCGTCCATATCCGCCGTGTGTTCCAGAATATCCGCCACGGTCTCCTGGGAAACATGATCCGCCACATTGACCGTTACGTACTTTCGGTAAGCGATCAGAGACAGGGCGTAGCGCAGATGGGCGATCTGAAGGGCTTCCCGGTCGGTAAGGACGATAGCGTTGCCCTTCTTGTCTTTCAAGCTGTCCAGATCGTAACGGCTCTTTGAACGCAGCTGCGCAAGGAGCTCCGCCGCCGTGATGTTCGACGGATATCTGCCGTCGGCGTCGTCCAGCTTATCCACGGAAGTCAGACCGTAATAATCGCGCAGGAAACGCTTCCTTGCCGCCTCAGACGCGGATGTATAGACGAGATTGCCGTCTGCGTCAAAGCCGATCTCCAGTTTGGACGCCACTGTCTCGCCATGCTTGTCCAGGATACGGATCAGCTGATAAAGCATCAGGTTCATGGACTGATTGTTCTTATAAGCCCCGGTATCGCGCAGCGTCACGGAATAAGCCAGTTCATTGTACGCCAGGAGATTGCCGTCGGCGTCGTAGATATTGCCCCTGGTTCCGGGGGTGGTCATAGTCCGGTACGTGGTAGTCACATAATCGTCCAGATACTGTTCGCCGTTAATGATCTGCAGGTTAAAAAGACGCCCGACCAGCACCATGAACATGCCGGTAAAGATTACAAACAGCAGAAAAAGCCTGGATGTGACCAGGCGTTTCAGAAGCTCTAAGATAATCTCCAGAATCTCTTTAAACAAGGGTGGTATCCCTCCCGCTTTCATAGTCCTTAAGCTTCCGGTTGATAAACAGAAGCAGCCGGTAAAGGAACAGGGTCGTGACAATGGTAAAGATCGTCTCCGGCACCATGATCTCACGGAAATAATACATAAAATCAAGCCGCCCCCGGATCAGGAACCGGAACACATACACATAAAGGTTGTAAGCCAGTTCGTTGGCAACGCTTAAGATCAGGGGAATGGTCACGTAATCTTCGTAAAAATACTTCGTACACAGTCCGTTGATATAACCCACGTACACATAAAATAACGTGTAGAAGCCGAACGGACCGCTGTAAAACAGATCCAGCATAAGGCCGGCCAGAACGCCGTAAAGCATGCCCATCTTCCGCCCGTCCATGAAGGCAAAGGAGAACGTCAGGATCAGAAGCAGGTTCGGCGTCGATACGAGCACAGGGATCAGCGGAAACAGACTGTTCTGAATCGTGAACGCCACGATGATCAGAGCCAGGTTCACGAGCGCCCGCCTCATCAGTCCACCTCCGGATCTTCGGTTTCCTTCACATCGGTGATGATCAGGACCTCCCGGAGATTATGGAATTCCGCCACCGGCACCAGATACCCGGAGCTTGTCAGCTGGTTGTTATCCAGCGTGATGTCCTTGGCGTAACCGATCAGGATCCCGGGAAGATAGCTGGAGCTGATATTGGACGTAACGATTCGGTCGCCGTCCTTCACATCGCCGTCTTTCTGGATATTGGAGATCGTGAGCCGTCCCTCGCGGTAGAGGGTCAGGTCGCCTCCTACGATACAGGTATCGCCGGACTGGAGCGCCATGGCGCTGACACGGCTGGAATCGTCGATAATGGAGCGGACCGTGGCATAGTGGGCCCCCACGTCGGTCACGATACCGACAAGCCCGCCGCCGGCCAGGACATTATTCCCCTCCTGGATCCCGTCCGCGGATCCTTTGTCTACGCGGAAGACCTGAAACCAGTCGCCGGAATCGTTGGCGATGACCCGCGCCGCGGTCTTCTCGTACTGCATATACTCCTGATCCAGATCATAGAGCTCCCTGAGGCGGTCAAGCTCAAATACCTCCGAGGTCAGGCGGTTGTTCTCCTCTGTCAGTTCCGCGATCTGGCTGCGCAGCTTTTCATTCTCGGAAAGGGCGGACTTCAGTTTCGTATAATCGGCCATTTCATCGTAGATCGTGACGCCCACACGGTTGACGCCGGTCTGGATCGGGATCACCAGATAGCCTACCGCGGTGCGCAGCGGCGCCAGCCACTGATCCGTGAACGTAGTCACAACGATCAGGGCCAGGCAGCATACGGTCAGTCCGATCAGAATATAGCGGTTATATTTGGAGTTCATTCTAGTTGTCCTTCTCTTTTAAAACTGCAGTAGGTCTGGTCGCCGATCACCACATGATCCAGAAGCTGGATCCCCAGGAGATTCCCCGCCTCCTGTACACGCTTCGTCAGCAGGCAGTCCTGACGGCTCGGCGTCGGGTCGCCGCTTGGATGATTATGCACCAGGATCACTCCCGTCGCACGGCAGCGCACCGCTTCGATAAAGATCTCCCTCGGAGAGATGATCGTTGCGCTCACGGTCCCCTTGGAAATGAGCATGTCCTTGATCAGACGGTGCTTCATATCCAGATACATGGCATACAGCTGCTCCTGCTCCATATGGCGCATATCTTCCATATAGTAATTCACCACTTCTTCCGGCAGATTGAAAACCCGGATCCGGGAAATGGCGAACCGCTTGCTGATCCGTCTGGAAAGCTCGCCGATGCAGAGCAGCTGGATCCCCTTGACGGTACCGATGCCTTCCACGCCGGTAAGATCCTGCAGGGACAGATGGCTGAGGCCGAGGATGCCGTCCTCCGGATAGCTGAGCTCCAGGATCTGCCTGGCTGTCTCCAGGGAATTCTGTCCGCGGCTGCCGGTCCGTATTATGATGGAAAGCAGCTCTTCGTCACTTAAGGCTTCCGGTCCCATACGCACGCACTTCTCGTAGGGACGGTCATCCGCAGGGATGTCTTTCATCTTCCTTTTGTCCATAAAACCTCCGGTCCGCAGCTCTCCAGGCGCGATGGCGGAAATGGACATATCTGTTATAGTTTACCATAAACTGGTATCATTGTATACAGAGTTTGCCAAAAAGTAATGAAAATGTAAAAGTTCAGCCGGCAGGAAACGCGGTTACAAATTCACGATTCCCGCATCGCACAGCGCCTGCAGCGACTTTAAGATCCCCAGCTTCGCGTGGTACCAGGTCAGTCCGCCCTGGAAAAACACCGTATACGGCGGCCGTATCGGCGCGTCGGCGCTCAGCTCGATGGACGAGCCCTGTACAAAGGCTCCAGCAGCCATGATCACCGGCGAATCATATCCGGGCATATCCCACGGCTCCGGCTTCACATAGCTGTCTACCGGGGCCGCCGCCTGGATGCCTTCACAGAACGCGATAACCGCCTCCGGCTTTCCGAATGTAACAGCCTGGATGATGTCATGGCGTTCTTCCGTTCCGTTCGGATGGACGGAAAATCCCAGTTTTTCATAGACATTCGCGGCGAAAATGGCTCCCTTCAGAGCCCCCGCCACTACGGTAGGCGCCAGGAAAAACCCCTGATACAGGGACTGGTTGAGGCCCAGGCTTGCGCCGACCTCTCTCCCCAGCCCCGGCGCGCTCAAACGGTAGGAAGCGCGGTCGATGCAATCCTGCCGTCCCGCAATGTAGCCGCCGATGGGCGCCAGGCCGCCGCCCGGATTCTTGATCAGGGAGCCGACGATCATGTCCGCTCCCACGTCGGTGGGCTCGATCGTCTCGACGAACTCCCCGTAGCAGTTGTCAACCATGCAGATCACATCCGGTTTGATCTTCTTCACAAACGCGATCAGCCGGCCGATCTGTTCCACCGAAAAGGTTGGCCGGGTCGCGTAGCCTTTGGAACGCTGGATCGTGACCAGCTTCGTCTTATCATTGACCGCTTTCGCGATATTTTCATAATCGAAGGTGCCGTCCGGCAGCAGATCCACCTGCCGGTAGGAAACGCCGTACTCGGCCAGGGAACCGACGGACGGGCGGATGCCGATGACCTCTTCCAGCGTATCGTAGGGGCCGCCCGCCGGGGACAGAAGCTCGTCTCCCGGACGCAGATTGCCGGAAAGCGCGATATGGAGCGCGTGGGTGCCGCTCATAAGCTGGGGGCGTACCAGGGCCGCTTCGGTATGGAAGCAGGAGGCGTAGACCTGTTCCAGGGTGTCACGGCCGATATCGTTATAGCCATAGCCGGTGGTCGCCGCGAAATGGATGTCGCTGACACGGTTGTCCTGCATGGCCTTGAGGACTTTCATCTGGTTATACTCGGCACGGGCGTCGATGGTCTCAAAACGCGGCTTTAAGCCGGTCTCTACCGATGAGGCGAAGTTCAGCACGGATTCGCTGATTCCGAGCGACTGATACATCTGATTAAATTCTGACTGCATGGTTCCATGATCTCCTTGTTGTGTGCTCATATCTGTTATTTCTATGTCTGACAGTATCTGTCTAACGTTTAAACGCTCTGGGGTTCTGTCATCTGCTTCTCTTTCATTTCCTTCAGGATGAATTCCAGGACTTTCGTCCGGTCATTGTCAAAATCCGGCAGGTTCAGCCACCGCACATCCCTCTCCCGCTTAAACCAGGTGATCTGCCGCTTGGCAAAATGACGGGTGTCACGCTTGATAATGCGGATCGCTTCTTCCAGGGGATATTCTCCTTCCCGATAGGCCAGGATCTCCTTATAGCCGAGCCCCTGCATGGAGACCATCCGGCGGGTGCATCCCATGGCGGCCAGACGCCGGACTTCTTCTTCCAGCCCCTGCTCAACCATTTGGTCCACCCGGCGGTCGATCCGCTCGTAGAGCGCAGCCCGGTCGGTATTCAGAACATAGTAGAGAAAATGATACGGGGACTCCTTTTCCCGCTGTTCTTCATTGTGGGCGGAAATGGGTTCCCCGGTCTGGCGGTAGAATTCGATGGCGCGGATCGTCCGCTTGATATTGTTGGAATGGATCGCTTCGGCGGATACCGGATCGATCTCCCGAAGCATCGCGTGGAGATATTCCGGGCCGCGTTCGGCCGCCAGCATTTCCAGTTCCTGCCGCAGAGCCGTATCGCTGTCGTGTTCCGTAAAATCAATATCATAGAGAAGCGCCTGGATATAGAATCCGGTTCCGCCGGCTACGACCGGGATATGTCCCCGGTCATAAATACCGCTCAGCGCTTCCTTCGCCATCGTCTGGAAGGTGACTACATTGAAATCCTCCGTCGGATCCAGCACATCGATCAGATGGTGCGGGACGCCGTCCATTTCTTCCGGCGTCACTTTGGCGGAGCCGATATCCATATGGCGATAGACCTGCATGGAATCGGCGCTGACGATCTCTCCGCCAATGGCTTTCGCCAGGCGGATCGAAAGTTCTGTCTTTCCAACGGCCGTGGGGCCGGTAAGGATGACAAGCGGCGGTCGGTTGTTCATATGCGGTGCCAGCTCCTCTCTGTGATGTGTCTCTCATTCAGTCAAGCGAAATGACTTCCATATCGTCCGGCACGAAAAGATTCCCGTGATAATACTGTTTCCCTTCCGCCGTATAAAGCTCCTTGCGGTTCTTGATATTCTTATCTTCCGTATGGTAAAGGATCAGATTCTTTACGCCCAGCCGCTCCGCCAGCTCGCAGGCGTCCTTGACCGTGGAGTGATTCTTCTTGTACGGATCGAAAATATCTGCCTGGGAATAGAGGCAGAACGCCTCGTGCAGCAACCAGTCGCTGCCGGCGGCGTAGGGCTCCTCGTAGTCGCAGTAAGGCTCGTCGCCGCAGCAGGTCAGCTTCTTCCCGTCGCCGTATTTCACTGAAAAACCGTACTGTTTCGCCTTCGTGGACTGGATATCAAATACCCGGAAGCTGTGTCCCATGGCCTCGAATTCATCGCCGTCCGTAAGCGTCACGAAATGCAGCCGCTCGCCGATAAAATGCAGCGTTTTCTTCTCCAGAACCATCTCCGCGATCTTCGTCAGGATATCGACCACCTCGTCGTGGGCGTAGATCCAGGCCTCGCCATCGTATTTGCCCCGGTGCATGTTCTGGGTGATCAGGCGGATCATCCATACGATGCCCAGCAGATGGTCGATGTGCTTGTGGGTTACGAAAATATGCCGCATATCCTTCCAGTCATATCCCGCGGCTTTCAGCCGGTGCAGCACTTCGTTGCCGCCGCCACCGTCCACCAGCAGGTACTGTCCTGCGTCCTCTAATACGAAGCAGGTATTATAGCATTCTGTCACGGCAGCGTTGCCGGTTCCCAAAAGAGTGATCTTCAATTGCTATCCCTCGCTTTCTCTGTAAGTGTGCGATGCGTTTATTTACGGTATTCGTTCCGTTTCTGCCGTCGCAGGAATCCGTTTCCCGCAGCATGCCGAGATAACGTGCACAGCAGCGCGGTATACATCGCGTGGAAAAGTGGAGCCGCTTCCGCAACTCCACTACATACAATACCTTATTCTTCTGGTAAAATCAAGAAAGAAGTGAAATTTTAGCCATTGGAATATGCCGGTTTTTTATGCCTGTTTCTCTTCCCAGCAAATCCGGACCGCGTACCAGATCACCGCCGCGGAAATCACGACAAGCGCCAGTTCCACCGCCAGCGTGGGAAGGAAATCCGAAGCGATCACCGTCAGGAAATCCACCAGGAAATGTACCCCGAACGCCAGGAGCAGGCAGTTTCGGCGGCCGTTCTTCACCGCGCGGAACATAAAGAGCGAAAGCCCGATCTGCAATAACAGAGCGGATACGCGCTCCACCCCGCCCATGTAGAACATAAATGCCGGAGTCTGCCAAAACGCCGTCAGCTGCTCGTAAGTCAGCTGGGCCGTCGCCGCGTCCAGCCGGGCCATCGCATCCGTGATGCTGCCACTGTTGATCATTGTCGATGTGACAAGATTATTGACAGAGACCATGCCCATCAGCATGATCGCTTCGACGCCGCCATGGCCTACGCCGTACATCAGGGCATTCGGACGATTCAGATTATTCTTCATGAAGAAACGCATGGCAATATAGCGTCCCGTCTCCTCGAACAGCGCCGCGGCCAGTCCGCCGTACAGCGCGTAAAGAAATAGATTGGATGTCAGCGCCGTTCCTACGGCGGACAGAACTACCGCGTGCAGCAGCTGTTCCAGGATCATTGCGAAAAAGATAAATGTACCCGCGCCGACAAAGATGGTTATCAGCTGCCCTTTGAATTTTCTGCTGAACAGGACCGCAAGTACGACCGGCAGTCCCATCGATACGATCAGCGAAAATACCATTCCGGCCATGCTGGCCATTGAAACCGTTCCCCATTCCATAATTCTTCATTCCCTCCTTATATTCATTGCTTTGTAATTTGCTTTCCTAAAATGTCTGTCAGTCAGTCCTCCGTTACCAGCCGTCTTAAGATCGGATGCCGGCACAGCTTCATTCACTCGTGAACACACATTCTTTCAGTCAATTCGAAATCTTAGCTTTCAGTCGCTCATAGATTGTCAGTGTCTCCGCTTCGTTCTTTCCGTTTAAGACCAATGTTTCGCTGCCTGCTTCAATCACCAGACAGGGGTGGCTGCCCACATAGGTATAGCGCGTGTACGAACCGAACTCTTCATTTTCGAATGTTCCCATTCCCAGCCGCGCATTTCCGAAGCCGAAGCTTCGATAGCCAGGAACGCCGTACTCCCGCAGTTCCATGCTGTCGATCTCATCGTAGGCGACCGTCAGATCGTCCCAGTAAAAGGCTTTGATCGTGAATGTATCGTCCGCAAACTCGTAGCGGATATTGCCGGTGAACATAAGCACCGCCGTTCCGATGAGAATTGCAGCGAGGATTCCAAGAGAAACTGCAGATGTAGTATATATGCTCTTTTTACGTGCAAGAGGTGTATTAACGGTTCTTACATTCGTTTGACTTGAATCAGTTTGTTCCGGATCTGTCTGAGCGGTTCGCGATGTCTGAATCTCGGACGTTTTTCCCATTTCCTTCTGTTTTCGATAATACAGATAAGAATAGATAATCGGAGCCAAAGCAACCGCGAGAAGCGCCGCCGGCACGATCCTGTGTCCCAGCGTCCCGGGAAGGAAACTTCCGATCATCGTCATGAATCCGCCGGCGACCCAGACTCTGCCGCCGAACCGATGCGTCGCGTTCCAGTTCTCTTCATCCGCAAGCGTCCACGGCACGCGGATTCCCACCGTGTGATTCTGGCCGGTCTTGGGCAGATAATTTCCCAAAGCGATAAACATCAGCCCCATACATACGGATATGCCCATGCCCTGATCCGCGCGGGCGCCGGTATAGATCCGGTACATGCTGCCGCAGCTGAAGATCGATATGATCGGACAGATCCAGAAGATAAAGCTTATCATCTGCCGGTTCCGCTCCCGGTTCTTAGGATCGCGCAGCGTAAGCCAGACCGCGAGAAAATGGTTCGGCAGACAGAACAGCGACATAACGATCATTGCTTTCAGGCGTCCGCCCGCGACCGAGGAAGCGATTCCTCCGGCCTCAGACGACGTGCTTCCCACGCCGGCGGCCAGCAGGAAGAACCCGGCAGCGGCAGGCAGGAGCACCAGGATCGTCGACAGAATGATCTGCCATTTATACTGCTTCATGATAAGTGAGAAATCCTCATCCGGGCGACGCATTTATTCCTCCTTTGCAGTACCAAGCTTCATAACGCAGCCGCTCTCTTCCGTCAGATCCGTGATCCAGAGCATGATCTCCTCCAGAACCGATACGTTCAGTTCATAGAAAATGTACTTTCCCTCCCGTTGGTCCCGGATCAGATCCGCGTCCTTTAAGACCGACAGATGCTTGGAAATGGATGCGCCGCTGACCGGGAAATGTTCCGCGATCTCACCCGCGGACATCCGGCCCGGTTTCAGGAGATTTAAGATCTCGCGCCGGGTCGGATCCGCCAGCGCCCTTAATGTGTCCTGCATTCCCATGAAAATCCGCCTCCATATTTAACATTTAGCCTAAATGTTAAATATAATATAACACATGCTATAGACAATGTCAATGACTCTTTTGTTCTTACCTGCCATGTCAAAGATATTGGTACTCAGCGGACTTATAACTGGCTGTTCTTTTGCCCGGCTGTCGATGATGAATCCGTAACAGACAAACCATACAGAAAGCCGCTGCTCAGCTGACATGGGATCTGCTTCGCAGCGGCGCATTTATGTTTTCATGCAGGCAGGGTGCCAGTGACGCTCTTTATTTCAGAGGAATGATATAATAACTGTTCTCTCCCCGCGGCTTCCCCGCTTCATCCGGATTCTGCAGGACCAGCGCGTCCACCTGCGCCAGATCGATGATCCGTTCGAATGGATGCATGATCCGGTATTCCGTCTTCGTATCATCCGTAAAGGAGCCGCCACCGCCGTCCGAAAGAAACGGCAGCATGGTTCCGTCCTTAAACCGAAGGCCGCAGGGATAGGTCAGTTCCGAGACAAATTCCGGATCGGTTCCGGCCGGAACGGACAGCAGCGCCCGGACCGATACCGGCGATATCTCCAGTTCCTTTACTATAATCCCGGTTTCTCCGATGGGATCCGCGGCGGCAAATGTCCGATAGGCGTCGCTGCCGGAGAGCGGGATGGTAAAATCCCAGCTTCCCTCCGTAAGCTTACGGAATGTACCCCGATCGAAGGTTCCCAGATCGTGAAATGTGATATGGAGTTCCCGGCCCAGAAAGCTGTCGTCCGTATCTGCCGATATCTGTAAAATATACTCCATTGTACCGTTTTCATCCGTATACCGCGGCACTAATTGGCCGTCCGGAACCGTCCCGTCCTCGTAGACCGGATGTCCGCTGCCGTCGGAGACGATTCCGTCGTAGAAGCTGTGACAGGCGTTGAACCAGCTGGTCCGTCCGCGCAGGTCGTCGCCGAATCCGTGAAAATCCACGTTATCAAATCCCGGATCCGCTCCATCCGGAAGCGCGAATCCGTCCACCGTGAAGGAAATCCACACGCAGTCGCCGGCAGCGACGGTTGTATGCGGCGCGATGGTGACACCGTTTACCGTGACCGGCGCGATCTTCTGTATTGCCGAATTTTCTTCTGTTGTGTCAGAAACGGTTTCGGCCGCGGCGCTTTCGGAGAACACAACAGCCATTCCCTGCTCCGTCAGTTCTTTCTGCCGCTCAGGCGATGCCTTCAGAGCACCGCTCATTCCGCGGCCCCAGTAGGTGTAAGCCGCGGCGGCCGCCGTGATCACTCCTGCCGCCAGAAGCGCCGCGCACACCGCGGCAGCCGCGGTACACCGGTATTTCCATGCTGGCAGAGCGCCGGTGACGCTCTGCTCGTATTTCCATGCAGGAAGTGTGCCAGTGATACGCTTCCTGTATTTCCATGCGGGAAGTGTGCCAGTGGCACGCTTCCTGTATTGCCGCGTCCTCAAACCGTAAATTTTGCCTGTCCGCTGCACGGATGTCTCCTGGATCTGCCGGAATGCCGCGTTCATTTTCTCATTTACCACGTCCGGCAGTTCTGTTTCTTCTCTGAACACATAGAATTCTCTGTTTTTCATCCTGTATCTCCTCTTCGTAAGATTGTGTCGGTCAGATGCCCAATGGTCAGATGAAACTGACCGTTTCATAGCTTAAATTATTCTCCGGTCTGGCAATATTTCTCCGGTTACTCCCCGTTCCGGTAATATCCCGCCAGCTTCTCCCGACCGCGCTGAAGCCGTGTCTGGACCGTACTTTTCGGGATCCGCAGGATCTGGGCGATCTCGTCGGTCCGATAGCCCTCCGCGTAGAAGAGAATCATAATAACGCGGTATTTCTCATCGAGAGCCGCCAACGCTTCCTTGAGTTCCAGATTGTAATGAACTTCCTCCGCTGGCTCCGGTATCTCCTCAATATCCGCATAGCGACGTCTCTCATCCCGCAGATCATAGCATTTACGGATCAGGATCCGGGTCATCCATGTGCCGAAATACCGGTCATCCCGAAGCGAATGCATCTTCTCCCAGCAGGTCAGGATCGTGTCCTGGATCGCGTCGGCCGCGTCCTCGTCATTTAAGAGGATCGCCAGCGCAACCCGGTACATTCTCTTCGCATGAAGCTGTATCAGGCTGACGAACGCGTCAGGATCACGGCTTTTTGCGCGGGCAACGAGCTGACATTCGGGGCCGCTCTTCTCTGTATTCGGGTGAATCTCTGCTGTCTCCATAGGCTCTTTTCCTGTGCCTTTCTGTCTGATTTGCCGTACGGCAGATATAACTTTCCGTGCCGCTGTTCCTGTGTCTTACTATGCTGCATTTTCTTTCGTGAACGTTCACTGTACCGTATACATCTATTAGACGGAAAAATTTACCCCAAAATCTCATAGTAAAGAAAAAATATGCCAGAGCATACAAGCACGGCGTCACTGGCGCCCTGCTTGCATGGAAATAAAAGCAGGGACAATCCTTGACCCTGAACTGTCCCTGACTTAACAGCTTTATTCTTATTACCCTGTATCTGCTGCTTCTGTTACTTCGGTGCCGTCTCGTCCGTTTCTCCGCTGTCATCACGCTTCGGTTCCGATTCCCAGTATTCACTGATATCATGATGGAACTCTGTACTGAAAAGGGCGCCGTCCTCAAGCTGGCAGAACGGCAGACTGTCTGAACCGTCCGCGATAAAAGTCAGTTCGGTCCTGTCGTCATTGATCTGAAACCGGAAATTCTTAAATCCCTCCGATGTCGCGGAATCTCTCAGCGTAACAATATCTCCGTCCACGTCAAAATAGCCTCTGTAGATTGTACTGCTCAGCGGTCCTTCGCACATCTGGAACGTGTTAAACGGTTCCAGAGTAACGACGAAGTCGCCGCCAAACCCGACTTCTTCCCATACGAACGTGACCGGCTCGGATACGAAACTGTCTTCGGCGGAAAAGCCGGTTGGCGCTGCTTCCATTTCCGACACAGTATCTGCCTCTGAAGATGTTTTTGTTTCTGAAACGATATCGGCTGCCGACACTATTTCCGTTTCTGTCAGCGCAGATGCAGCCGAGTCACCGACGGAAAGACCGGCAGTTGTATCCACGGTCTCATTGTCAATATGAGTACTACACGCCGTCAGCAGTGCCATGCACGTCAGCGCCGCAATGTAAAAGCGATTCTTCTTCAACAGGAATCTCCCCCTTCTCGATGCATGCTTGTTTTCGTTGACTCCGTTATCTATTAATGATACGCATGGCATTCACATTTTTATGGGACAATTTTTCCCAATCTTCATTCCCCTGCATGTAATCAAACGTTTCATCTCCAAGAGATTCCAAAAGCTTTTGCTTTAATCCGACCGTAAAATCAGGATCGGTCGTTTTGAACGTCATATGCTGATAGAGCCTGGACTTTGTAAAATCGCCGATCGTATCGATCCGGTCCAGTATCTCCCGCATAATCTGTGCCGTCCATTCTGTATTCTTTTCCCATGCTGCGACCTCAAGTCCGTAACAGACTTCGTTATACCCGCCCATTTCAAATACGGAAGCGGCAGAGGACGAGACCTCAACCAGCTTTCTCGCCATCTCATGATCACCGTCCTCCATATAAAGAGCGCGCAGGTCATTTAACGTCATCTGCAGATGCTGATAGCCGATGAAGATCAATTCCTCGTATGCGCGATAAGCCTCTGCCCGCTTCCCTGTCCTGCTGTTCACAAGCGCTTCCTTACGCTTGCGTTCCGGATTCTCCAGCGAGAAATAATCCAGATATCGCGCGGCTTTCTCATAATCCTCTTTCCGGAAATACGCGTGGAACAGCGAATCCGCCGCCTGATTGCGGATCCGTTCGTCCCTTGAGAGCAGACATCTTTCGTACCAGCCGAATATCGCACTATCATAGTCTTCTTTATCCGGGAGTTCTGCCGTCATTCGTCCCGCGTCCAGAATGACGGCCGCCTGCCAGATCAGTTTTTCGCAATTCGGATACTCCTGGATCTTTTCCTTTACGGAACAGAATACGTCATGGAAGTCTTTGTTCTCCAGGTCCTTTTGAACCTGCTTAAGATACCGGTTGATCTCTTCGTCGGTCAGCTCGTCCCGAAAAGACAGAAGCTCATTCGTGGTAATGCCAAGCAGCCGCGCGATCGGAGCAAGCAGCGCAACATCCGGAAACGAACTGCCTTTTTCCCATTTATTTACTGCGGGAGCGGTTACGCCGAGCCGCGCTGCCATCTCCTCCTGCGTTATCCCTAAATTCTTCCTGTATTTTTTGATAACATCCCCGATTGTCATGTTCAGTTGTCTCCTTACACAGTTTTTGAATCGATTCTGTGTATAGTATAGCTGATGGGAGAACAATCGTCTATTGAATGCGGGTTAAATAACAGGAATTTTATTTTACTGTCGTTCAATCAGATATTTCCTGCCATTTCATCAGCATAGGTTATGATATTTACATTGGTAGTTAATGCAGTTTATTAATATTATTGATCACCTCAGATAATATCCCTTCCGCATCATTTCCATTAATATCCAGATATTCTGCATAGATCAGTTCCGTTTCCCTGATGCCGAACACATTCTTCGCCAAATAGTCGATATAATCGAAACTGAATCTTTGATCATAGTTTCCGCCGGCCGTCGTAACATAATATAGTTTCTTTGCTTTACACAATCCGTGCGGACATCCGTTTTCATCATATTCTGATACAATACCTATCGAATAAATATTCTCAAGATATATTTTCAAAATGGCAGGGAACTGGCCGTCCCAATATGGGGCGGATACCACGATCCGGTCTGCTTCCGCAAACTGCCTGGACAGCTCGAAAATACGATCGCTGTAATTTTGCTTATCAAGCTGAGAGGTTCGATAATCCAGTCTTTCTTCATTCAAAGGCATTAGCTCCATATCGGTCAATCGGACTTCTTCAAACGCTCCAAGTTTATTTAATAACGCTTTTGCCAATCGGTCTGTTCTGGATTCTGTTCTCACACACGCATTAATATATAGAATCATGCTGCACCTCTTTCTGTGTTATTTGATCTGTGCTGTATTTTCCACTTCCGACCTGGCATTCATTTTGCTTTCCATTCGGCAAAAAAGCCCAGTGCGAACGCCGCCATCAGCAGAAAGAAAAGAACCCGACGCATCGGGTTCCCTCAAGGTGTTGTCCGAAGACGGTCACCGTAATTCATTTAATCATCGTAATGGCCCCGGCATGATACGATAATAATGCCGCCGTATTTCTCATAATAGACTATCCTGTTGGCCTCATCTATGCGTCTGCTCCACATCCCGCTTAGGTTTTCCTTTAGCGGCTCCGGCTTTCCTAAACCCTCATATGGATTTCTCTGTATATCTTTTATCAGCATATTAATGCGCTTTAAGGTCTTTTTATCCTCTCCCTGCCAATAAAGGTAATCCGCCCAGGCCTCATCCTCCCACGATAACCGCATTAGTCATCCACCTCTATCAAGCTATGCTCCGCAATATGCGCTTTGCCCTCGTCTATTTCCCTCTTTTTCCGTTCCAGATAGCGAATATTGCTTTCCGAATAGAAGGGATCCGCCGATACTTCGAACGGAATACGCTTCTCCCGGCTTACCTTTTTTGCGAAAATGGTAAATGCCGTACTCATGGACATCCCCAGATCAGAGCAGGTCTGCTCCATGCTTTTCTTCAAATCCGCATCCATGCGAAAATTCACATTAACTGTCTGTGCCATAGGAAACACTCCTTTCGCATATAGTATATGCTATTGTAACGAAAAAGTAAAGCATTTTCATTATTCTGTGTGATCCTGCGGTGTGATTCGGTAAATATCAAGCCGAGAGCCGTTAAAATAATCTTGTCGTATTTCCGTATCAATTCGTTGTATTTGTGCATCCTCGACAGGTATCATGAGATTAAAATTTAAAACACCTATAAGCGTATCATCATAGATTATCTTTTTGAAATCTATCTTATCCCGCATTTTCTCATGCTTTTTCTTTGGCTTAGACAGTGGAACACAATATTTATGTGTATTGCAGACAATGATTACTCCCAGAAAAGGGCGCTCATCGGTAGACTTCCAATTGTGATTGCGCCATGCGATTCCCCCGTAAAAATTGCAGGACTATGTCCCCATAGCCCTGCAATGTGATGCCACCTCGGCGGCACCATCGCTTTTTGAATGTCCACTTATCGGCAGGACTCTCCTTCAATAGTATTTTACCATATCTGTTCAAATAGTCAATCATTTTTTGGCATCTTCCGTGTAATGCCCTTGCAGTCCCTTAAATTCCTATCCACCAGCACACGCCATAGCGGTCGATGACGGTGGCGCAGCAGCTGTTCCAGGGGAGCTCATAGATGGGTTCCAGAACCACGCCGCCGTCGCTCAGAACGTCGAGCGCGTTTTTCACCGCTTCCCTGCTTCCGAGCTCAAACGCGTTGAACGTCATCGTCTGCCACTTCAACCGATGGATCACGCTGACGTCGTAGGGCTTCGCGTAGGGCTCCGCCGCCTCTGCCGCGGCAAGTATGGGTTCGCCGTCAACCGAAAGCTCGCAGTGTTCGTAGGCGGTCCCGGCCGCGTTCTTTATCGCGAACGTCACCTCCGCACCGAAGGCTTTGCAGTACGTTTCTACCGCCTCTAGGCTGTTCATTACATACACCTGTGGATAGCACTTCATATCGGTTTCCCTCCATTCATTTTCTCGACAAAGTCCGCGCTCTTTGCCGTCATTTCGACCCATGCGGGGCGAAATCCGCTCCGCATGGCGTTTCGCACGGACCTGATATTCGACCATGTAGCACAGTAGAACGGAACCTTATCGCGCTTTAGTATCTCCATGGTCAGACGGACTGTCAGCGCTGATGCGACGCCCTGCCTGCGGTAAGCCGGCAGCACATCGACACCGATCTGCCACATATCCTCGCAGTCGGCGGAACAGGCCGCAAGGCCAATCAGCGTTTCGCCGTCGTACGCGCCGACGCCTAATACATCCAGATGCCGGCGGTCTGCGCACAACGCGCTGTCCCACTGCGGAGTGTAAAGCGGCGCGAAGTCCTCCGGGTGCAGCAGCTTTGTTGTGTAAGGAATATCCTGAACTTTCAGTTCCCGCAGATCCGGCAGAAAGTATTCTGCCATGAAGCAGATACGCAGGCCATCTTTCTGCAGTTCATCGTTAAGGACATGCAGATTGGGCGTCTCGAAACAATGATGCACCGGGAATCGGCTGATGTAATCCGTCACAACGCCGCGGTATTTTTCTTCGACGGACGCGACAATATTGTTTCCGTAGGAAATAAGGTTGCAGGCAAGCGGAAGCGCCAGATATTTCCTCGCGTTCGGATTGGACACGGATGTAACAACGACATTTTCTGTCTTCATAAAATCATCCGCGCGACAGTTTGCGTCAATTGCGGACTGCTGCATGGCAATCCGCAGGATATCTTCGTTGGTAAAATGCATGATGACCTACCTCGTTCAAATACTAATTTTTGCCGCCGTTGAATTCTCAAGAGTTCCCTCCACATAGCGGTTTAAGGACATCTGTTTCCGGCTCTTTGCCTTCCGCTTTGCAGGATTCCAGATAATCGTCTATCGCACCATGGAAATCAGCAAGAAGATCCCTCGCGTTCTCTCCTTCATATGAAATCAAAGACCGAATACCCATGACTTTTCCATAGAAAATTCCATCTTTTTCAGAAAACTCAACGCTCCCGATATACCCTTTATATTGGATCGTATTATTCATATGAGACCCTCCTGCTCAAAAAATTATGCACATCCTTCTGCCCATATCATCTCCACTTCGTTCTCATTATACATGACATACCCGCACACCGCAACCATGAATAGTTGCAATGCGCGGGTACAAATTAAATGGTTTTCTTTATCACACAACCAACGCTCTCACATAATCTCCTTCCTCCTGTACTCCCGGTAGATCACCGGCGGCAGCGCGGCCGACAGGATCACATAGAGTGCGATCACAACCGGCAGCGCCCCGGTCACGATCCCTCCGAAGTCGAACAGGTCGAAGTACACGAGCTCCATATTCAGCTCCAAAAGCCGGGCCGGTAGCAGGGCCAGGATCTTATCGATGATCACGGCGTCGAAGCTCATATTCTGTATGAAATTCGGCAGGAAAATGACGATGATCGGGGTCATCACGCCTAATACCGTCGAACGGCTCCACGCCGAGACGAGCATGGTCAGAAAGGCGATGAAAACGCATCCGACATAGCCGCCAAGGATCACGATCAGGTAGGCCTGGGCGTTGGTCAGGTTGTAGAAGCTCTTCCATCTGTTAGAGGCCTGCAGCGGGCAGGACGCTCCGTAGAAGCCAAGATAGCCCAGCACGGTCAGCGAATAGACGAGGATCGCCGCCCAGTAGATGGCCGTTACGATCAGGAACCCCGCCGCCAGCTTGGCGCGGATGGCGCTGTTCCGGCCATAGGTAGACGCGAAAAAGATCGAGTCCGATTTCCACTGGAATTCGTTGGAGAAGATCCCGGCCATCAGGTACCCAAGCACCATGATCAGGATCATACTGATCGTCGGGTAATACGTCAGAACATTATCCCAGCCCTGCATGTAATCGACATAAAATGGTGTTTCCAGTGCCTCATACTGCCGGATCATCCAGTCCTTTTCCGCGTCGGAGAACCGGTAGTACGAGCCATTGGTTTCATCCGCCAGAAATTCCTTCAAAAGCTTTACGCGGTTCGGATAGAAATCGCCCGCCATATCCGGAGTCAGGCTGTTGGCCCGGTAGTAATCCGACGTCTGGAAATCTTCCGCAAAATAATGATTCAGAAGGCCCCGGATCTCATGGATTCCCTGCCCCCAGCCGAAGGCGATGTTGCTCAGCCTCACATCCTTTGAATTATACTCCGGCGTGGAGGTGATGCGGAGATTTTCCTCTATCACCCGGCGGATCTTTTCCTCGTCCAGAATGCCGGACCACGCCCGCTGAGCCTCCCGTTTTTTCACCATCGCATGGTAGCCTCTCTCCGTATCTCCGTTTTCATTGACCCACTCGCTGCTGCTGTTTGTGGCGAACCAGCAGGTGTAGGCGGTCAGGACCAGCATGATCAGAAGCGCGATCACGCCGCCTTTTCTTGCAAATACCTTCCTGATCTCATACTTCACCATTGCCGTCACCTGACCTTTCTCCGAAATGATAGAGGAAAACGTCCTCCAGGGTGGTTTCCTGCAGCTGGGCGGTCTGCGGACGGATGACAGCGGCACCAGTCGTGACACTGCCGTTTTCTGCTACCACCGGGCGGTTTACGCTCCCAGCCATTGCCTGCCAGCTCTGAATTTCTGCCGGAGCCGGCCCTCTTCCTGCGTCTGACCGCGCAGCTGCCGGCGGTTCTGCGGACAGTATCCTTAGTTCCGCTCCATTCGGAACCGCCTTCACATTCGATACCTTATACCGGCGCAGGTAGGCTTCCACATCCTTCTTTGGCACCGTCAGGCTCCAAACCTTCTCCGGCATGGATGCGATCATCTCATCCGCCGTGCCGCGGCAGACAAATCTTCCGTCTTTCATAAGCAATATTTCTTTCGCGATATATTCCACGTCCGACACGATGTGCGTGGACAGAAGCACGATCCGTTCCTCCGACAGTTCGCTGATCAGGTTCCGGAAACGGATCCGCTCCGTCGGGTCCAGCCCAGCCGTCGGCTCGTCCAGGATCAGGATCTGCGGGTCGTTGAGCATCGCCTGGGCGATCCCTGCGCGCCGCTTCATGCCGCCGGACAGCTTCTTCATTTTTCGGCCGGAGGCTTTGCTGAGACCCACCTGCCGGATCAGCTCCGCTGTGCGCCGCTTTGCCACCACGGGCCGAAGGCCCTTGATGGACGCGATGTAGAGCAGGTAATCCTCCACCGTAAAATCCGGATAATACCCGAACTCCTGGGGCAGATATCCCAGGATCCGCCGGTACGCCTCCGCCATGGAGAAAATGTCCTGGCCGTCCCAGGTGATCTGCCCGGAGGTGGGCGTATTTAACGTACAGAGCATCCGCATCAGCGTCGTCTTGCCCGCGCCGTTGACGCCCAGAAGTCCGTAGACGCCGCCGGTCATCGTGCAGCTGACGCCGTCTACTGCGGCGACCTCCTTAAACTGTTTCGTAAGGTCCGTTATTTTCAATTCCATATCGGTTCTGCCTCCAATAATTTGTGTAAATTTCTCTGTCCGCATGTGACGCAGAATACCAGATACACCGCGGACAGCGCCAGAAGCCCGCACCAGACGGGAAGCGTGATCCGGTCGTAAAGCTTCCCGAGGACGATCTCGACCCAGACGGCGATCCAGCACCCGCACAAGAAAACGGAAAAGATCTCCGACTGCATCCGGCGGCTGTAAAGGGTCTGAAAACAGATGCAGCAGGTCACATTGAACGGCAGCAGGAACTGCGTCGCCAGATCCGTCACCGGAACGCCGCCGGCCGTTACCGCCAGCCCGCCAAAGGCCGTGATCAGCAGAAGATCCGTTATGGCGAACAAGGTCAGCCTGGCTGCGTAGATCTGCCGCAGGGAATAATAGGCCGCCCCCTCAACTTCCGTAGCGCCGCAGCTTCGGTTCTTCCAAAGTTCCGGCAGGATCAGCACTGCGAAGGCGGAACCGGCGATCCCCATACTGCGGGCGGTGTAGAAGCTGCTGTCCGCGCGGATCAGCGTTAAACCCAGCACAGCCAGAAGAATTCCCTGCAGGATCCACCAGCGTTTGCGGATATAGCGGCTCTGTTCCATCAAAAACTCAAACCGGGTCAGCGACCGGGCTGATTCGGCTTCGCAGTAGGCGGATTTCGCGGCGCGGATCGTCTGTTCCAGATGGTCGGAGTACGCAGGGGTATGCGGCGCCAGAACGACGGCCGGTTTACTTTCAGCGATTATCGGATCTTCATTTTGACCAGCGTTCATGAGGCCCCTGGAAATAAGCGCGTCCGCTTCTTCACGCAAAACCCGCGTCAGTTCGTCTTGGGGCGTTTTACCCAGATGCGTCTTGCGGTACTTCGTTTCACAATGACGTATCTTGTCTCGATATAACCTGCTCTGCTGCGTCATCACCGCACCTCCTTCAACATTTCCTGCAATTGTTCACGGGCTTTTCGTATCCGGTATTTTACGAGCGGAAGCCCGATCCCAAGGATCTTCGCGATCTCCCACTGCTTTAACTCCTGACAGAAGAACAGAATCGCCGTTTCCCGAAGCTCCGGTGGCAGTGCGGCGAAGGCGCTGCGGAGATCCATGCGGAGATCTGTGTGCAGATCCATGCGGAAATCCGAGCCCGGAGAACTTATTTCCACAGGCGTTTCCTGCACTGCTTTCGTCTGCAGCCTGCTGTCAGCTGTTCCGGGCGATACAGAACCCTCTTCTTCGTAGTACCCGCGAGCACCGACATCGCTGTTACGTCTTCGAAACAGCAGCACTTCTTCTGCGTCACCCGCAGCCACCTCCCTCCGGTTCCGGTAATAGTCCCGGCAGACGTTCCCCGCAATCACATACAGATAATTGGCGGCCTTCCCATAATGCCGGTACCTGGCAAAATTCCGGAAGAACCGCTCGAAGGTCTCCTGGACCGCGTCCAGCGCGTATCCCGCGTCGTCGATGCGCAGCATACAATACCGAAGAACCGCCGGATAATATTTCCGGACAAATTCTTCGATCGCCTCGTCGTCTCCGTCTTTCATTCGCATGACCAGAAGGAAATCCGGGTCCATACCGCGTTCAGACCTCCGTAATGTTTTTCCGCATCCCGGTTAGCGGCCGGAACGCCGATTGCTCTAAAATCGAAAGCACTTTCTACTGAGTATAACGCAGTTGAACTGGAAAAAGATAGTCTGAGAAATACATAGTCTGAGAAAAATAATTATTAAAGGCATTGCTTATTTCATTTTGATGCATAATTTGCTTACACTTTGGAATTAAAATGATCTATTCGGAGGGAAGTTCGATCGTGATGCTCAGCCGGCCATTCTCGTACCCGGCCGAAATTGTCCCGTTCATCTGCTCCACCAGCGTTCTGGCGATCGCCAGGCCAAGGCCGGTCGATTTTCTCGCGGCTTCCACCGTGTAAAAACGGTCAAACAGTCTCCCCACCTGCACCTCATTTAAGCCGGACGCTGTATTCGAGAAGACAACGGTTCCATTTTCCGATAACGTAATATCCAGATCGCCGTCACTGTATTTGACCGCGTTGTTCAGAAGATTGGAGAATACGCGGACCAGAGCGGAACGGTCGAGCGTCCGGATCACCTTCGTTTCGGGGATCCGGATCTCAGGCACGATATTCCGCTTTCTCAGCGCGGTATAGAAGGAGGCGACGCTCTCTTCCAGCACGCCTCCCACATTTACCGGCTCGCGTGTCCCGCTGTTTTCCGCGGAAATGATCACTGAATACCGGAACAGTTCTTCCGTCAGCTGCGTTAAAAGCTCCGCCCTGTTCCGGATAATACGAAGATACTGTTCGACCCGCTCATTCTTCTCTTCCGTTTCAAGCAGATCCAGATAGCCGCAGATGGCCGTCAGCGGAGTCCGCAGATCATGGGAAATGTTTGTGACCGCGTTCTTCAGTTCCAGGTCTCCCTGTTCAAAGCGGCGTCTTGCTTCCCGCAGCTTCCTAAGCTCTCTGTTTATGCTGTTGGCCAGACGGCGCATATTCCGGTCCGCGGAAGAGATATCGATCAATGTATTGGTATCGGTCATGAGCCTGTCGGCAAAGGCGGTTTCGATTTCCTTTGCGGCAGTTCGCAGGGCATGGATCTTGAGAAGCAGCAAAATAATGACAGCTGCCATAATGCTGGCAATTATAATAGCGACAGCCAAAATGCCGCCAGGCGTCCATGACCACATTCTCATTACAAGCTCCTTTTCATCACTGTATATTCTTCCTTCTGAACGCCAATATCCCGCCCGCCGTCGCAACAACCGTAATAAACAGCGAAGAAACGATCATCCGGGCCGGATGCGTGATCTCAAGCTGCCACATCCGCAGTCCCTGTCCTGTCGGCAGGAAGTCAACGATAAAATCATAGATCTCCCGCCTCATCCCGGTAACATAGTTCGGATTCGGGGAAGGTTCCGTCATATCGAGCCCATTCTGGGTGATCTGAACGCCGCTTATCATCTCCGGCTCGCTGAGGCCATTGTAGATCATGCTCGCCAAAAGCAGCAGGCCAATGAACAACAGGATCGAAACGAGGAATGTATTGGCCTTGCCGGATGAAAGCATATTGATCACCGTACAGATCGCGGACAAAGCCATAACGAACATGACGGCGATCAGCAGGTAACTAAGCAGCCGCCAAACGCCAATTTTCCAGAAGCCGAGCGCGGGAACCGCGACAAGCGCGCCGATGAGCCATACCGACATGATCATAAGCGTCGCCGCGAATGTGGTGATCAGGCTTGCAAGATAGATGTCCGTTCTCGTGTGTCCGACGATGATCTTATTCCGGATCGTTCCGTCATTGTATTCTGTCCCGAAAAACATGCTGCTGCACACCGAGCAGAACAGCCCGATCGATAACGCGAAGTGGAAATAATACTTATCGATGGAATATTGATATTCCGACATATCCACGGTCGCCTGCCTGCATCCATTTAACATAAACGCGACCGCATATACAAGCATGGCTCCCATACAGAGCCAGAACAGTTTATCCTTCCAAAGCCTTGAAAAATAAGACCGCAGCAGTTTATTCATTCTTTCCGCCTCCTACCAGACTCACATAATAGCTTTCCAGACTTTCATCCCTCTCCTGCGCCGAGATCAGCTCGCAGTTTTCCGCCGCAAGCGCGCTGCTTAAGCGGGAAATATTCACTTTCGCGTAGACGTCGGCAGTCGTGCCGCTTAAGACCTTATAATCAATCTTCATTCCGTCCAGGACGCGGGCAAGGGCCTTCGCGCTGCTGACCTCCATACGGACGCATTTCCGGCAGGCGGCTTCCAGTTCTTCCGCGCTGAGTTCCTTTACCATGCGTCCGCCGTCGATGAAGCCGTAATGGGTCGCGAATTTCGACAATTCGTCCAGAATATGGCTGGAAATGAGAACTGTGATCTGCTGTCTGCGGTTCAGATCCAGGATCAGTTCGCGGATCTCGATGATTCCCTGCGGGTCAAGCCCGTTCGCAGGCTCGTCCAGAACCAGGAAATCCGGGTCACCGGCGAGCGCGACGGCGATCCCAAGCCTCTGCCGCATCCCCAGGGAAAAGTTTTTCGCTTTCTTTTTCCCCGTATGATCCAGTCCGACCAGCTTCAGGATATCGGAAATCCCGTCAAACGAGGGCATCCCCAGAATTCGGTACTGGGTCTTCAAATTCTCTTCCGCCGACAGATCCAGATAAATGGCGGGCGATTCCACAACCGCACCCATCCTCCGGCGGGATTTCGTAATGTCCTTTTCGGTGTTTTTTCTGCCGTACAGCGTGTAATCTCCCGAATCCGGCTCCTGCAGGCCGCAGATCAGGCGGATCAGAGTCGTCTTGCCGGCGCCGTTTTTCCCCACGAATCCGTAGATCGCTCCCTTGGGAACATTCATCGTGAGACCATCAAGCGCCCTGGATCCTTTATAGCTCTTCGCCAAAGCATTTGTCCTGAGAACATAGTCCATAAAGGCTTACCTCCCTTTCGTTGATGGCAACAGGATATCAGGCAGCCGTAAAGAAAGCGGTAAAGGAAACGGTAAAGAAAAGGTAAAGATTATTCCTGCCGCAGTTTGAATCCGATTCCCCACACGGATTCGATATAATCGGTTCCGCTCGCTTCGCGCAGCTTTTTTTCTCAGGTTGCTGATGTGCATTTTCAGCGAGTTCTCCGTGCAGTCCGGCGTGTCTTCGCTGATCCGGTCCAGAAGGCGGGACTTCGGAATAACCTGCGCGGGGTTCTGCATCAAGAGTTTTAGGATCGCGTATTCCGTTCTGGTCAGCTTCACTTCATGTCCGCCGGCCGCCGCGCGGCGCGTGTCTGTGTTCAGCTGAAGATCCGCATACTGCAGTTCGGAAGGCACGTCGCTTACCGGTTCCCGCAGATGCACGGAGATCCTGGCCAGGAGCTCTTTGATCTGAAATGGTTTCGTGATGTAGTCGACCGCACCGCCGTACAGCAGCTTCACCTTGTCGTCCACGTCCGCCTTCGCACTCACAACAATCACCGGTATCCCTTTGATCCGCGGCAGCACTTCCTCCCCGGAAAGTCCCGGCAGCATCAGATCGAGCAGGATCAGGTCCGGTTTTGTCTGCGCCAAAAAAAGCAGCGCTTCGGTGCCGGAATAGGCGTGGGAAACATGGTAGCCTTCGCGGCTTAATGCTTCTTCAATCAAATTGTTAATAGGAATGTCATCATCGATGAGCAGGATGTTCTTCATGATTGATCTCCAATTCGGCTCCTTCTAATAGTTGGCAGTTAATTTCCAATACATCACTCTTTCAATAGTGACGGCCATTTTCAGGCATTACAGCTCGGTTAGTTGATTGCATAGATACTCATTATGAAAAGAAATCACAAATTATCCGGTCGTCTTCCGAGCTGGAACATACGGAACAACTCGATTTTTCTCGCGTACGTCTCGCAAATCCGTTCGACCCGTTTTGGGTCCATACGGCTGTCCATCTGATACATTTTACGGATAAATTCCGGAGCTGGCAGTTTCGTCACATCCACCAGAGACCGATCCGTCACGTACTCCAGAAGCGCTGTCTCCGTTCCGGCAAAGCTGTTGGTCTGAATGGACAGAAGTTCTTTATCGTTCGTCGGAACGCTTCCGGCCGCGAATAGGCAGCGGCCGCTGTCATAAATCGGGGCCATTCGCCGGAAACGGAGCGTGTCCGCGTCCCGCAGAATGCCGATATTCCCCGGATTCCGGTCGACGCCCGACAGAATGAAATCCGTCATGATCTGGTAATCCAGATCGGCGCGAAGCCTGTCCGTATCCATGCCGTGATGACCGCAGACACGGATGAAATGCTCATAGCCGGATACATCGGCAGCCTTCGGTTCCGATGAAATGACGGCTGAGGCCGGTATCAGTTCCTTTCTAAGATCTGTAAACGCCCTGCAGCAGCAGCCGTAATCGTAATCTTTGCCTTTGATCCGTACCAGACTGTAAGGCACAAAATTATCGTACCCCTGCAGTTCATGAAGTTTCGAAGCGATCACTTCGTTAATACTTTCCGCTGACAGGTGACCCCGATTCCCCTTGACCAGAATTCGCTTTTCGTCGCGGAGCATCCAGGTTTTCTCGAGGTCGCCCTGCAGGGACGCGTTGGGGGAAAACGAGTTTTTCTCCTCCGGCAAAGCGCCGGATGATGCGACTGGTTCTCCTTCCCCGGAACCGTACAAGGCTGCGCCAATCTCATTTTCCTCAGGACGTGAAGCTTTCTCTCTTACATGACTCTTCGTGCCGGCAATCAGCAGATTCTCGTGGAAATCATTTTCAAACAGATTCACGTCCCTCCACGTCAAGGCGGATTCGATCGGTTTTATCCAATAATAATCCGTCAGACTCAGGCCCAGATTCTCTGTCAGGTACTGACCGGCCATCAGGAATCCGTGGTCTTTCAGATATGCCCTGACATTCCCCTGCCGGATCGGAATCGCCCGCCTGTCCCACCAGCGCTTCAGCCAGTCCGGGCGCGCCTTATCCTGCAGCGGCGCAAGATGAGGGTTCATCATATTTTCAGAAAATCGGATCATGCTTCCGTCTTCACCGATCTCCGCCATCGTGACAGGATCATTCCTGCGCATCAGAATGTAACGCACGCCGTTCCCTCCATTCTGCTTCCGCGATATAATCCTCGACAGCCCACCGGGCCATTTCCCTCGCATAGTAAGTCGTCGCTTTATTGACCGGTCCAAGTTCCAGATCAATGTCCCGGTCCTGATACCGGAATGATACATGATAGGATTTCAGACGCACAAAGAGTTTCGCACTGATATCGTTACTCAGAAACTCAATGAAAGAATCTTCCATCGTGTTCAGATCCATCAGCGTCTCCATCGGGATATCGAGCGCACCGGCCAGCTGACGCACATAGCCGGCCTTGCAGTTGTCTATGGCGATCTTATTATTGACCATATCGTTCAGCGTGCTGTACGGGATCCCGGTTTTTCTGGACAATTCCGCAAGGCTTAAGTCCTGCTCTTTAATATATTGTTTCAGCATGATTTCTCCACAAAATAACGATACATCGGTAAATTTAATCAAATTATACCGATGTATCGTTATTTTGTCAATATCATCTGCCGATTTCGATTCTATTCATCACTTTTTATCGGTTACTTTCAATTTGCCAAAATGAACATGCCCCAGTCCCTTTTCTTTCTTCTGCACACCTTTGCCGCCGCGCTTTTGCATATCATTTTCGATCTCCGCTTTCCAGTCGGCCCCTACAGAAGCGCAGCTCGGCGCCATGCGCATCTGCGTAAGGGTCTCGCCTACCACCTTAAAATTCAGCTGCACGCCCTGGCTGTCATTCTGATAGGTCACTGCCCGGTCTGCGCCGATGCCGAACTTTCCGGCTTCCGTCACCGCGTCGATATTCGCTCCCAGGAAGAGAAAATCCCACCCCAGTTCCTTCTGCTGTTCAATCATGGATTTCAGGCGGCTGTAAGAATATTCACGGCTGGCGTTCTCCATGCCGTCCGTGGTGATCACGAAGATCGTCTTCTCCGCCCGGTACTCTTCCGGCAGATTCTCCTGAATGTTTTTGATCCGGCTGATGGTTCTGCCCACTGAATCCAGAAGCGCTGTGCAGCCTCTCACATAGTACTCCTTTTCCGTCAGGGGCTTTACCGCCTGCATCGGGAAACGGTCGTGGATCATCTCGTACTGATCGTCGAACAGCACCGTCGTCACCTCGACCTGCCCGGCCTCTTCCTCCGCCTGCTTTTTCTGCCGTTCCAGCATGCTGTTGAATCCCCCGATGGTGTCCTTCTCCAGCCCTCTCATGGAGCCGCTCCGGTCCAGAATGAATACCAGCTCTGTAAGTCCTTTTTTCATAATAAAAATCTCCTTTCATCTGTGTGGTTTCTTTGTTATGAACCAACTATAGCAGATAAAAGGAGATAAATGGTCGCATGGGAAGCGACATTTCATTTTGTTGCCATCTGGACCTTGGCCCGGACTTTGTCTAAGCTGTTCCAGCTGGAGCCAGGTACATCTCTAATCGCATAAGAGCGGCTCGCCGTAGTCCATCAGCACCTCATTGATCTCAAACAAATTGTATCGCCGCGTTTCAAAGAAAAAGGAAACGATCACGTCGAATCGGGAACTGTTGGACAGCGCGTAGCCTGCTTTCAGAAGCAGATCCCTCGTCTCGTCCATTGACAGTTCCAGGGCGACGGCAAATGCCAGCACTGTTTTCTTTGTCGGCGTGTAGTTGACGTCGTTGCGGATCTTGGAAAAGAGCCGCCGGTCGATGTTCGCCCTGTGATAGACCTCGGAATCCTTCAGACCACGCTCGTCGATCAGGCGCAGAAGCATCTGGGAAAATGTCTCGTCCATCTGTTTCAGGAGATCGTCCAGTTTGCGGGAGGATGCCTGCGCCTGGGCGAAAGGTTTCCCAGCTGTGCCAGCCATTGTCCCTGCAAATCTCCCAGAAGTACCTGGCGCATCTGGCATCCCAGCTTTATTCGGAAAGGCCGGAATATTCGGTTCCGCACATTTCTTCGGCAATTCCGATCTCTCTGGCTTTACGGCCTTCTTCGGAGAAGCTGCGCGTAAAACGTTCTTTTGCGCAGGTGCAGCGTCATCAGCCGATTCCGACGCCGGCAACGTCGCTTCAGACGGCGTTGATATCTGCATCGTTTTCTCAGACATCATCGGCATCTGCATCTGGTATGACGCCAGACCGTCTGCGCCGTTGTTTCCATCCGCTTCTTCATAGTTTCTGCGGACATACTCCTGCACGGCCAGAAGCAGATCGCGGCTTACGCCTGTATTTTTCTGATTTTTCTTCTGTCTATTCAGAAACATATTCTTCCACCTCAAAGAACTTTCAGCAGTGCATCATACGATCCGCTTGAATTTCTTCTCCAGTTCATATTTACTCATGGAAATGATCGTTGGCCTCCCGTGTGGACATGCATATGGGTTATTCAGCGTAAGCAGTTCGTCGATCAGATGATCCGCTTCCGCCGGCGAGAGACGGTGATTTCCCTTTACCGCCGCCTTGCAGGACATGGTCGCCACCCGGTCGTAGACGGATTCCACGCCGCCCTTTAGGATATCGTCGGACAGATCGTCCAGCATCTCCATCAGCAGTTCCTTCTTGGCAATGGAGAACAGATTGTCCGGTACGGCCCGCACCGCGTACTCCTTGCCACCGAAGGGCTCGATCTCGAATCCGATCTCCGTAAAATACTTCATATATTTGTTGAGCAGGATCTGCTCTTCGCTGCTCAACGTCAGAATGATCGGCGGGTTCACCATCTGGGAGGTATATTCGCGGCTCTTTAATGTCTTCATTGTGCGCTCATAAAGGACCTTTTCATGGGCCGCGTGCTGGTCGATGATATAGAGATGATCGTCAAATTCCACCAGCCAGTAAGTGTCGAACAACTGGCCGATCAGCTTGTGACGCAGACGGCTCTGCGGCGTCAGGAGCTTTTCTTCAAAGAGGTCAAGCTGCTTTGGCTTCTCGTCCGCGGCTGTTGCGTCTATTGTATCCGCAGAAGTTCCTTTTGAATTCTGCAGCACGCTCTGCGGCGTCTCCGGTTTTCCGGCAATCTGCGCCAGGCTGACCGGTTTCGGCGAATGAGCGGCTCCAATTGAACCTGCCTCCAGCTGCTTGGATATCCTCTCCTGCCAGGCCTTGCGCGCCTCTTCACTATCGTATTCCACTTGTTTTTCAGCAACGCTCTGGTACACCGTGCGATTGCTGTATTCTCCTGATGGAGCAAAGCTGCTGTTCTGTACGCTTTGTCTCTCGGATACCGATTTGTCCTTGAGGCTTTGCTGTGTCTCTATCGGACGGTTTGGCATTCCAGAGCGTTCATCTGCTGTCATAGGAATACCTGTGACAGAACTTCCCGCATTTTCCAGGCTCCCCCGCCGCTTCACCTCGAACGGCTCCGGCCGCGGCTCTAAAAGCTTCTCCACCTTCGCCTTCTCCGCATCCGCCTTCTTCTGCGCAGCATCTGCCGCCGCTGCATCCTTTCGCGTACCTGTGTGATCCAGAGCCACCTGCGGGATCAGTTCCTTGTGCGCCAGCGCGTCGCTGACCGCCCGGAAGATCATCTGATAGATCCGCTCCTCATCCCGGAAGCGGAGTTCCATCTTCGTCGGATGCACATTTACGTCCAGATACTCCGGCTCAACGCGGATATGCAGAAGCACAAACGGGTATTTATGCTGCATCATAAACGGCCGGTACGCCTCCTCGATGGCCTTCGCCACGATCGCGCTCTTCACATACCGCCCGTTGATATAATAATTTTCAAAATTTCGGTTGCTTCTGGCGATCACCGGTTTCCCGGCGAACCCCTTCACCTGCAGAATCTCCTGTTCAAATTCCACCGCCAGCAGATTTGCCGCGATATCCCTTCCGAATACCGTGTAAATGATATCCTTCAGGTTATGATTGCCCGATGTATGCAGCTTATTCTGATTATTCTGAATGAACCGGATCGAGATATCCGGATGCGACATGGCGATCTTCTCCACCAGCGCCGCCACATGCGCCCCCTCCGTCTGCGCTGTCTTAAGGAATTTCTGGCGGGCCGGCGTATTGTAGAACAGATTCCTCACGATAAACGTCGTCCCGTCCGGCGCGCCGATCTCCTCCATCTGCCGCTCCTTACCGCCCTCGATCACATACCGTACGCCGCTCAACTGCTCCGCCGTTTTTGTGATCAACTCCACCTGCGACACCGCCGCGATGCTGGAAAGCGCCTCCCCCCGAAACCCCAGCGAAGCCACCACAAACAGGTCGTCCGCCGATTTGATCTTGCTGGTCGAATGCCGCAGAAACGCCAGCGACACCTCATCCTTCGGAATCCCGCACCCATTGTCCGTCACCCGGATAAACGAAATTCCCCCGTCCCGGATCTCCACCGTCACTGCCGTCGCCTTCGCGTCGATCGCGTTCTCCAGCAGCTCCTTCACCACCGAAGCCGGCCTCTCGATCACTTCCCCCGCCGCGATCTTGTCGATCGTACTCTGATCCAGCACCGTAATATGCGGCATACCAATTCCCTCCACTAATTCAAGATTGCTTACTTCAGTTCAAATTGTCTGCGATTTTATTAATCCGCAATTTTCAAAAATACATTATGAGCCATATCGTATACTGCCCATTATCCGTGCTTCAGCCACCTTAATTACCCGCCAATCCGTCAATCTACGTAAAATCGCGACCAACCAGCTCCGTGACCTCTGTCTGTCCGGGGCGAATTTTACGAATGGTTAGAAATTCTTAGTGAGCAATAATTTGCGTTATCACGAAAAATGGACTTGTTTGAGCGAAGCGAGTTGTCCATTTTTCGTGATGCCTTTAGCAAATTGCTGCGAACTTAGAATTTCTTCCATTCGGAAACCTGAGCCCCGAACAGACAGAGGCCACGGAGCGTACCCCCCGGAACTCATTTCCCAGGCAAGTTCACTGCCACCGGTTCCTCACCTTACTCTGCAATCTGCTAAGTATATTCAACGCCTCCACCGGCGTAATCTCATTAATCTGCACCTGCTCGATCTCCCGCACGATATCTTCACTCTGCGCCGTCGCAAACAAAGTCATCTGATTCAGATCCACCTCATCCGGCTTCGTCACCGCCTTATGAGCCGGCTTCGCCGTCACATTTGCTCCCGCCTCCGCGATCTCTCTCGCCTTCGTCGCGATATCCGCGCTGCTCAGCTCCTCCACCAGCTCCTTCGCCCGGTTCGTCACCTGCTCCGGCACGCCGGCCAGCCGAGCCACCTGAATTCCATAGCTCTTATCCGCGCCGCCCTTCACAATCTTCCGCAGGAATACAATATCATCCCCCTGCTCCTTCACCGCGATACAGTAGTTGTTCACCCCACTCATGGTCCCTTCCAGCTCCGTCAGCTCATGATAATGAGTCGCGAACAGCGTCTTCGCCCCCAGGAGCTTCGTATTGCTGATATGCTCCACCACCGCCCATGCGATGCTCAGTCCGTCGAAGGTACTGGTCCCCCTCCCAATCTCATCCAGAATGATCAGACTGCTCCTCGTCGCGTTCCGGAGAATATTGGCTACCTCCGTCATTTCCACCATAAAGGTGCTCTGCCCCGAAGCCAGGTCGTCCGACGCGCCCACGCGGGTGAAGATCCGATCGCAGATGCCGATATCCGCTTCTTCAGCCGGTACAAACGACCCCATCTGGGCCATCAGCACGATCAGCGCCGTCTGCCGCATATAGGTGGATTTGCCGGCCATATTCGGACCTGTGATGATCGAGATCCGGTTCTTTCCGTTGTCCAGATAGGTATCGTTGGCCACGAACAGCTCGTCCTTCAGCATCAGCTCCACCACCGGATGGCGGCCGTTCTTGATCCTGATCGTTCCCTTCTCATTGATCGACGGCTTCACATAATCGTTGCGGGTCGCTACCAGCGACAGCGAACAGAACACATCCAGCCCCGCCAGGGCTTTGGCCGTCTTCTGGATCCGGTTCACCTCCGCGCCGATCCGGTCCCGCACCTCGCAGAAGAGATCGTATTCCAGCGAGAACAGCCGGTCCTCCGCCCCGAGGATCGTGCTTTCCATCTCCTTCAGCTCGTCCGTCGTGTACCGCTCCGCATTGGTCAGCGTCTGCTTGCGGATGAAATAATCCGGCACCATGCTCTTGAAGGAATTGGTCACTTCGAAATAATATCCGAACACTTTATTGTATTTGACACGCAGGTTCTTGATCCCGGTCTTGTCCCGCTCCCGCGCCTCCAGATCGGCCAGCCACCCCTTGCCTTCCGTCTTGGCGTGGCGCAGCCTGTCCGCCTCCTCGCTGTAACCGTCCTTGATGATGCCGCCCTCTCTGGTCGTGAGCGGCGGATCCTCCTCGATAGCCGCGTCGATCAGCGCGAACAGATCCTCCAGCGGATCCAGATCATTCATGATATTCATAAGCAGCGGACTGTGGAAATCTTTCAGCAGGTCCCGGATAAACGGCAGCATCTGCAGAGAATTCTTAAACGCGATCAGATCCCTGGGATTGGCCGATTTGTAGCTGATCCGGCCCAGAAGCCGCTCCAGATCGTACACCGGGTTCAGATACTCCCGGATCTCCTCCCGGGATATGTAGCTGAGGTTCAGTTCCTCAATGGCCTCCTGCCGCCGCAGGATCTCATCCCGATGGATCAGCGGCTGTTCGATAAACGTCCGCATCAGCCGCGCACCCATGGCCGTCTTCGTCTTATCCAATACCCACAGAAGCGAACCGCGGCGCTGTTTCTCCCGAAGTGTCTCCAGAAGTTCCAGGTTCCGCCTCGTGGATGTGTCGATGATCATATACTCGCCGGTCGTATAAGGCAGGATCGTCGTGATATGGTCCAGGGAATTCTTCTGCGTCTCATACAGATATTCCATGACCGCGCCGGCCGCGATCACGCCCGCGTCGTAGTCGCCCAGTCCCAAACCGTCCAGATTCTGCACATGGAAATGCTCCCGCAGCACCCGCCTGCAGGCGTCGTCCGCGAAATACCGGCTCTCCAGCGCGGAAATTGCCATCTGATAGCGATTCCGCAGATCGTCAAGATCGACGCCCGACATGACGAACGCTTCGTTGCAGATGATCTCCGAAGGGGAAAATTTATTGATCTCATCCAAGAGATTCCTCTGGCCTGTCACCTCGCTGACCAGATAGTCCCCGGTGGTAATGTCACAGATGGAAATTCCATAGACGTCGCCCACGCAGACCACGCCCATCAGGTAGTTGTTCTTCGTCTCATCCAGCGCCTGGCTGGCCGTGATGGTTCCCGGCGTCACCACGCGGATGACCTCCCGTTTCACCAGTCCCTTGGCCAGCTTCGGATCCTCCATCTGCTCGGCGATCGCCACCTTGTAGCCGTTCTGTACCAGCTTATAGAGGTAAGAATCTACCGCGTGGTACGGCACGCCGCACATGGGCGCCCGCTCCTCGAGGCCGCATTCCTTGCCGGTCAGCGTGATGTCCAGCACCTTCGACGCCGTCAGCGCGTCCTCAAAGAACATCTCGTAGAAGTCGCCCAGACGGTAGAACAGGATGCAGTCCGGGTACTGCTTCTTTGTTTCCATATAGTGAACCATCATCGGAGATAATCCGGCCACGTTTATTTCCTCTCTTTCTCAAAACCACAATATGCGGCTTCTGCAAATCAATTATTTTCAATCGTTCAAAAATCAGGACTCTGTCATCTTCCCCATGTAATAGAATCCCTTGCTCTCTTCCAGATACACGTCCACGATCTTTCCGATCAACGACGCGTCGCCGGGGAAATGCACGACCGTATTGTTGTCCATGCGCCCCGTCAGATATCCGTCCAGATGGTCGTCCGGCTCTTCCGCCAGAACCTTCTGTACCGTATGAATGTCTCTTCCGCAGACCTCAGCGGAGATCTCCTGCACGCGCTTAAGCAGCCGGTCGAACCGGTCCTTCACCACATCGTCCGGAACCTGATTCTCCATCTTCGCGGCCGGCGTCCCGGTCCGTTTCGAATAGATAAATGTAAACGCGCTGTCATATCGTACCCGCTCCACCACGTCCATGGTCTCCAGAAAATCTTCTTCCGTCTCTCCCGGGAAACCCACGATGATGTCCGTCGTCAGCGATATATCCGGAATCGCCCTGCGGATCTTATCCACCAGTTCCAGATACTGCTCCTTCGTGTAGCGCCGGTTCATTTCCTTTAGGATCCGGCTGCTTCCGGACTGGATTGGCAGATGCAGGTGATGGCAGACCTTTTTCGAGGAGGCCATAGTCTCGATCAGCTCGTCCGACAGATCCTTCGGATGGGACGTCATAAATCGGATCCGCTCAAGCCCCTCGATCTGATCCACCTGCCGCAAAAGTTCCGCAAATGTGACCGGCGTATCCAGAGTTTTTCCGTAGGAATTCACATTCTGCCCCAGAAGCATCACTTCCACGACGCCGTCGGCGACCAGCCCGCGAATCTCCGCAATAATATCCTCCGGCCTGCGGCTCCGCTCCCGGCCGCGCACATAAGGCACGATGCAGTAGCTACAGAAATTATTGCAGCCGAACATGATGTTGACGCCGGATTTGAACGGATATTTGCGCTCTGCCGGAAGATCTTCCACGATCCGGTCGGTGCCTTCCCAGACGTCTATCACCATACTGTTCTTAGAACTGGCCGCCGTTCCGGTACCGGACTTCGTCGGTTGGGATAATGACGCCGGAATCGGGCCGCCGGCCTCCGCTCCCGTATTTTGACGGTTTTGACAGATTTCTGAAAAAGCAGTTATCCCGCGTAATTCATAACGCCTGCACAGAAGCTCCGCCAGCTTAAAGATGTTATGCGTTCCGAAAATGATATCCACGAATCGGTAGCTTGTCCGGATCTTCTCCACCACCTGCGCTTCCTGCATCATACAGCCGCAGAGAGCGATGATCATGTCCGGATTCTTCTTTTTGACCGTATTCAGATAGCCGAGCCGTCCGTAGACCCGCTTGTTGGCGTTCTCCCGGACCGTGCATGTATTGTAAAGCACGAAATCCGCTCTCTCGTCGTCCGTTTCCTCATAGCCGATCTGCTTAAGGATCCCCAGGAGCTTCTCCGAGTCGCGGCTGTTCATCTGGCAGCCGAACGTCTGGATACAGCACATAAGCGGCCGCCCCAGGCGGGCGCTCTCCGCCGCAGCGTACCGCCTTGCCCTGGCCGTAAAATAATACTGCCGGTCCGGCTCATTCTCCGGCGGGGGAAGCTGCAGATCTATTGAATCGAAATCTATATCTTTAACCATATTTCCTTTAGCCTTTCCAAATATATCATTAATCTTTTCCGACTAAACCGCTTTACTCCTGCCACAGGAAAGCCGATTCCAAATCAGCCTCGAAACCCACGGCATTTTCTCGGAAGAAAAACGCAGTCCATCACATGCAAATCAGTGGACACCCCAGGGCGCCCACTGGACTTGCCGCCTCTTCTATTTTACATGATTCGAAAGAATTTGCCAATACGAAAATTACTTTGTTTCATACTTTGTAAATCCCCAGGAATCCCAGAACCAGCCGCTGACGGAACCGTCCGGACTCCTGAACCGAAGAACCGGCTCGTCTTTCGGCGCGGACGGATGGCTCAAAGCGCTTGAAGGGATATTGACTGAAGCATTTCCAAGGCCGGAATCATCCGCGCTTCCTGCCGAACGGAATATAGGCATACCGCTGACCGTCATCTCCGCCACGTCCATTCCCATATAGGACGACATCCACTGCGGCGTGACGCCGTCCGGACCATATTCATAGACAAACAGATGCTGTGACCAATTATTCTCATCCTCTTTCACCCAGAACGGTCTGCTCGCTCCAAAATGCCCTTTCTTCCAGCAGAGCAGGAGAATCTCTAGCGCTTCGTCCCCGTCAATATCACAAGCCAAAGCGTCCTGGACCAGAATATCCTCCGGCGAAGACCATATTTTCTGCGCGTCCTGTGTGTTCTCATCCTGCGCATACGCATCCTGCAAGTACACAGCCGCCTTCCGGTGATCGATCCGGACACCGATCGGACTGTTCTCCTGCGCGATTCGGTCCCCGCTTTCCCATTCGATCCACCCCGGAAGAAACCACCCGGCATTCCGTCCGTAAAGCAGAACGGCAGCCAGTACAATGACTGCCGCTATGCAAATAACGCAGTACAGAAAGATTCTCCTGCGGCGCACCTTATTCCCATCCATACAAATACCGGTAACTCAGCGTCCATGACGGCTTCTTAATGGACGTATCCCTGCTCATAAAACCGGACTCATCGATCGCCAGTCCTCTCATCTGCCGCCATTTGCTGTCTGTCAGCCGGTCGTCCGCCGGCCATTCAAACTGATAGAACGAATAGACGCTGCCCGTGGCGATCTTAAGCTGTCCGTCCACATTTACGATCACACGCAGAAGCGACGGCGTATCGGTCGCCATCTCGAGCACGCTGCCTTCTCCGGTCGCTACATCCACTACCAGGGCCGCCGGACTCTCCTGGGTGGAAATACCTCCTTCCACGCCGCTGACCGACTCGATCCAGAAATGCTCCAGCGTTCCGCCGTAATTCCGGATAAAATCATATTCGTCGTCCGTCAGAGCCTCATCCTGAAGTTCCTTAACGGAGATCTCCAGCAGGGTTTCCGCGATCTGCGTCAGCCTGTCGAGATCTTCCCTGTTATCCTCGCTGAGCATACCGTACTCCTTAAGGCCTTCGGCCGTCCGTTCGGCCAGAGCGGCAAAGCGGGCGTAAACGGACGGTTCCGGCTCCACATAGCCTCTGTCGTCCATTTCATCGAAGCCGCCTCCCATTTCCGCGATCACCTGTTTGGTATAAAGAACGGTATCATGCTTCAGTTCCGTAAAGCTTCCGGCAAAACACTCCAGATCCTTCTTCCGCCACTCCTCATTCTGCATAAACATCGGATACCCCTCGCCCTTCTTCTCCAGAAGAGGCCGCAGCGTATCCAGCCAGCCTGCATAGAGACTTGCCGACCACAGTTCGGTATTCTCTTTGGACAGATAATCCTGCAGTCCGCTCATCTTCTCGTCATAGCCTTCATAATCGGAGGCGCCGGTCTCGTCAAGAACCGTCAGCGCCGTTTCGCTTCCAAGAGCGGCCGGAACGTCAAGCACATCCGGGAGCATACGGCCCTTTACGCTGTCATGCACCAGAAGCTGCATGATCGCAGCGTCGATGGTAAAGCGCTGTCCCATAAACCGGACTCCCAGCGTCGCGCTGTCGCCGCTGTCATCGGCCGGAACGGAATTGATGGCAGGCGTAGCAAATCTGGACGCAAGACTCTGAAACTGCTTAAATCCATCCTCGTCTGCAGCCAGATCTTTGACCGTATCCCCATCGCCATAGACCTTCTCAAGGATCGGCAGATACTGATCGACTCCCAGATCATCGCTGGCCCCCACGAAGAACGCGGTCACATCGTACACGGACTGCCAGAGGCGGTAAGCCTCCTCGTCGTCGGCAAACATTTTCGTGATCAGGATCGCGCTCTGATCCAGACCGTCATCGCCCTGTACAAAATGCGCGCGTCCATAGAGCATCATGGCCCGGAAATATTTCTCTAACAGTTCATCCCCTTCATAATATCCGCGGGGAATATACTGTGAATAGTCTTCCGGCTTTCCGGTAATGCCGGAAGGAAGCGTCGATGCGGCTTCGGATATCCGTCCGATCTCCGCTTCCGCGTCCGCCTGCACGTCGGGATTCAGCTGCGCGCTGTCGTCAAGAAGCTTCAGGCCGACGCTGAAGAGAAGCAGATCCCGTCTGGCCGCTTCCTCCCAGCCGGTGCCTTTCAGCTCTTCATAATATTCCGCGGCGGTATCCGTCATCCGCCGGCTCAGCTGAAGGATGCAGTCAGACAGATAATTCTTCTCCAGATTCTTCATCAGATAGCTGTAATAAAGATGATACGTATGCATCAGGGAATCCACCGTTACAAAGTTCGCCATGTACTGGTAACGGTTATTCTCATAAATCTCAAAAAACTCATTGCCCGCGGAACCGTCGACGGAGAAGCCGTTCTTCACCAGAAGCTCCTTTACTTCGTCCTGCAGATAATACTGTCCGAGATTTACCACATTGCTTAAATCCTCTGCGACTGCATAGGGGGCCGCATTGGGCTTCACGTCGACTGTAACGGAAGTGGTCTCCGCCTTCAGCGGGCTGCGGCGGACCGCCGGCAGGTCCTCTTCGGTAATCTCTTCCGCGGAAGTTCCCGGCTGTGCCGCGCCGGATGGCTGTTCTGACTGCGCATCCGCAGTGCCCTCCGGATTGCCGCCGTCATCCGTATCCGCTGCGCCTGCCGGATTCCCTGCGGACGTTCCCGAAGTCTGAACATCCGGCTGCGGATCACCGCTCTTTCCGCCGGGCGCGCCGCAGGCAGACAGCACCATGGCCGCCAGCAGTATTACCACCAATGAAATCGTTGTTGTTCTTCTTTTCATGTCTGAATCCCCCTTCCGATTATCCGCGGATCTGGCCGTTTCCGTAGATCACATATTTTGTCGTGGTCAGTTCCTTAAGTCCCATAGGTCCTCGCGCATGCAGCTTCTGCGTACTGATGCCGATCTCCGCGCCGAAGCCGAATTCATTGCCGTCCGTGAACCGCGTGGACGCATTCACATAGACCGCCGCCGCGTCGATCTCATTCAGGAATTTCTGCGCGTTGGCATAGTCTGAGGTAATGATCGCCTCCGAATGTTTCGTATTATAACGGTTGATATGGGCAATGGCCTCGTCCACGCTGTCCACCAGTTTCAGAGACACGATATAATCCAGATATTCCGTCCCCCAGTCTGCCTCCGTGGCCGGTACGAAGCCGTCAACCATGGCGCAGGCCGCCTCGTCGGCCCGGATCTCCACATTCTTCTCGTCCAGCCGTATCTTCAGAAGCGGCAGAAATCGCGGCGCGATGGCCCTGTGCACCACCAGAGACTCGCAGGCATTGCATACGCCGATCCGCTGGGTCTTGGCGTTGAAAATGATATCCAGCGCCATGTCGAAATCCGCCGATTCATCTACATAGATGTGGCAGTTTCCGGTTCCCGTCTCGATGACCGGAACCGTGCTGTTCTCCACAACGGCGCGGATCAGTCCGGCGCCCCCTCTGGGGATCAGTACATCCAGATAGCCGTTCATCCGCATGAATTGCTGCGTCGTCTCCCGGTCGGTGCTTTCGATCAGCTGCACCGCGTCGGAAGGAAGACCGGCGCTTTCAAGCCCCTTCCGGATCAGAGCTACGATCGCTTTGTTGGACAGGAGCGCGTCGCTGCCGCCTTTCAGGATCACAGCGTTGCCAGCTTTAAAGCAGAGCGCGAAGGCGTCCGCGGTCACATTGGGCCGGGCCTCATAGATGATGCCGATCACGCCCAGCGGCACCCGCTTCTGGCCGATCAGAAGGCCGTTGGGCCTGGGTTTCATGGAAATGAATTCGCCGACCGGATCATCAAGCGCGGCCACCTGGCGGATCCCGTCCGCCATTGCGGCGATCCTTTCCTCCGTCAGCGCCAGCCTGTCGATCAGGCCGCTGTTCATGCCCTTTTTGCGGGCCGCTGCCAGGTCTTCCGCGTTCGCCTTAAGAATCTCCGCACTGCCGCTTAAAATCGCCTCAGAAGCCGCGTAAAGGCCTTTATTCTTCTGATCTGAGCCAAGATTATTCAAGGCGTGCGATACCTCGCGGGCGCGCCGGCCGATTTCCGTTAACTCCATAATATGACTTCTCCCTTGTTTGATTATAATCTGCTTGACATACGATTCGTATATCTGCCCACTATAATATACCGCTGATTCACTATAAGGTTTGTTATACTGCCGGCGATTCCGGTTACTCGCTTTGAACGCCGCCGTATTTCTTACCGAGATCCGTGATCGTTCCGTCCGCTTCCTGGATCGAAATACTGTTCAGCGTCCCCCGCATATTGGCGCGGATGGCCTCGATATACTTCCGGCGCAGATCCGCCTGTTCCTTCTTTTCCTCTTCCGTAAGGCCGACCGCCTGGGATTTATGGTATAAAGTATTGATCCGGTCGATCATTTCCTGGGTTATCATATTGACACATCTCCTTATTTTTCCGCTATGCGGTTCGCGCGGCCGCATACACGAATTCAGACGAGGCGGTCGGAAATCGTCTGCCGCGCCGGCCTTTAAGCGTTCCAGTATCTGCGCCTCTGCTCCTCGTCCAGATTCTCCACAAAATTGATCTTATACTCTAAGAATTCCCTCAGATCGATCAAAATATGAAAGATCAGCGCCCGGTTCTCAAATTCATCCGCGGATGTGATCGGATCCCCGGACCGCATGTATTCGACCAGCTGTTCCAGCTGTTCCAGCTGCCCTGTGGGCACATTTTTCTCCACCACATAATTTGCCATCTCCACCATATACTCCGCGATATGGCGCGATTCCTGCGGCATCGTTCGGATGCGGGTGATCTCCGTATGGAGGTTGCTTAAGACCGAGCACTGGTTGCGCCGCATCTCAAAATAATCGATATAATATCCCGGGTGGGACTGGAACGTATTGCCCTGATATTCATTGGCTTCGTTTATGTAATGGATGAGCAGCTTCTCCAGCTCCCGCAGCTCGCCCCAGACATCCGCTTCCAGTTCCTTCCCGTAGAAATAGGCCGCCAGATGCATGACGATGATCTGCAGCCGCCGCTCCGTATCCTTCATCCAGTTTATAATATCCTGCCTGCGGTGGCGGTTATTCGTGAACTGGTTCAGTACCAGGGCGATCGTAATGCCGATCAGAAGCAGATACAGTTCATTGGCGACGGCGTGGGCGCTGAAATCCAGCGTGTCAAGAAAATGCATTCCAATGACCGCGTTGACCGACAGCGCAGACCGCCATCCGATATAGTCGCACAGAAGCGTCATGATCATCAGGAAACACCCGTAGGCGAACCAGTCGCTGTGGAACAGCGTAAGCGTCCCCCAGGCGACGAACACAGCCGCTATGAAGGTGAGGATACGGAACAGCGACAGCTTCACCGTCTCCCATTTCGTCGTCAGGATCGTCAGCAGCGTGATGGAACCGGCCGACGACGCGAATTCCAGCCCGAACAGATGGGCGAGGTACATGGCAAGGGCGCTTCCGAAACCGATCTTCGCCGCCTGCAGAAAGATCTTCCAGTGTTGTTTGTTATCCATAAATGCGTACTCCCCAGTACTTTATTCTGCTTGATTTCTTATACACTTGGCAGCTATGCGTCCATCTCATATACATCTTGGCAGCAGCTATGCGTCCAAATCGTTCATTTGAATGGCGCCGCATACCGCGGCCATCCGGTTACCTTTCTCTCTTCCACTCTCTTGCCGCCGAAAACATAGCCGGAGAAATATGACAGTATCCGTTCGGATTCTTCTCCAGATACTTCTGGTGGTATTCCTCCGCCGTATAGAAATTCGCGAGCGGCAGTGCCTCGACCGCCAGCGGCTTATCGTACTGTTTCTGCAGTTCTTTCAGCGCCGCATCGATCACCGTCCGGTCCGACGGATCCGTATAATAGATTCCTGTCCGGTACTGTACGCCCACATCGCCGCCCTGGCGGTTCACAAGCGTCGGATCGATGACCTTGAAATACTGCTCCAGCAGTTCTTTCAGCGTGATCCGCTCCGGATCGTACGTGACATGAACGGTCTCCGCATGGCCGGTATGCTCGTATTTCACCTGCTCGTAGGTCGGATTCGCCGTATTGCCGTTGGCATAGCCCACCTCCGTCTTCACGACTCCATCCAGGCAGTCAAAATACCGCTGCGTACCCCAGAAGCAGCCGCCAGCCAGATAGATCTCGCTTAATTTCCCCTCCGCCATCCTGTCGCCTCCATTTCAATTGTACTCCGATAAGGCTGTCTGCCCAGAGTACCGCATTTCCACTTTCACTTCTTTACGCTTCCGCGCCGATCCCGGCCACCGTCACGTCTTTGATCGCCACCGCGAACGGACCGTCGTAGAGCGCCGACTGATACCGGTCAGTCGAAAATACCATGTGCTGCTGCGCGTCCAGGATGCTTCCGTTCATGGAACCGCCGGTGACAAGCTTCACGTTCTCTCCGTCATACAGATACGCAAGCCGGATCTCTCCCCCGAAATGACCTGTCATGGAGTCCATCTGGAAATCGGAGAACAGCACAATGTGAAGATACGGCTGCTTCTTCATTTCCTCAAACGGCACCGATCCGGTCGGCACCTGAATCCAGCGGTAGACGCCGGTCGGCTCAATCCCCAGATAATAAGCCATGCGGGCGCTGCCGGGAATCGTCTTTATGACGCCGTTCTCCATAAGCGTCCGGTCGCGCAGCGGGATTCCCTGCCGGTCGTAGGGCTCGGCCGCCTTCAGGATGATCGTCATCGGGTCGCCTTCAACCTGCTCTCCCTGCACGTTCCTGCCGACTGCGTAATCCGAATAATGCTGGTAGATCATACCGGCGTCCGCCCGGTCCACATAGTAGCTCATAACCGTGCGCAGCGAATCGCCGGACAGGATCACCGTATACTTTCCGGCCGGTGCCGCTTCCTTCGCGTGGGCGCGGTCCCTGGTCTGCTTCATGGCGTGTTCCACGTCGGCGCGGAACGTCCTGATGTCCGGCTCCCCGAAATTAAAGATATGATGCGTCTCCACATCCTCCGGCGCCAGGCACTGGATCACATACTCGCCGTTGACATTAAAGGTCTCCCAGCTCACGTCCGTGCCCGCGGAATTCACCACGCGCATGATCTTCTTTACCGCGAAGAACTCCGCGGAATTGACGAAGGCGTCCTCTTCCGTATCGCAGGAAAATAAAGCTTCCGCCATGAACTGGATCGCTTCCTCCAGCGTCTTTCCCGCGAATGCGCTCTTCGACGGGACCATTTCCCTCTTCCCGCTGTCAAAGAGCGGATAATAGGGATTACGGACGAAAGACGCGGCATGATGCGCGGAGCGAAGCGTTTCCTTCAGCTCCGCGTCGTCCATTCCCGGATAGACCGGCACGACGGAATCGCCGACGAATTTCTGTCCGTTTTCTTCCGACTCCACATAGACGCTGACCATATAGTCTTTTAACGTAGTGCGCCGCTTCAGATCCATGGTTCTGCGGATGAAAAACGCCTCCGCAGACCAGGAGCGGGTCTCTGTAATGCTGTATGTGTTGATATCCAGCTCTTTGAGGGCTGATAAAATTTTATTGATCATAGTTTTCTCCTTCTGATATTTTCATTCATCATCCCAGCCGGATCCGCGCCTTCATATAAGGACCGCCGTCGGACACCTTGACCCACTCTTTGTAGCCTTTGCCGCAGAATCCGCTTCCGGACAGCTCCGGCGACGGCGACATCATGCTGATGGATTTCAGAAGATCCGGCACATAGCCGGTCAGCACGATTGGCGAGAAGATTTTGCCGGTAAGCTTGCCGTCTTTGATCTCCCTGGCGATACTGACCATGCACTGGATGCCCCAGTTCTTCGGATCTTCCATGCCGCTTCTGGGCTGTTCCAGCAGGAAGCCGTAATCGATGGATGCGATCATGTCCTCCACGCTGTCCGTGCCGCCCTCAAACCAGGTGTTGGTCATGCGGGTATAGGCCTTGCGGCGGTAGCTCTCCCGGCGGCCGTTGCCTGTCGGTTCCGTACCGAGGATCCGTGCAGACTGATAATCGCTGATGCCGGTCTTAAGGACGCCCTTGTCGATCACCACCGTATCATGGGCCATGGTTCCCTCGTCGTCAAAGAAATAGCTTCCGGTCTGCTCATAGGCGGCTGCGCCGTCATGCATGGTCACAAGGGGCGACGCCACGTACTGACCGATGAATTTCTCCGCCTGGGCGCGCTTCTTCACGAACATATCCATCTCGACGCCGTGGCCGAAAGCCTCATGGACGATCATACCGGTGACCTCCGGCGAGCAGACGCAGTCGTATTCGCCCGCGACCATAGGCAGGCTGTCCAGAAGTTCGATCGTCGTCTTCGCCGCTTCTTCCACATCCGCGCCGAGCTGATCCAGAAGCTCCATTCCGCCCAGCGCCGAGACGGACCGGAAACTGCTCTTGATCTCCTGCCCTTTCGCGGCGATCGTCCCGGCCATTCCGGTGGTCCAGAGGACATTCTGCTCCAGATCCTTCTTCGGCGACAGGAATAATTTGGATGTGCGGTTCCAGTTGATCCGGACGACGCAGTCAAGGATCTGCCCGTTTACGGCCAGGCCGCGGTCGCGGACCGCTTTCATTTTCTCCAGGATCACGTCGTCGCCAAGCTCCTCCGGATCATTCTGACAGGAAGTACTGTCGGAGAAAACCGTCTCTTCCTCTTCCGGCGCCGTGTATTCGTTCTCCTTGATCCCCGCCGGCATGGCCGCCGCCGACATGGCAACTGTTTCACGGATCTGTGCGAGAATATCCGGGATCGTTTCCTCTGTGATCTCATTAAAGGAATGCTCCGACCAGTGCTTTCCGTCAAATGCCTTTACCACAAATCCTCTGGCGGACATCATGCCGCTGCCGCTTATGGATGACAGACGGCGGTTCACGCTGTATGATTTCTCCCTGCTGTCCGCCGCAAGGATCGACGCGTAGGGGTAACTCTTCTCAAGCTCTGCCAGCAGCTCCTTCAGAAGCGGTCTGACAGACTGGATGTAGGGACTTGGTTTTACTTTCATAGATGCCTCCTTATATTTAAATTTGGCTAATCAATCATAAATGTTCGAAAAAGCTTATAGGAAAAGTATACCGTATAGAAATGATTCTGGCAAGCAGATAAAACGCGCCGGAACCGTTTTTGCCGCGATTCCGACGCATTTTCAGTTAACTTTTCCTGCGATTACTAATATGCTTACTGTATCACGTCAATATGCAGAAGCATATCCGTAACGTTTCTTTCTTATGTGAATAAACTGCAACATTATTGCCCGAATATTCACCGGAAATGCCACTGCCACAGTCCGAGCATTTACGCTTCCTGCGCCTTCGCCTCCCGCATCACTCTCGAAGCGATCTCTTCCTTCAGTTCGGCGATAAAGGCTCCGATCTCCTTCTGGCCTTCGTCTCCCGCGAAACGGCTGCGGACGGCGATCACGCCGTTCTCCGCTTCCTTCTGGCCGACCACGATCATATAGGGCACCTTCTGAAGCTGCGCCTCGCGGATCTTGTAGCCGATCTTCTCCGAACGGTAATCTGCCTCGACGCGGATTCCGGCGTTGTCAAACTGCTTCGCCACCTGCGCGGCGTACTCCTCGTATTTGTCGGAGATCGGAAGCACCTTCACCTGCACCGGCGCCAGCCAGGTCGGGAACGCGCCCGCGAAATGCTCCGTGATCACGCCGATGAAGCGCTCGATGGATCCGAACACCACGCGGTGGATCATCACCGGACGGTGCTTCTGTCCGTCCGCACCCTGGTACTCCAGTTCAAACCGCTCCGGGAGCTGACTGTCAAGCTGGATCGTACCGCACTGCCAGGTGCGTCCGAGGCAGTCGGAAAGATGGAAATCCAGCTTCGGGCCGTAGAACGCGCCGTCGCCTTCATTGATCGTGAAGGTCTTGCCCATGCCGGTGATGGCATTTTTCAGGACGTTCTGATTGTATTCCCACTCCTCCAGCGTGCCGATGTGATCTTCCGGCATCGTGGAAAGCTCGATCTCATAATGCAGGCCGAACGTGGAATAGACCTCGTCAAAAAGCCGGACCGTCTCCTGGATCACGTCCTCCATCTGCTCCCTCGTCATGAAGACATGGGCGTCGTCCTGGGTGAAGCAGCGCACACGGAACAGGCCGTGAAGCGTACCGGATTTCTCATGGCGGTGGACAAGGCCCAGCTCGCCGACGCGCATCGGCAGTTCGCGGTAGGAATGGGGCTCGCTCTTATAGACCAGCATTCCGCCTGGGCAGTTCATCGGCTTAATGCCGAAGGGGATTTCATCGATCACGGTCGTATACATATTCTGTTTGTAATGCTCCCAATGTCCGGAGCGCTCCCAGAGCTCGCGGTTCAAAAGGATCGGCGTGGAGATCTCCATGTAGCCGTACCGCTTATGAACCTCGCGCCAGTATTCCAGCAGCGTGTTCTTAAGCACCATGCCCTTCGGCAGGAAGAACGGGAAGCCGGGACCTTCGTCCGCCAGCATGAACAGGCCCAGTTCCTTGCCCAGCTTGCGGTGGTCGCGCTTCTTCGCTTCCTCAAGCATGGTCAGATAAGCGTCCAGCTCCTCTTTCTTGCCGAAGGCGGTCGCATAGATCCTGGTCAGCATTTTATTATGCTCGTCGCCGCGCCAGTAAGCGCCTGCGATGCTGGTCAGCTTGTAGGCCTTGCCCACATCCTTCGTGTTCATCAGGTGGGGGCCGGCGCACAGGTCGGTGAACTCGCCCTGCTCATAGAAGCTGATCTCCGCGTCCTCCGGCAGATCCTGGATCAGTTCCACCTTGTAGGGTTCTTCCTTCTTCTGCATGAAGGCGATGGCCTCCTCCCTGGGCAGGGTGTAGCGCTTAAGGGGCAGGGCCTCCTTCACGATCTTCTTCATCTCCGCCTCGATCTTCTCCAGATCCTCCGCGGTGATCGGCTCCTCGAAATCGATATCATAGTAGAAGCCGTCAGCGATAGACGGACCGATGGCCAGCTTCGCGCCCGGATACAGGCGCTTGATCGCCTGAGCCATCACATGGCTCGCCGTATGGCGCAGGGCAGCCAGTCCCTTTTCGTCTTTGGCGGTCAGAATATTCAGGGTGCAGTCGTGATCCACCACGGTGCGCAGATCCGCGCCCTCGCCGTCGATCTCGCCCAGGCACGCCACACGGGCCAGCCCGGCGCTGATGTCAGCCGCGATGTCGATGACCGGCATGGGCTGGGCGTATTCTTTGAAGCTTCCGTCTTTCAAGGTTACTTTCATGTTCATAAACTCCTCTCTTATAAAAATGTACTCCGCTCCGCAGAAAGAGAAAATTACAGGAATCGCGTCGCAAGCGTCTTTCCTGCACGCAGATACAAAGAAATCCCTTCCTGCAACTGCTGCAAGAAGGGACGATTTTCAAATCGCGGTTCCACCCTTATTGAGTGAGCGGACATGCCGCTCAGACCACTTCATTCGTGAAGATAACGGATTCACCGGACCCGATTAAGGGCCGCTCGGGGATGGTCTTCACGGAAATCTCCCGCAGGACGCTTCCACCGTATGCGTCCCTCTCTGGCCGTTCGCTCTCCGCTACTGTTCCCGTCAGCGCGTTTTCTTATCATTAACGATTATATGCGCAGGCGGCGGGTTTGTCAAGGAGTTTCCGCAAATGCGGATCAAATGCGGATCAAACAAACAACTGCTCTTCCGGAATTGCGGCAATCAATGAAAGCATTTCGAGGATTTCATTTCTCAGCGCACCTTTCATGCATTCGCGGAAATAGCACAACGCAGGCCATTTCGCCGTCATGACGATCCAGGCGTACCAGCGCGCCGCCTGCATTTCACTCTCCGTGGCATGGTAGATTCGTAGCATTCGGTTCATGTCCTTTTTGAAACCGCTGACCGCAAATGCCAGACGGGTCTGAGCGCCTTCCGGCTCCATATGCTTTTCGTCGTAGTCAAATCCCGCCAGATTTACAAGCTGGTTGACGATCACTTCCGTACCCGCCAGATTGAAATCAATAAACCCAATAAAACGCTCATTTTCATCGATCAGAACATTCGAGAAGTTTTCATCTCCCTGAAATACACACCTCGGTAAGTTCCTGTATACCGCTTTCAGCTTCTTCCGAACCTGCACATGCCTTTTGCTGAGCCTTTCAGCGAGACAGTCTTCCTTTTCGGCCCGCAGCAAAGCGATCAGCTGATTGAAGTTGTCTTCTTTTTCATCGATCCCGTTTGGAATATCAAACGGGCTGAGTTCAAACAGGCTGTACATGCCCATCGTTTCCGACAAGTCTACGCCTCTGTATTCTGCCGCAAATCCTGCCACGCTTTCCTGAACCTCATGAACCAGCCGTTCCCCATCCGCCAGCTTTTTATCTCCCGCAAGCGGCCGGTCAATATATTCAGACAGATAACAGATCATCTGTTTCCATGGATGTAGAAATCTGCCTTCGGAATCAGCAAGGAACTGCGGACACTGGATACCCAGAGCATGGTAACGCTCAATCAGTCTGTACAGATCGTTCATTCGCTTTTCTGTCATTCCCGGCGCGTTGCAGAATCTGAGTACCCATTTACGGTCAATGATATAATTCAGACGGATGTCTGAGCTATCATGCGTGGAATCGATAAGCTGTACGGTTTCGAAGGTCCGAATATCAAATGCGTTTAACTCTGTGAGAATATCCGAACGCTGAGGAATATCTGCCCCTGCCGGAAAATTTACACCTCCATGGAACATATCTGCCCCTGCCGGAGAATTTTCATCTCCATGGAACATTTCCGTACTATCCGCCATGGTTCTTCTCCCCTTTACAAATGCGATAGCCGGCTTCTCTTATTGCCGCATATTCAGTATATCACATTGATGAAAGGGCAACTATGACTCTTTTATTTTAAAAAGAAATCTATTCTTCTTTTCCGCAATGATTTCGCGCTCTCCTCGAATTAATTCATACCGTCTTGCTGACCGTACATTTCCGGTACTGATACAAAGTCCAGCTAAGAAATGTCAAGAGGTATGCCCCAAAACAGGTGAATTTGTCCGTTCTGTCATTTAAATTCCAATTCTTTTTTTTTACGCCACTTTTCAAAAATCTGAACATAGATATCCCCGCAGGCATCTATAAAATCGTTGAACAGATCCAATTCCCGCAGCTTTTCGAGATAAGCGTCTATATAATCATCCCGCCTCAATATATCAAATAATTGTTTCCGTATTGTCTTATCTTCTACAAACTCTCTCACATAAAACCGCATAATATCCTTATGATCAATCTCCTCATAGGTTGGGAGCTTGATATCATTCGCATTTTCATAAGGAATCAGCTTATTCTCTTTTAATTTTCCTAATTCCAATTCAGAATAGGGCCAATAATCAAATTGATTTGTATCCTTGTGATAATAAACCGGACGTCCTTTTCTGATTGCCATCATTAAATCAATAATCATATTCATTTTCCCCTCGAATGAATCTTCAGGCTGTCCATGACTATACGTTTAAGACAGCAGCCAGTCGATCAGAAAAAGGGATTTGATCCCGTCGTAGGAATTAATATAGTTTCTGTCCATTGATAATACGATCTTTTCGTAATTGTCCGGAATCATTCGCAGAGGCTTAAGTTCCCTCTCGCGTGTCTCCGGCGACTGCATGCTTTCCGTTACCTGGATATATAATTTATCGTTGGGTTTTTCCGCCACAAAGTCAACTTCTGTTTCCCCGACCTTTCCAATATATACCCGGTAGTCGCGGCGAATCAGTTCCAGAAATACGATATTTTCGAGAACATGTCCCCGATCATCGCCGCGATATCCAAGCAGCATATTCCGAAAGCCCAGATCCGAAACATAATTTTTCCCCAGAGTTTTCAATAGCTTCCTGCCTTTCACGTCGTATCTTTCAACAGAATAAATAATAAATGCGCTGCGTAACATGGAGATATATTTCTCTACCGTTTTGCCAGCTATATTTTTTCTTTTACCAATCAGAATATCCCCTTCGCTGGACAAAACATTTCCGATGCTGTTAGGTGAAACGATACTGCCGATATTGGAACAAAGGAACAGCATAATCTTCTGCAGTGTTCCCTGATCCGCCTGATTGTTACGCTGCAGAATATCCCGAAGCACTACGGTAGAATAAATCCCTTCAAGAGCCTGGTTGCTTCTCGCTTCGTTGAAGCGGTATTCCCGCAGAATCGGCATACCGCCAAACTGCAGATATCTTTGAAATTTTTCTTCCACCGTAACAGAAGGATCAAACTTATAAAAGGTCAGGAATTCCTTAAATGACAGCGGCAGCATACGGATTTCTACATATCTGCCGGAAAGCAGAGTGGAAAATTCTGCGGAAAGCAGGTACGCATTGGAACCGGTGATATAGATATCCACATCGAAATCGAGACGAAATGACTCGATTGCCTTTTCCCAATGTTCCACAGCCTGAAGCTCATCAAATAGTAAATAGGCCTTTCCGTTCTTCGGAATGCGTTCACTGACATAATCATAGAATGCAAGGTAATTAGTAATGTCACGATAACGCAGAGATTCCAGATTCATATGAATAATATTTCCGTCATCCACTCCGTTGTCAGACAGATACCTGTGGAACAAATCCA
>CANQRU010000005.1 GCA_947626395.1 uncultured Lachnospiraceae bacterium | reverse complement strand
CTCCGTTTCTAAGATTGATAAACGTATTATCTCAAAAACGAAGGTGCTTGAAAATCGGCTTGTTTTGTACCGTTTACTCACTGACATCCTGCCTGCATGATAATATGTGCGGCCGGGCGAAAAGCCCGGCCGCACATATTATCATGCAGGCAAGGCGCCAGTGACGCCTCGCTTGCATTATTCATCCTTCCCACGGCCTTCTCCGGCCATATCCTTCTTTTTGATAAGCGGAACCGCCGCCGCGATCATTCCGGCCAGCGACAGGAACATAAGCGCCAGCCAAAATCCCAGCCGTCTGTCGTCTCCGGTCTCCGGCACGTCTTCCAGCGTATCGCCCGACCGGCCGCCTGCCAGCAATGTCAAAGGCTGATCCGGCTGTGTTTCCTCCCGGCTGTCCGTCTGCGCAGCCGCTGCGCTTTCCGGCTGAGCGGCCGGCTGAGAGGGCGAACGGCCGCTGCCGGAATGATCCGCAGGATCATCCGACGGGTCATCCTGCGGGAGTCCCGAACGGTTATCATTTCTGGTATTGGTATAGCTCGCCCGGGCCTCTTCATCCCCGGAGATCACGCCGCTTGCGCCAGCCGCGCTGGGCGTGTAGCCGTCCTGATCCGCCTCGGCCTCCGTGACGGCGTATCTTACGCCCGCCGGCAGACCGGCGATCGTCCTGCTCTCGCCATGCTTTAAGGAGAAGCTCGCTCCTTCGGCCGTGAAGGTCAGTCCGCCGTACTCTCCGGTGACCGCGTTATTCTCCGCGTCCGTCAGCCTCACAACGAACGTCCACGCTCTCTGCCTGTCTCCGGACACGCCTGCCACCGTCTTGCTGACCGTCAGGCTCCCGGTCCTGTCTTCTGCGGGCGGAGGAGCCACGTTCTCCGCCGTATTGGTAAATCTCGCCGCGACCGCGCTCCCGGCCGGGATGACGCCGGTATCATTCGCGGCGGCGGAAGTATACCCGGCGGCGGGCGTCTCCGTCACCGTATAACCCGCGCCCGCGGGCAGTCCGTCAGCCGTAACGGTCTCATTGTGGCCCAGCTCGAATTCCGCGGTACCGCCGCTGAACGTCATGCCGCCATAGATACCGTCGACAGACGGATCATCCAGCGTCACTGTGAAATGGAACCTGCCGCTGGTATCATCGGCCACGACCGTCTTGCTGACCGTCAGGCTTCCGGTCGTCGGAACGTCCCTGTATGTATTTTCAAAGGATATCCCTTCAACCGCTTCACCCGCTTTGGTAACGGTGATCTCAGCCGCCAGTTTCTCACCTTCCAGCGTCACATCTGCCGTCACGGTATATTCGCTGTCGTCATAGGTGACGCCCGGCGCGCGGCCATGAACCTCGGCGACGGTAAATACATATCTGCCTTCATTCAGGAACCGGAAGCCGGCGGTTTGGGCCGTCCTCGTCAGCGGGACTGTCACCGGACTGTCCAGGCTCACAGGCTCCCGCTCGCAGAGAACCTGCCCTGCCGCTTCCTTCAAGGTCACCGCGGCGCTGAATTCTCCGTCCGCCCAGTCTCTGCCATCCAGGACCTTGCTCAGCCTGAAACCGGCGTCCGCGTAGGCGTTGTTGACAAATGGGATCGTCGTGGCGTCGCCGCTGTCCTCCCCGGATCCGCTGCCGGAATACCCATAAGTGGTGACTACCTGCAGTTCTCCGTTCGGCACGCCATCCTCCATAATGACCGTTGCGTTGACCGTTAACACGATCCTGGGTTCCTGGCAATAGACCTGATCGGCGTACCTCTGCACCTCTCGGATGGTAAATACATACTGTCCCGGTTCATTTACCGTAATCTCGCCCAGCGGCAGGACAACGCTTCCGTCGCCGGCCGCGCCGCCACCCTTCACCGTGAACGTGTACGCGCCGGTGGCTTCATGGGCCGGTCCCCAGATATCTTCCGGAACAACGATCGCGGGCAGCGATTCCTCTATCTGTCTCTGCAGCACCCTTGGGGTATTATTCGGCGTTGCCGCCGGATCGACTGTGATCTCCGACAGCAGGATGCTTCGGAATTCCCGACTCTGCTCCCTGCTTTCGATCTCATTCGGCGTCGCCGCAGATGCCTCCGCGGCGTTCTCCCTGCCGTCCTCCAATACCCGCTCAGACATCAGGCGCCGTCTGAACTCCCAGTTCCGCACCGTCTTCGCAGCCTCGTTCGGCGTAGCCGTGAAGGTAACGGAGAAAGCGAATTCATCGTCTGCCAGCCATTCCCGGCCCTCCAGGATCTTCCTGAGATTCAGCGTGAATTTCCCCGGCTCCTGGCTGTATGTATTCACAAACCTTGTGACAGTATCATAATGCAGGCTGCCATCGGAAATGGTTCCGGCAGGCGTAAGGCTCTCCGGATCAAACGAAAGCTTCAGCCGACCGCTGGCCGCGTCATCCGCCGCGGTCACCTTAACGGAGTAGGCTCCCGCATCGTCGAAGTCGATCCCATGCTCCGGCGCCTTCTCGCCAATCATAAACGTATATGTCCCGGCCTTCGTGAATTCGACCTCTCCAAAACCGGCCTTATGGCCCTCGTCCGCCTCTCCGATGGTCACGGCCTTGTCCGCGAGCTTCACGCCGTCTTCGGCTCCATCCGTCAGCTTCAAGCTGAACGCGAAGCTGTCGCCGCTCGCCCACTCCCTGCCGTTCAGCGTCTTAACCACCGAAGGCGTCCAGAACGCCGGAGCGGGAGTGTAGGTATTGACAAATACGATATCTGCATCTGCCAGGCTTCCTTCCGGCTTTTCCGCCGCCGGATCCGGCGAAATGGACCGCGTCACCGCCAGCGCTCCATCCGTTCCTTTCTCAGCACGGAACGTCACCGTGTACTGCCTCTCATCATAGGCGACGCCGGGTCTCTCCTCCCCAGCCGCGGGGCTCTTCTCCCGAACGGTGAACACATAGTCTCCCGCCTCGAAGAACCGGAAATCCACGCGCCTCCCGGCGGGACCGGCGCTGCCGCCTTCCTCGCTCTTAAGCGAAAGCGAAACCGTATCGCCCTCCGTCTCGGAAAGCTCTTTATAGCGGTCCGCATTGCCTGCCGTAGCGACGGCGTACTGCACGTTCACCGCTTTGCCGGTGCTGCGCTCCGCCAGTTCCATTTCTATCGTATAACTCTCGCCGGCCAGCCAGTTCCGTCCCTCCAGGACCTTGCCGACCGTAAGACTGCTGCCGGCAAAATAGCGGTTGGTGAAGGGAAGCGTGATGCTCTCCGCCGGGTTTGTCGGGTCACCATACTTCGTGTCCGGATCGGACAGATAGGCATAGGTCGCCACGAACTCCAGATCGCCGGTCGGCCTGCCGTCCGCTGTCTGTTCGCTCCTGACCGTAACGCTCAGATCGATCTGCGGCTGGCGGCAGTAAAGCTGCTGCGCCTCGAACCCATCCGTATTCTCCCGAATGGAGAACCCATAGGAAGCGTCCTGTGCGCGCAGATTACCTACGTTCAGGGAACCGGTCGCAGCCTCCCTGGTCACCCACGCCGGATTGCCGTCATCCGTTTTCTCCGGAGTATCATCCGTTACATTAACGGTGTAATTTCCTTCCGAGTCGGGTCCGCCCCAACCGTCTGGAAGCGTAAGCGGTTTGCCTTCGGTTCCCCCGACAGCGTCCTTTGCCGCCTCATTGGGTCTGATCGCAAATGTAAATGTGTCGTCATCTTTCCAGTCTCTTCCGGTAAGAAGCTTGGACAGGTTGATAGGGAATGTGCCGCTCTCACTGTAGGTATTGACAAATTGAACAGTAGTAGCCGCAGCGTCATTTTCTTCAGCGGCTGTTCCACCTGTACCGGTAACCTTAAGCTTCAGCTTGCCTTCGGCCGGATGATCCGTCACCTCGACCTCGACAGCAATGGAGCCTAAGTTCGGCGTCTCCTGCGTAATCCCATTACCGGGGGCTTTCTCAGCGATCGTGAATCGATACGTTCCCGCCTTAGTGAAAATAACATCTCCGAAACTGACGCCGCTTCCGGCCTCCGACGCGTTCGTAATAGAAACACTGCTCTTAGCCGGCGTCACCCCGTCTGTGCCGCCGTCCGTCCGCTCCAGAGTGAACGTAAAGCTGTCATTAGCCACCCATTCTCTGCCGTTCAGCTCTTTGGTAACCGAAGGCGTCCAGACAGCAGGATCCGGTTCATATCGGTTGATGAACACGATATCAGCGCTGCTGCCCGCCGTCCCCGCTGTACTGGACTCGGGCGTGACAGACCGCGACACCTGCAGCCTGTTATCATTTGACCCATCCTTTGTCACGCGGAATGTGACCGTATACTCCGTATCGTCGCAGATAACGTTGGCTTTCCTGCTTCCGTTGGCAGGGCTTGCTTCTCTGACGGTAAACACATAATCCCCTGCCTCGTAGAAGCGGAAATCCACATTCCAGTTATCGGGATCCTCCGCGCCCGTACCGGTGAAGGGAAGAGAAAGCGTTCTGTTCTCGGCCTCGGAGAATTCCCTATACGCGTTTCCTGGCGTAGCGTTGCCTGGCGTAGCGGCGCCGGTATATGCAATATACTGGACGTTCTCCGCCTTGCCGCTACCGTCCGCTTCATTCAGCGTCAGCTCCACGTCATAACGCTCATCCTCCAGCCACTCCCGGCCGGTAAGCACCTTGCCGATCGTGAGGCGGCTGTTATTTTCGGACGGGGACGCGGATGCGTAGTAGCGGTTGGTGAAGGGAAGCGTAATGCTCCCTTCCGGATCTTTCGAGTTATCGTACTCGACAGCCGGATCAGCCAGATAGGCATAGGTCGCCACGAACTCCAGACGGCCGGTGAGGCCCTGATCCTCTGTGTCGTGTTCACTGGTAACGGTAAGGGTCAGCTTGATCGACGGCTGCGCGCAATAGAGCTGATCCGCTGCAAAACCACTTACATCCTCCTGAATCGTAAATTCGTATTGTGCTCCTTCCGCCCCCAGATTACCAACTTCAAGAGAATTCAAATCCAACACACGGGTCACCCATTCAGAACCGTCGTTCTCTTTCTTTGGCGCGGACGGCCCTATCGTAACAGTATAATTTCCGCCTGCACCGATACTTTCCCAGCTGTCAGGAACCATGAGTAATTCGCTTTTGATGGCCGTCTTCGCCTCATCATTCGGCTCGATCGTGAAACTAAAGCTATCATATGCTGTCCAGTCCCGGCCGGTGAGCAGCTTCGACAGAGCAAGCCTAAACGAACCTTTCTCATTATAGGTATTGACAAAACGAATTGTGGTAGCGACAGCATTGCTTCCCCCGCTGTCCGGAGTTGTGGTCCCGTCTTCTCCGGCAACGGTAAGGTTCAAGGTTCCCTTGTTATTATCAACAGCCTTAACCGTAATCTCGATGTCTCCATTGGATGTAACAGAGCCGCTGCCCACTCCTCTGCCCGCGCTCGTCTCGGTGACAGTAAATTTATATTCTCCAGGAGCGCTGAACACAATGTCCGCAAAACGGCTGCTGTTTTCATTTTCATAACCGCTTACCGGCTTCGTGATTGTAAGCTCCGGTTCTGAAACGCCGTTTCCCGCCTTCAACGGATTATATGTAATATCTTTTTCTGCGGCAGTCCCCATACCCGGCCACTGCGTACAGGCAAGCTTAAAGGTAAACGATTCCCCGTCCTGCCAGTCCCGGCCATTCAATGTCTTGGTGATGGTCGGCGTCCAGGTACCGGAAGCGGAATAGGTGTTAGAGAATGTCATTACATGCCTGGACACGCCGTGATGTCCTTCCCGCTTGACTACAAAAGTAAGATTATAGTCGTCTAAACTATCAAATGTGACCACGTTGGCATCCGAATGGTTTACTTTATAAGCATTCGAGGCGGTAGCATCCCTCACAATACAGATCTTCTGCTCGTCTGCTTCTGCCTGCCCGGGAACCGCAGCCATCACGCTGAGTACTTCCGGAACTTTGGTCGGCTGGCCTTCTGCATCGGTCGCCCATTCTTCTACCTCAGCCTGCCGAATCACCTGTTCAGCGTTGACATAGTACCAGCCGTTCTTCCAGGAATCATCGTCTCCATTAAAATTCCAGTCGGATTCGCTTCCAAAATCAGCTTTTACCCAGCCGTCAAAAGTTGCTGCAACCTCCTGATCCGTCTCACAGGTAGCAATCGGCTTAACACCCTCATCATGAATATGATCCGGCTCACATTCGTACAACTCGAAATCCATTTCATCTATAATGCCGTCATGGACTCCTTCAGAGGGATTTGCCGTATTAGCCCCTACCGCATTGCGCAAAGTAATCACCATGGTATATACACGGGTATCGTATTTTATACCATCGACCGTGTAATTATTATCCTGAGAAGCCCCTTCCTTCTTCGTTTCTTCGATTCTGAGCGTATAAACCAGATCGCCGGTATGGGAACTTACTTCAGGCGCATCATCCGTATTGGTCGGATCCTCGGCGTAAACGTATTTATCAGAGACATCCGAGCTTGCTCCGGGAACGAATACAACTTTGCCCGCATCTGGCACGGGATCCCCGGGACCATAATGGTTTTCGCCCACAGTGTACAGCCCATTAAACTCCCACACCACAGGGAATTTAATATCGTGAAAATCTATCTCTTCGAAATTGAATGTGTGACCCTTATCCACTTCATGGTTTTCACCTCCCGCCGCCATGCGGTTCGGATTGGTCACGTTTGTCTGATTGAACTGAATATCCTTCTCCCTGGCAAAGTTCCCGTCCTGACTGCCGCCATGCAGACCTCCGATGTAGATCTGGCTTGATTCAAACGCAGCCCGGGTCTGGTCATCAGCCCCTGTAATAGTGACAGTAAACTGGTCCTTATCCAGCCAGCCGTCGTTGTATTTACTTTCATTTTCCACCGGCTGACCGGAGGGATCCACGGAATCCTCATTATCTTCACTATTAAGGATCTGCCCATTCTCATCCAACCGCCCTGTAAATTCCTTGGTAATCGCGTAGCTGGTGGTCTGAATCGCGGGCTGAATGGTATAAGTGTTGACAAATGTGGGTGCCACCTCGGCGTAAATCCTCGGTGAAGCATATCCATTGGGATAACTATCGACCGTCCCGGCACTGGAGACAGGATCCCGGTAATAAATCTCATAACTCTCGACCCGAAGATAAGAGTTATCCTCTGTCAGGGTTCCGCTGGTTCCTCCTCCGGCTTCTTCATCGCTTGGCTTCAGCACACGAACTACATTAACATTGATCACAAATACGCGTGAGGATCTGGTCAGCGTATCGGGAAGACTGCCGGTCAGCGTATTTTCGCTGACAGTGAACGTATAAGTGCCTGCCGCCGGGAATGTCTCCGCCGTTCTTCCGCTGTCATTATCGTGGTTCAATGTCGCGTTGTACAGATCCGGCTGGGACGTTCCGGGAGGATCTTCCTCTTTCTCATCTTCCTTCTCTTCATAACTGGAAATCAGACCCACAGACTGCTTGGTATCAGCCATGGGCGTCTCCACATCCTGCATACCATTGATCGAAGTAACCGTCGTAGCAAACGAACTGTCGTAATCAACGGTAATGTCATCGGTTCTCGAGTTGAACGCCCGGATAAAAACTTTCAGATCCTCGTAGAACTGCGCACCACTATCTGCTTCAGAGACAATACTCCCTTCCCCGTCCGCCATCTTAAAAAATCCCGCAGTGTTTCTTGTTTCAGAAATACTATCAGCCTCAACTACCTCGCCTGCAGCGTTGCGGAACGAAATATCAAAAGTAAAACTGTCCCCATTGTTCCACGCCCGTCCGTCGATCCTCTTACGGATGGCCAGGTCCCCGTTTGCCGGGATATTCGCAATAGCCGCCTGCACATAATCATCGGAGCCTCCCTGCCCAAAGCGGAAATTCTGCCTGGAAAACTCTTCCCACTCCTCATCGGTCATTCCAGCAGGCTTCTCAGTTCCTCCAAGATTTCCTACATACGCATGTACGCAATTCTCCGGATGAATCAGATAGAGGGCATCCATAATACGATAACCTGCCGGAGCAAACATCTCACGGAGAACATAGTGCTGATTCGTTTTCAAACCGGCAAAGGCCACTTTTCCGTTAGCGCGGGTAGAAGAACTGGCCACCTGATGGGCGGTCAGCCAGGCAAGACCTTCCTCGCTGTCCGCACTGTCAATCTGCGCCTGCACTTGTTCCATGGATATTTCTTCCGTTTCGCCTTCTGCTTTTGCATAAAGACGGAACGTCGCGCCCTGCAGATAGTTTTCGTCCTCCACCGCACCGGTGTATTTCAGGATCTCGATCACGCCCGGGTCAGAGGCGTTGGTAATATTGATGGTAATCTCGGCAGTTCCGGGATTCCGGTCCAGAACGGCGTGGAAAGGTGCGTTAACCACAGACCCTGACAAATCGGCGGTTCCTGTTTCCTTCCATTCTGGTTTTGGTTCTGCCTTATCCGCATCAGTACCGAGAATTCGCAGGTCATTCCAATCGTGAATTCCGTCACCATTGGCGTCTGGAATATCCTTCTGATCGAATATACTGTCGCTACTGATATCTGTCAATTCAATATACTGACTCTGACCCACAAAACTGATGTAAGTCCCGGATGATGAATTGTAATCAAATGTATGCTTGAACAGATATGTCTTAGCCCCAACAGCCGCAATATAATATTCGGCTGCCGTATACCAGTCTGTAACCTCTGCGCCATTCATAGTGGATGGAAGCAGTTCATACGTGTACTCTTCATTTTCGATTCTGGCCAGAGGCAATTCATCGTAAATATGTGACGTCCCGGTACTGTCCACATAGCAGACTTCAAACACCGTAGTTTCAGGCAGCGAGGCGGCTGCATTCACCGAATAGGTCTTTTTCAGTTTCAGTTTGGTGTAGATGTCATAATGATAGCCTACATCTACCGCAGTGATCGTATTATTATTCTCACTTAAATCAATGCCTTCCGTACCTCCCACTGTGATAAGCTGCACTTCCGTACCCCGGCCATTGCGGTCATAAGCATATAAAGCATAGGATCCGTTTGCTGTCCCACCAGTCTCATGCGGTTCTGGAGTTGTATTACCCGAAGTAAGCCTGTAGCTTGTATCAGGACGGACAACCTCATAAACAAATTTATCCCCACTCGTATAAGCGATATTAGTAAAAAAGTACCGCCCTGCCACAGGGGTCACATCGGATTTAACCAGTTCGTAAATCTCTCCAGTCAAATCAGTACCATCATATTCTGTCACCACCGTTCGGGATACAGCGACTGTATCATCGGGATTAACCGGAGCGGTCACAGAACTTAAACTATAATAAGACTTTCCCTGGACACGATTCGTATCCTTTGTCCTGCGGTAAAGACGCAGCGTAACGCCGGAGAGCAGAGTATCGCTGTCCGCCATAGAATCATAATCGCCGCTTTCATCATGATCATAGAACACCTGTCCTGTCAGGTTAAAGGCAGTGCCCTCTATGATCTGTATTGTCTCGGCGGTATTCAGTATTTTCGCCGGCTGTGCAGGGATAAATGTCCAAAAATCAGTGATGCCATAGTCCGTAGTACTTGCACCATTTGTACCCGTGGAAATACCCACCGGATGTAAAGCGCTATTCAGATAATTGATTTTATCAGTTTGCCCGCTTGCATCAGTAAGAAAACTTCCGTCCGCATTATAGTATTCGATTAAATTAGTAGTATGGCTGTGATCGCCAATACGAATGAAGGGTTTATTTGGATCATTTCTTGTATCGATGCCATTTACATAACTACTCACGCTTTGACGAATAGCATATTCTCGTCCAGCATAACCGCTGCTCTCTGCAAGCATATTGTTATATCGAAAATACATGCCTCCGGCATGATCATCCATCACTCTGTTAGAAAAATTATTCCGCAAGGTGTATTCATTCTTGTCATTTTTCACGCCTTCCTCTGTCAAGCCTGTACGCCCCACATGCTCACCATAATAAATGGCGGAATCGTCGTAATAAATAACGCTCCTGGTAGCGTCCAGAATGTTCGTTGAACCATTGTCTAAATCGCTGATCTGCTCGCCTTCACGATTATAGATGGGACTTACGCGCGTGAATGTGAATCCACCAGACGCACTTTCCATATCATGAACCGGAAAGTGGATCTCACCGGCTTTGGTCGTTAAAGTAAGAACGTCCTGAATATTGTATATTCCCACCGGGATAATCTTCCCCTTGCCATCCTTACCATCCCAATAGAAATAATTCGTAGAGTATGGCTTCACAGGCCCGGAAATAATGACCGGGGCATATTTCTGACCATTGTCCTCAACAAGCTTACCATTCGCATCCTTCAACTGTTCAAAATCCAGCACCAATGTGGCGGTTGTTGCTTCTTTCGTATCGAAAGCAAAATAGCCGCCCGTACCTACGTAAGAACCTGGAACCTCATTGCCTTCCTGATCTGTGATTGTGTCTACAAAGCGGATGTTCTCCGCCGGATCCGGCTGAATAGCGCGGGAATAGAGATGTCCTTCCAAATCCGGATTGGGCATCTCAAAAAAGATATAGTAGCTCTTGGACTCATCTGTATTGGCGCTGCCGGGATATTTGAAACTCGCGCCAAAACGGGTGTAATCAAAGCCTGTGTTCGTTATTTCCTTCACAGACTTATACAAAGTACTGCCGGTAGCGTTATCCGTCAGGCCCTTGTTATCGGCAAAGAAATTGTAGGTGTTGGGACGGTTGCCTCTCCAGTCCCACCGATAGATATAGCTGTCAGTAGTGACCACATAATAGGTCTCAATAACGTCATAACCGCCGTTCTGCTGCAGAGAAAGATAATCGGCATAAACCCGCCCAGTCTCCTTGTGTCCCTGCTCGTTGAATACACTGACATCCCAAGCGGCGACCATACTGCCATGGCCTGAATAATTTTCAGGATCCGTATAAAACTTATCAGTCTCTTTAACCGTCTGGCCTGAGGTACTGTTATTGTAATTATAGGAATGAAATTCCAGAGTATACACGCCGGTTTCCTTAACCTCATAGGTCAGGGGCGTGTATTTATAGTTCTCGCCGCCAACGCTCTTACTTTCTCCTGCTGGCTTCTCCATAGTTTTGGCCAGCACTTCCGTCTGCACATTAGGAATGTGACCCGCTCCATTTTGTTTCACATCATAAAGGATACGGTTTCCCCTCAAGTCTGTCAGCACGATATCCACCGTGGCATCTGCACCCAACCGATTATGAATATCTTTCAGATCATCCTCACTTGCTATAGCTGTTCCTGCTGCATTTAATGTGGAATTATAGACATCGGAACCGAAACAAATCGTGTCACCCTCGAAGGCATAGACATGGATATAGTTTCGATACTGAACACCGCCAAAGCTACCAGGCCGCCAATACAGATAGTTCCGGGCAGAATTAGCATAATTCACTGTATTTCCATTTGCATCTGTACCGTTGGCTTTCCACTTCAACGTATCCAGATCAAACTTTTTCTTATACTCTTCCTGACGGGCCTCCTGCTCCTTCTTATAATTATCCGCGGTTTCCGCCTTCGCCTCCGGCAGATTGACGTTCATCAGACCAAACACCATCGCCACTGCCAGCAGTCCTGCCAGTGCACGGCGCCCCCCCGAGTTGAACCGCCTCGTCATTCTGCGGCCATCTCGCGCCCATTTCGTTCTCATATTGATTTCCTCCTGGAATAGAAATTGATGGAGTATTTTACTTTCCATTTAAGCGCGGCCTGTTTGCAGATATCACTTAAGATGCAGAAACTCCCCATGCCGCACGGAAGAAAATGAAACCTGTCCGGCCGGGCATCTCCCTGAACCCGCCTGCCGGACAAAATTGTATCTATGAAAATATATTTATACACAAAAATATATAGCACGGATTCTGTCAAATTGCAAGAAGTCTTTTTTGAGCCTCTTTTTTGAGCCTGCTTATTGATAAATATGCGGCTTTTATGTATGATTTTTATTGAATCGTTCGACCGCAGGGGTACATTTACCTGTCCTCTAGTGAAAGCAATACAAAAAGTTAAACGCCCCGCTGCCGGTATTATCGAGATGACGGGGCGCCTGTTTAGAAAAATTGTTTAAAAAATCATAAAAACCTCTTGACCTTCCACCTTCTGGAAGGTGTATGGTCGAATCAGCATCAGAGACAGAAAGGCGGCGCGACAATGAAGATCAATCAGGTGGAGGAACTGGCGGGCATCGCGAAGAAGAACATCCGCTTCTACGAAGAGGAGGGCCTTCTTACCCCGGGACGCAATCCCGCCAACGGCTACCGGGAGTATTCCCTGGAAGACGTGGCGCTCCTTCGGAAGATCCGGCTCCTGCGGAAGCTGTCGGTCCCCATCGGGGACATCCGGGACATGGCCGGCGGAACGCTCTCCTTAAACGACTGCCTGGAGAGGCGGCTTGCGGCCCTGAACCGGGAGGAAGCCAATCTGGAGCACACGCGGCTGATCTGCCGGATGATGCAGGACGACCGGACAGCGTTTGACGGCCTCGACGCTGCCCGCTGGCTGGATCAGATGGAAATTCTGGAAGAAGGAGGTACGCAGTTTATGAATGTGGAACAGACAGATTTAAGGAAACGGAAGCTCGTCCCCGTCATCGCGGCGGCGGTCACCGTCGCGGTCATGCTGATATTTCTGGCCGTCTTCTGGCGGCTGAACCAGCTGGATCCCGCGCCCGCGCCGGTTCTTGTGATCATCACCGTCATGCCGATCCTGGTCATGATCGGAGTCGTCGCTGCCTGCAGGGAAAGACTGAAAGAAATCGAAGGAGGAGAAGAAAATGAAGCTCTTAAATATTGAACATTACCCCGGCAAAGAATATGAGGCGCTTGGCCTTGTGAAAGGCTGCGTCGTGCAGTGCAAGAATCTCGGCCGCGACTTTATGGCCGGTATGAAGACGCTGGTGGGCGGCGAGATCCCCGGCTACACCGAGATGCTGAACGAAGCCCGGGCCATCGCCGTCAAGCGCATGGTGGACGAGGCCGAGGAACTCCACGCGGACGCGATCATCGGCGTCCGTCTGGCTTCCTCCTCCATGATGCAGGGCGCCGCCGAGGTCGTTGCCTACGGGACGGCGATACGGTTTATTGAGAAATCGTGAGGAAATACGGGCAGAGCGTCACTGGCGCTCTACTCGCATGAAACAAGTCAAACGGCCCGCCCGGAAGTTCTCGCTTCCGGGCGGGCCGCTGCTGTCATATCTGGCGCTCCATCACTCCCACTCCTCGATCTCAAGGTACTCTTCGCACCCGCGCAGAGCTTCCGGCAGCGGCCCGCTCTCTATAAGATACAATTCATGCAGCGCCCTTGTACATCCCAGATAAACCTTCCGCCGGATGGAATCATTTCCTTCGTTCGAATGAACACAGTGATACAGGATCACCGCGTCGAATTCCAGTCCTTTCGCGAGCAGAAGCGGAAGAATGACCACTTTGCCTTTTAACTCGTCCTCCGGGGACTCTATCAGCTGCACTTCGTCCCGGTCAGGCCGTTCCCCTTGAATTGCGTTGGTTTTCTCCTGATCCGACTGCCCGGCCCCGGATGAAGCCGCGGCCGCCCGATTACTGCGCCCCCGCAGACTCTCCCAGACCGCCGCAGCCTCCTCCCCGCTGTTTGTGATGACCGCAGCCGAATGATACTTCTTAAACCGCTCAAGGATCGGCGCGATGCAGGACAGCGGATCCTGGCTTATGATATACCGCGGCTTACCAGCCATCCGCTGAAAATAAGAATATCCTTCCGCCGCGCCGATCAGCGCGAACGCCAGCGCGTTGATGTCGCCGGAGGAACGGTAGCATTTGCCAAGACGGATCCGGACAAGACCGGGCCCGAATACATTTTCATAAGCATCGTACTCCTGGATCGTCGTCAGCGTATTGACGGTCTGGCAGATATCGCCAAGCAGCGTAAAGCTGCTTCTGGGCAGCAGCCGCTTCATGATATGCAGCTGGAGCAGACTGTAATCCTGGGATTCGTCGATCACCGTATGGAGGATATTGGAAAATGGAGCCGCCTCCCCCATCAGCGTCCTGACAAAAAGCAGGAAAAGCGCGTCCTCGTACCAGAGCACGCCATGCTTCAGCGACTCATAAAACCGCACCGCCTCTTCCTCTTCTTCCCCCGCCCGGCGCAGATACGCGGCCAGGACAAGCGCCGCCTGTTTCCCCGGATCCAGCCGGTTTAAGCGGATGAATTTCTCCTGCGCCGAATCCAGATACGACTGCAGCGTCCTCTCATAGATCAGACGGAGTTCCCACGCCGACAGATACTCCTCATGGTCTCCCTCAATATTCCTGCAGATCTCTTCCCTATTCGTCTCAAAGAATTCCTCGATCGACTGCCGGATCCGATGTTCAAGCCGGCTGCGGCGGGCCTTAAAATCAAGCGCGCGGTCCGCCTGCCGGTTCTGCCGGTCATTTTCACCGGATTCCGGCGATAACACGAGCTTCCCCCTGTAGCGGATCTCAGGCGCCTGGAACGCAAAAGAAGCAAAATAGTCCGTACAATACCGGATCATATCCGCGGAATATTTGAGGCGAAGGTATTTCAGACGAGCTGAGTCAGGATCCTCCTTCTCCAAGGCTGGCTTCATTTGCCCCAGAGCCCAATGTATCTGCTCCTGTGCTGACCGCTCCGGAACCGGATTCGCCCACTCTGAATTCGGTTCCGGCTGCTTCGGATCCAGACTCTCCCGCGTCAGATCTGATCTGCCATCCAGCCACTTCAGCTGACTATAATAATCCTCCGCTGCCACGCCTTCGTCCATAAACGTCTCCAGAATATCCGCGAATACCATATTCTGCGGCGGCATTTCCCCAAGATCCGGCAGGATCGACGAAACGTATGAACTGAAAATGTGGTTATTGGACAGAACCAGAACATTCTCCGACTTTACGGTATCTCTTAAATTGTAAAGCACATACGCGACGCGGTGCAGACCGATGCTGGTCTTCCCGCTGCCTGCCAGCCCGTAGATCAGGCAGGAGCGTTTCGGATCGCTGCGGATCGCCAGATCCTGCTCCTTCTGGATACTGGCGGCGATGACCTTCAGCTTATGGTCGGAATGTTCGGAAAGCACTCGATCCAGAATATCGTCGTCTACAGACGACTCGGTATCATATGCACGCAGAAGCCGCCCCTCCTCGATCCGGTACCGACGTTTCCCCGTGACACAGACCTCCTCCCGGTAATCCCGCACCTGATACCACGCCGGTCCGACGCCGAAATGATAAAACATCGCGGAGACAGGCGCCCGCCAGTCCACGACGCAGATCTCGTGGGTCTCGTCCTCCGCGAGGCCGTAAGTCCCGATATAGACGGTGTCCTTCTCACCGGTTTCCTTCTCTTCATAATCCAGGCGGCCGAAGTAAGGAGACTTCTCCATTTTCTCAAGCCGCCCGATCTCCAGCTCGTTCTGCTCATACTGCTCTTCCGCCGATCTCACATCGGCCTCCTGAACGCTCAGAAGAACCACGTCGTCAAAATCGCTGATCTGGTGCCGGTTCTCCTCCCACATCTCCTTCCGCTCCTGCAGCACCCGGCCTTTCAGTGGAGTCCTGAGATCACGCAGCCGCGCAAGCTTTCCACGGATGACACCTTCCACCTTGTTCAGATAGTTTTCTTCCTGCTGAAAATCGCTCTTCTTCATGCTGTTCCTCCCTGGCCGAACCGTATGCCTGACATCGAACAATGTTCCCGCGGCGCGCAGCAGACGCAGGCGCAGGCCACGCCCGCCGCCACAAGCAACACCCGCCGCGCGTCGCCAAAACCGCAGCGTGTTAAGTATAGCTCATTAAGTATAACCCTCGGCTTCCGATAATACAAGGCTTGTAATTACAGGCATTTTCTGGTATAATAATTACCAGAGAAAGAAGACTTCTTTGATTTCAGGGGCAGATTTTCAGAATTGAAAAAGCACGGAGCGCAGTTCATAATTACTTCTGTGGTTCGTGCTTTTCCGATTGTCAGCATTTCAATTGTCTCTGCCTCCGGTCTCCTCTTCAATCCACTCTTGCAGTTTCCTTTGCAGTACTTTTCCGAAACACTGTTTCGGAAATTCGCTCCTGATAATTCAAGTAAATATTGCACTCGAAAATACGAATGAAAACAAGTCTGGCAATCGCCGCCGTTTTATGCTATACTAAGGAAGCACCAGTCCCATAACAGGAAAGAAGGAATGAACTATGCAGGAATTCACCTATAAACTGATGGAAAATGGAACCTATTGCGTCTCAGGCTACCAGGGCGACGAAGCCGAAGTGACGATCCCGGACACCTATAACGAGATCCCGGTGACCGTCCTCTTCGACCAGCTTTTCGCCGGACACGAAGAGATTACCTCCGTCCGCATCCCCGAGACAGTCACGGACCTGGGCGAATTCCTGTTCGACGGATGCGTAAACCTTCACCATCTGGATCTCCCGGCCGGGCTTACCAGCCTGTGGGGTTACACCTTCGCCCGCTGCGGCCTAGAGGAGATCATCCTGCCGGACAAGCTGGCAAGCCTGCCGCCCTTCGCGTTCAAAGACTGCAAGCAGCTGAAACGGGTGGTCTGCGGCAAGGGCATGAAGAAGATCTACGCCTGGGTCTTCGGCGGCTGCGACCAGCTGAAGGAGCTGAATTTCGGGCCGAATGTGCAGATCAGCCCGGAGGCGTTCCAAACGAAGGTACTAAATACATGAGATTAAAAACAGGGCAGGCTGATGGCATATCTTTCCCATCCGCCTGCCCTTTCAGATTACGTCAGTATGCAAAAAACGCGCCAGTGACGCGTTCTTTGTATTAAATGAATCTTACTCTCTCTAAACTAAGCCGGGCCACGCCGTCAGAATCTCCGTCAGGCACCCCATCATATCCTCCGAAAGCCCCAGTACCTGCAGCTGGCTGAGGATCACGGGGACCGATTGCCCGCCGCAGACAGTGCGATAGATCTCCGTCTTCTGATCGAAATCCATCTCCGCCTGATCCAGGAAATCATATACCAGTTTCTTTATATCATTTCCGGCAAGCTCCGGCTTTCGCGCAAATCTTATCACCAACTCCGCCGTCACCGGCACCGCGGGCAGAACGATTCGCAGGCAGTGCCTTTCTTCTTCGTAAGAAGTATGTACCTCCAAGGGCTGTCCATCGGCCGTACAGATCACTTCGTTCTCACGGCATCCGTAAAATTCGATCGCATGAGTCCTCTCCGCCGGGATCAGAGACAACTCTCCCTTCGCGGGATGGATCGCAATGGCCGGGGTCTCACTCCAGGACAGCTCCACCGCTGTCTCCGCGCAGATTCCCTTCTGATAATCACAGCTCACATTGTCATCCTCGTAAAGAACGAATCGGCCATCCGCGCCGCCGTAGATCCGCCATACCAGAGCCTCCGGGTTCTGATCTATATTCCCAGTTTTCGCCGGCATCCTATCCTGCGCCCCGGCGTACTCTTCCTCCCCCTGCATCGGCACGATCGCCCCGGCCTTCGCCAGCACCGGTATGGATTCTATCCCGCGGTACATCCGGATCGTGCGTCCGCCTTCATAGATCACGCCGGTGAAGAAGTCGATCCAGGTTCCTTCCGGCAGCCAAACTGTCTCCCTGGCACGGTTAAGCCCCGGTACTGCCGGCGACGTAATGGGCATCACAAGCAGCTCCGAGCCGAAGAAATATTCATTCTTCTGCCGGTAGGCAGCCCAATCCTTCGGATACCGGTAATAGACCGGCAGGATCAGAGGCGTATCCTCCGCCCACGCGCGGTGGTTCATCGTATACAGATAGGGAACGAGCCGGCGGCGCAGCCGCAGGAAATCATCCATCACCGCGCGGACCTCCGCCTTAAAGCGCCACGGTTCCTTTCCGTTAAACTCATTTTTCGTGCTGTGCAGACGGTTGATGGGGGAGAACACGCCGAACTGGTACCATCTTGCCTCCAGCTCGTCATTCTTATACCCGCGCATATGCCCGCCGATGTCGTGGCTCCACCAGCCGTAACCGATATTGGACGCCGTGCTGGTAAAATATGGCTGGAACCGCAGTGATTCCCAGGTGATCACGGTGTCCCCCGAGAATCCGACCGGATAGCGGTGGGAGCCCGGCCCCGCATAGCGGGAAAATGTCATCGGCCGTTTCCCGTCCCGCGCGCTGTCCAGGAAATGGAAATGGTTCAGCATCCACAGCGGATCCATTCCTTCCATCTTCGTAACGCCGCCCTGCTGCCAGTCGAGCCACCAGAAGTCCACGCCTTTTTCTTCCTGCGGGTGGTGCAGATACTTAAAATAAGCAGCCAGAAACGCCGGATCCGTGATATCAAAGGCGATCGGCGCTTCTCGGGAAATATCCCTGCCCAGTTCTTCTGCCATCGCGGCGTACATTTCCTCATGCGCTCCGACGCCCTCCGCCGGATGCACATTTAACGTGATCCGCATGCCCCGCTCATGCAGTTTCCGCATAAACCGCTCCGGATCCGGGAAGAACTCCCGGTTCCAGGTATAGCCGGTCCAGCCGCTTCCGTACTTCGGGTCGATCTTCACCAGGTGCCAGTCCATATCGATGACAGCCACCGAAAATGAAATGCCCTCCCGGTCGAACCGCTCCATCAGTTCCAGATAGCTCTCTTCCGTATACTCGTAGTAACGGCTCCACCAGTTCCCCAGCGCGAACCGTGGCAGCATCGGCGTCTTTCCGCACAGATGGTAGAAGTCTTTCAGGCATCCCAGATAATCCGCTCCGTATCCCCAGAAATAGAAATCGCAGATTCCTTTCCTGCGCGGTTCCACCCAGCCGCCGTCCGTCAGGATCAGGGAGCGGGAATCATCCAGCACAGAGAAGCCCAGGACCGACATCAGCCCATGCCCCAGCCTGCAGGCCCCGTCCACCCCGTCGAGCGTACGGACGGTTCCGCCCAAGTCGTCAACCGCGTCCCCATAATGCCAGACGCCTCCGCCGGCCAGCGAATCGCACTTCATCTCGATCCGCAGGCCTCTCGCGGAGAACACCTTCCGATCATAGCGAAGACGCAGACGCCGGGTGACGAGCAGAAGCTCGCCGTCCTCTTCCCCCACATGATATGACACGGCCGGGAAGTCGCGGTTTAAGACCGTCTGTGTCGCACGGTCCTCGAAGATTCCGTCCTCACTGTACTCCAGCCGGATCAGTCCCTCCGTCAGCACCGTAATCCGATACTTGTCCCCGGTTATTACATTCTCCGCCAGAGCCTGCGGATGCGCCGGTAATTTATATTGTCCCTGAGCCATACTATTTCACCATGCCTTTCTGTTCCTGCCGTCTATAACCTCTGCAACCTATAAATCTATGATCGTCCTGTAAATCTCACGTATTCTATACTTTTCCGTAACCTAAAAGTCTCCGTCACCGGTAAAATCCTCTCGCATTCTGTACTCTCTTTCAGCCAATAATTCCTCTTCGGCCTGTAAGCCCCTGCGATCAGTTATCAGCTGCAACTTCCACCCTTTTTCCGCAAAACGCGATCCCGTATCGGTAAATCGTCCTGACGCCCTTCGCTTTCATCTCCGCATCATAGTTCTTCTCATTGATCTGCGTCAGCGCCGTTTCGGCAAGTCCCTTCAGCCTGCCCTCCGAACAGTTCCGGCCTGCCTTCAGCTCGATCAGGATACCCGGTAAACGCAGATCCGCCGGACATAGCTGAATATCATACCGGCCGTCGCCGGCTTCGCGGTTGCTCGTTACATAGCTGCCGCCCAGCAAGGCGCAGACACCCAGCATAAATCCATGATAGAAGCTTTCTTTTGCCGTATCGAGGCAGCTGACCGACTGAACCAGCATTGTCTGAATGAGCGATCCAAGCCGGCCACCGTTGCCGGCAAAGATCGCCTCCTGAACGGCAATCGCAGTAGACTGAGGAATGATGTGTTCAAGCCGCCGCAGGATCTCCTTTCGGTACACTAACAAAATCTCCTTGTTTGGCACAGTCACTTCGCACACGAAGTCCCCGCCGACAGAGACAGACGAGCGGAGTACCTTTAAGTAGCCTGCGACAAGCAGAAAACTGTAGATCGAAGAAGGATTGCTTCTGATCTGCGGATAAATAACGCCCGTATCGATATACGTTGCAAATGAACCGCCGTTGACAAGGGACGTCAGCTTCTGATAGATCTCATCATCGGCCTCGTCGATCACCTCTCCGATAATATCGTTGCTGCCGGTGGAAAGCCAGTATGTTCTCGGCTCGCAGTGATTGCTGAAATAATTGATCACAGACCACGGATTGAAGATCTCCGTATTGCCGAACCGATAGCCGTCATACCATTCGCAGATCTCGGAAAACTTATCGGAAACTCCGTAATACCGCGCCGTCTCCCTGACCTCCTCCGCGGTAAAACCAAAGTACTCGCTGTATTTGTTATCAAGCACCGAATTAATCGTCAGGTTATTTAATCCGCTGAAAATACTTTCCTTGGCAATGCGAAGCACCCCTGTGAGAAATCCGTAAGCCAGGTGCTTATTGTCCTTAAAGCAGCCCGAGAGAAGGTTGCGCATAAATGAAATCACTTCTTCATAAAAGTCTTTTGCATGTCCCTGCTGGATCGGCGTATCATATTCATCCACGATAATGACCGCGCACTCTCCATAATGCTCGTGAAGCATCTGCGAGAGATACAGAAGCGCGTGCGAAAGTTCAACCACCGTTGCGGTTTTCGCAGTGATTTCATTGAAAAAATGCTTTTCAGTCTCATCGATCCTGTCGCTTGTCAGCAATATTCTGTGCCGTTTATACTCCCGAGCGATCGTATCTCTGACATCCTCCAGCGTTTCTTCCCAGGAATTGTACTTCATATCCTTAAAAGAGAGAAAAATAACCGGATATCTGCCCTGGTAAGCACGATATTTCTCTCCGCAGGCCCAGATCTTCTTATCCTTGAAATAGCGCGATGTATCCTCATCCGATTTTTCGAAAAATGTGCGCAGCATATCCATGTTCAGCGTCTTCCCGAAACGGCGGGGTCTGGTAAACAGAGACACCATCGGACGCTCATCCAGAAAATCACGGATCAGCAGTGTCTTGTCAATATAGTAATACTCTGTCGAAGCAAGGCGATAATCGGAGACTCCTACAGGCAGGGGAAGGCGGCTCTCGTGTCCGCCGCAGCTATGCGGCTGTCTGTACGCGCCTGTTTTCACACGATTGTCCGCAGGCCTTTGCGCGTCGGCAGGAATCATCCATGCCTTCCCGCGCTTTACGGCGCCGGGAATTTTCCCATCACGACAGAATCCGGTCACGCTTCTTTCGGTCACATTCCAGCGTTTCGCGGCTTCTTTTACGGAAATCATGTCAGCCATGGTATCGCCTCCCTGCATGTTTTGGTAATAGTATACTCATTTTTCGGAAAAAAATCAATATTCATTCGGAAATATGTCATATAATGATCGATATATTTCCGAAAATACTGCTGCCTTACTGCGCTCTCTATGACGATCCTCCACTATAGATTCTCCCTACACCAGCTTCTCCTTATCATACACGATATTCCCGCTCTTTCCGTCCTCGCGCTCAAACCGCATATTGCACTTCTTCGCGATAAAGGCGTGATACTCATGAAATTCATAGGGCAGGTCGTCCGCCTCTCCGCGCAGCGCCTCATCGATCGCCTCCAGCACATTGTCGATCATATCCGTCCCGGCCTCCATCACCACATGGGACATGTAGATCCGGTCGTACTGCCCGGCCAGACGGTTCTGCACGCGCTTCAGATTATCACGATATTCCGTCAGGGGACTGGACTCATTAAGGAACAGGTAAGTAGCGTTATTGCAGGAATCCCCGGTGATCAGGGTGCGCATTTCACGCAGCAGGAACACCATGCTGCCCGGCGTATGTCCCGGCAGGGCGTAAGCGTCGATATGGATACCGCCCAGATCGAAGCTGTCGCCGTCATGAAGCGGCCGGAACGGATAATCCGGCGCCTCCGGCACAAAGTCCTCTTCCGTCAGTTCCGCGAAGCGCGATCCCAAATTCGCTTTGAGATAGCCTTTTCTCGCCTCCAGGGAGCAGCGCGTGCGGTACAGCGGAATATCCCGCTCATTCATATAGACCGTGTCAAATTCCGGCGCCCCGGGCGCGTGATCCACATGGCCGTGGGTCAGAAGCACGGTCAGCGGCTTATCCGTCAGACTGTCCACAAATACTCTCAAATGGCCGACGCCCACACATGTGTCGATGAGAGCCGCGCGCTCGGTGCCCTCCACCAGATACAGAAGTTCGCCGCTTAAGCTGCGGATCAGCGTCAGATTATCGTTGATCTTTTCCGTTGCGTAGTAATTCATATAGTCCTCCATTCTGCCGCGTGGAAGCGGCGTTTTTATTCCAACGCAATCTCAATATCGAAAATATCCTCGATCTCCAGTTCCGTCCTATCCGTGAAAATGACTTTCCTCTCGGCCGGATCGACCTGCTTCACCCGGCCCGTCTTCGTCCGGTACGCTCCGCCTTTCTTACGCTCATCCGCCTCGAAGTACGTAACCGCGGCTTCCGGCTGATCACCGGTCTCAACCAGCCTCGCCAATTCTGTCAGTTTCTCATCCAGCCGCACCAGCATATCTTCATCCAGAAATATCTGGTCTTCCGTCAGCCGGGCCGTCTCCCGGATCGCGTCGCCGTGGCCCGTCAGAGCCGCAAACGGCGAGAACTGGGCCGCACGCTCGGTGATGGTCATATGCGGATGGGTTTTGGAGACATGGTGGGGGAGATTGATGATGTCGTCGTAGTCATTCATGCTTTATGCCCCCCGATCTGCGCGTTCCGCTGCGCCGCCGTCGCGCCTTCCTGCAGATTCATACCCTTAAGCACCGCGTTCTTGCCATACTTCTTCTTGATAGAAAGCATGGCCTCCTGCATCTTCCGCTCTTTCGCAAGCTGCTCCTCTTCCTTCTGCTTCTCCCGCTCAAGCGCCTCGTAATCCGTGAACAGATCCAGCTGCACCATTTCCGGCTCCGCCTTCGTCTCCCGCTCATCCGCCACCCGGCATGCCGCGACGGTGATCCTCCGCACCAGAAGCTCCGGATCAATGATCCGGTCATAAAGCCGCAGAACCGCCTCCGAGATCAGCCGCGACGAGGAAGTCTGCCGTTTCAGATTCTCCGTTCCGTGGGCATGTTTGGGAATCCGGCGCCCATAGCGGTCCGTGGTAACCTGTCCCTTATACCTGGCTGCCCGCGCCGGATCCATCAGGTTCTCAACGTCATAACCGACCGTCAGCACCAGTTGGTCCGTCACCAGGCGCTTATCCACCAGATCCAGCGCCAGCAAATCCGCCATCTCATGGACCACCAGTCGGGCCTTCCCGCAGTCGTAGGGAGACTGCAGGACCTGCCCGGAACTTATGCTGTTGGACTCCGGCTTATAACCTTTCACATCCGCGATCGTCACCGGCTCCCAGCCCCAGGCGTGGTCGATCAGAAGCTCCGCGTTCACGCCGAATAATTTGTATAGCAGCTCCTCATTGTAATAATCTCCCGGACCGCCCAGGGAACACCGGGCAATATCGCCCATAGTATAAAGCCCGTGTTCCTCCAGCTTCCGCCGGTAGCCCTGCCCCACTCTCCAGAAATCAGTCAAAGGGCGGTGTCCCCACAACTGCCGCCGGTAGCTCATCTCATCCAGCTGAGCGATCCGCACGCCGTCGGCGTCCGGCTCCACATGCTTCGCGCCGATATCCATGGCCACCTTGGCCAGATACAGATTCGTCCCGATGCCGGCGGTGGCCGTGATGCCGGTCGACTTGAGAATGTCCTGAATCATCCGCATCGCGAATTCGCGCGGCGTCAGCTTATAAGTCCCCAGATAGCCGGTGGCGTCGATCAGCACCTCGTCGATGGAATAGACGTGGATATCTTCCGGGGCTACATATTTCAGATAGATCTCATAGATCTGCGTGCTGCGTTCCAGATAAAGGGCCATCCGCGGCGACGCCACAATATAGGAAATAGCCATCTGCGGCGACGAGGCCAGCTCGGAAACACGAAAAGACTCCCCCGTAAATGTCCGGCCCGGCGCGTCCGCCAGACGGCGGCGATTGGCCTCCCGCACCTTCTGGACCACCTCAAAGAGCCGCGCCCGTCCCGGAATGCCGTATGCCTTCAGTGAAGGCGAAACCGCCAGACAGATGGTCTTCTCCGTGCGGCTCTCATCGGCCACTACCAGATTCGTGGTCAGCGGATCCAGTCCGCGCTCCCGGCACTCAACCGACGCGTAAAAGGATTTCAGGTCAATTGCAATGTATACTCGGTCACGCTGTGTTTGCCGTTCCGGGTCTGAACTTGCCTGCCGCTTTGCCGCGCTTCCCATCTGCCTGCACCCCCTTTCTTCTGCTTCTCTTTCTCACGCTCTTCAGACTGCCGCTCTTTAAACATCTGTCCTAAGTATAGCATAACCCGGCGCAGTTATGCAAGAACACACGTTCGCGAAATTATATTTTTATGCGGGCTGAGCGTCGCTGGCGCTCCGCTTGCATACTGACGTAATCAAAAAAAGACCGGGATCTCCGATCATCCCGGCCTTTTCCGTCAAAACTCTATTCATAAACTAAGTCCATTTCTTTTCGCGCGGTAAACCTCTATCTCCCCTCCGACATCTTAAGCTGCGCCGTCACAAGCCCATAGTAAATCCCCTTCTTCTCCAGCAGCTCATTGTGGGTACCGATCTCAGCAATACCATGCTTATCGATCACGACCAGCCGGTCCGCGTTCCGCAGCGTGGAAAGCCGGTGGGCGATGGCAAATGTGGTCCGCCCTTTTACAAGCCGCTCCAGCGCCTGCTGGATCAGGAACTCGCTCTCCGTATCCAGCGCCGACGTGGCCTCGTCCAGGATCAGAAGCCGCGGATTATTTAGGATCGCCCGGGCGATAGAGATCCGCTGCCGCTCGCCGCCGGACAGATTGTAGCCGTGCTCGCCCACGTAGGTATTGTAGCCGTCCGGGGTCTTGCAGATGAAATCGTGGGCATTGGCCGCCTTGGCCGCCTGGATCACCTCGGACAGAGGCGCGTCCTGCCGCGCGAAGCGGATATTCTGGAGGATCGTGCCGGAGAACAGGAAGGTCTCCTGCAGCACTACGCCAATCTGGGAATGGAGGCTCTCCATCCTGATGTCCCGAATGTCCACGCCGTCGATCGTGATCCGTCCCTGGTCCACGTCGTAAAGCCGCATGATCAGATTGATCAGCGTGGATTTGCCGGCGCCGGAAGCGCCCACCAGGCCGATCATTTCTCCGGGCTTTACCTCGAAATTGATATCTTCCAGCACCGGCTCGTAGGTCTGGTAGCCGAAGGACACATGCTCGAATGTAAACGCGCCCCGGATCGGGAATTCCTTCGCGTCCGGCTTATCCGCCATCCGCGGCTCCTCATCCAGCACATCGTAGATCCGGTTCAGGCTGATGATCAGCTGCATGACCGCCCTGGGCAGATGCGTCATCCAGTTTAGCGGCCCGAAGAGATAGCCGCAGTAAGTGATATATTGGACCAGCTGGCCCATGCTCATCCTTCCGTTCAGCACATCCAGGCCGCCGAAGAGAACCGCAAAATAGGTCCCGCAGCTCATCAGAAAGCTGATGATCGGGAAAAGCACGGCCCAGAAGGTCTCATTTTTCCGGGAAATCGCCGCGAAATCCATGGCCGTCTGCCGGAAGCGTTCCGCCTCCCGCTCCTCCTGACCGAAGGTCTTCACCACACGGATCCCGGAAATGATATCCTGCAGCCGGCTGCTTAAGTCGTCGGACTTCAGCCACTGCTTATGGAAGATCACATGGACATGGTGATGGAAAAGCCGGAACAGGACAAACACGAGCACCACGAACGCCAGCGACAGAAGCGTCATTTTCCAGCTGATCGTCAGCATGACGACCAGAGAGACGATCATCGTCAGAAGCGTGGAGAACATGTCGCCAAACACATCCTCCATGAACTGCCGGATCTGCCTGGTGTCCCTGGATACCCGGTTCATCAGCTCGCCGGGCCGGCGGTTATTGATGAAAGACAATGACAGGCTCTGGATCTTGTAATACAGCTTCTGGCGGAGCGTCATACTCAGCGACGCGCCCAGCTTGGCGCAGTTCCAGTAGCGCACCACCGACAGGATGATCCGCAGGAGCAGGAGCGCGAAGCTGACCCCCGCGAAGATCCACAGATCCCGCCAGGTCCCCTGTCCCGTAACGAGGGCATTGTCGATGAAATCCCTCTGGACCATGGGCGTCAGCAGATTCACCACGGACACCAGGACCATCAGAAGGGAGATCAGCAGGAGCTTTCCGATATAACCGCCGCAGAGGGTGAAAAATTTGCGCATGATGTCGCCCTTGCCCGAACAGTAGGGACACCTGCTGGTGCCCGGCAGGGCGCGTCCGCATTTCTCACAGTATTTCTCATATTCGTGGCTGTGGACCTGCTCCTCCTCACCGGGGATCCGGCCGTCCTCAAGGGCCGTGATCAGCGCCTGGGCGCCGCGGGCCACATAGGAGACGCGGATGATATGGCGCATGGAGAAACGGGCCGCGCAGATCTCCTGGCCGGCTCTCGTCAGGACAGTCACGATTCCGCTGTGAACCTGATGCTCGCAGCGGATCCGCTCGCAGGACGTCAGTTCCCAGGACGCGGTCACCGCCTCGCCGTCCAGTACCAGAAAGCGCTTCTGGGTCACGGCCAGCCAGATCCGGTCGGTATAGGACTCGCGGACCCGTTTCGTCTGGTTGTCATACGCCAGATCCACCGGGACGCAGTACCACAGCTTTTCGCCGGGCGCAAGATGAAGCGCCTCCGTCTGGGCGGGCGTTAGTGTATATAGTAACTTCATGAAACTTGCCTCATTTCTAAAACTTAAATAAACAGATCCAGCTTCTTCCTCTCCTGGACGCTCAGCTTATAGAAATCCGGGATCTCGTACCGGTTCCCGTCGATGTCCGTCACCATCAGCCGGTTGTCGCCCAGGAAGATCACCGCGTCGCCGCTCATCCTGGTGGTGAAGCGGCAGGCCCCGAAGCCGGTGGTCACATTCCAGTAGGCGTAGCCGTACTCGTCCTTCACGTCCAGCACTTTCTCGATGACCGGCATGAAATACCGAAGCCGGATCTGTTCCCGGATCATCTCCTGCTGGTCCTTGTCCAGGTCGGACAGCTTCTCGATCAGGCCGATCTCCTTCGCCTTCTCGTCCGACTCGCGGATCGAGATGAATTCCTCCGGCTCCGTCAGCGGGAACGTCAGATAGACCCCGACGCGGGAATACTCCTTCTCCCCGTATTTCAGGGAAATGAATCCGCCTCCCGTCCGGGCGAACCGGGCGTTGTCGCGGGTCAGAAGACGCATTTCCAGAAGCTCCTCCGACTCTTTCTTTAGCGCTTCCTCGTCAAATTCACGCAGGTTCAACAGATCCTGGTGTTCCTGTTCTCTCATTGGCGGCATATCGATACCTTCTTTCTATTTCCTTCTCTCCGCACAATATTTTTTACTCGATCCCTCGCATCGCCAGCGCCTTCGTCTGCAGTTCGCTCAGCTTATAATAGGTTCCCTTCTTCGCAAGCAGCTCCTCGTGCGTCCCGGACTCCGTGATCTTCCCGTCGTCCAGCACGATCAGATGCGACGCGTTGCGAAGCGTCGACAGCCGGTGGGCGATGGACAGCACCGTGCGGCCTTTCTCCAGCCGTTCCAGCGACTTCTGGATCGCCAGCTCCGTCTCCGTATCCACGGCGGACGTGGCCTCGTCCAGGATCAGGATTTTCGGATCCGCCAGGATCGCCCTGGCGATGGAGATACGCTGCTTCTCGCCGCCGGACAGGGACCGCCGGGACGCGCCCAGGATCGTGTCGTAGCCCTCTGGCATCCGGCAGATGAAATCGTGGGCGTTGGCCTGGATGGCCGCCCGGATGATCTCCTCCCTGGTGGCGTCGGGACGGGCGTAGGCGATATTTTCCGCCACGGTTCCCATGAAAATATAGGTCTCCTGGGACACCATGGCCACATTCTTGCGAAGTTCCTTAAAGCCGTACTGCTTCACGTTCACGCCGTCCACCAGCACCTCGCCCTCTTCCGTATCGTAGAGACGGGAGATCAGGTTCACAAGCGTGGACTTGCCGGAGCCGGACCGGCCCACGATACCGAAGACCTCGCCGGCGTTCACATGGAAGCTGACGTCCTTTAGTACCGGTTTGTGGGACTCGTAACTGAAGGTCACATGTTTCAGCTCGATCTCGCCCCGCAGGCTCTGTGGCCGCAGAGGATCCGGCGATTCTTTCACCTCCGGTACGGCGTCGATGATCTCAAACATTCTCTGGGCCGAATTCATACAGTCAGTGTACCAGCGGACGATCCTGGACATGAATTCCAGCGGTCCCTGCAGCTGCCCCACATAGCCGGAGAAGGTCAGAAGCATACCGACTTCCATATTGGAACCGCTGATGATCAGCGCGCCGCCTACCGCCCATACCAGAAAGCTCAGCGTGTCTTCCACGGCGGCGTAAAGCGCGTAAAATTTGTTGTCATAGCGCGCCAGATCCAGCTCCGCGCCCCGAACCCGCTTGTTGCTCGACGAGAAGCGGACCATTTCCTGCTCTTCCTGGCCGAAGGCCTTCACCACGCGGGCGCCGATGAAATTCTCGTTCATCTGCGCGTTTAAGCGCCGGTTGGCACGGTGCCGCTTGCCGTAATAATGCCAGAGGTGCGGCATCATTTTCGCACTCATGACCACCAGTACAGGCATGAGCGCCATGGATACAACGGCAAGAAGGGGATTTAAGCAGAGCATGATGATGCCGGTCGCCAGCAGGATACCCGCATTGATGAATATGTACGGCAGTCCGTCGATGAAGAAACTGGATATCTCTTCCGCGTCGTCCGAGACCCTGGTCATCAGTCCTCCGGTCTGCCTTCTGGAATAGAAGCTGATCGACAGTCTCCCCATGGAATCAAATACCTGACTCTTCAGCGTGGCCACCACTTCCGGGGCGATCCGGGCGGTCATCACGCCCTGCAGGATACCCAGCCCCTGAAGCGCAACCTTTGTCACGATCATAGCTATCACCAGGACTACAAGTGCGGTTACAAACCGTCCTGCCGGCAGCTGCAGAAGCGCCAGAAAACTCTCATCCCGGGCCAGTACCCGGTCGTAGAGAATGGTTCCGCTTAAGTACGGCCAGATCAGGTTTAAGGCCGCCGTTCCCAGATAGCAGAAGACCATCACCGCCAGTGCCAGCTTATATGGCTTAAAATACGACAGAATCCTCAAAAGGATCGATTTCTTGTCCATGCACTTGGGGCAGACCTTCCGCTCCTGATCCGGGTAGATCATGCCGCACTTGGGACAGCACTCCCGGCCCTTCCTCACATCCAGATCCTCGGCCGTGATCTCCTCTTCCTTCTTGATCTTGCCCAGGATCCGGCAGATCCGCAGGAAGACTTCCATCCGGGTGTTGGAGAAATGACACAGGCACTGTTCCGTTCCGTCGATCACCGCCATCAGCACGCCGGTGCTGACTTCCCGGATCACTTCCAGCCGCTCGACCCGCTCCAGATCCCACAGCCGGATCGCCGGCTCTTCCAGCTCTTTCGTATCCTCTAACTGCCAGCCGCTGTAACCTCCGAAGCGGTACTCCCGCTTCTCCCGGTAAGGGTACGCCGCGAAGATCAGCTGTTTCTTCGTAACCGCCGCGATACTGTCCGCGAAACGGTACTCCATATCGAAATCCGCGGCGGCTGTGAAGACGATATCTTCCTCCCGGATACCGTACCGGCCCGCCGCGCGGATGAAACTGTTTGGTACATTCATAAAACTATGTAAAACCTCCTGACAAAAAACGCTACAGCATCAGCAATACTTCTTCCGCAGCCGCTCCGTGATCCGCCCCAGCATCTCCACTTCGCTCTTCGCCGTTTCATCCAGAAGCGCCCGGTCCTTCGTCCGGGTCACTGTGGTGATCGGAAGCCCCTGCCGCTGCAGATAATATTTTGCATTCACCGGATACACCTGCCGTTCGATCAGCGCGCAGATCGTCAGCGCATCGGACAGCTCCTCCATCCGGCTGCCGGACGGGTCCGCACAGAGCCTGGCGTACAACCGGCACTGCATATTCGCCATGACGCCGCTGTAACCTGTCGCACCTAGCAGAAGCGATTCCCGCAAGGTTGCAGTATTGGCGTTATAAAGCTTCATATTCGTTCCCTCAATGGCCTTCAGCTTCTCCCGGATCTGCCCGATATCGCAGCACGTATCCTTCAGGAAATAAAACCGGCCCGTTCGGGCGCATTTACGGATCATATCCGCCGTCAGAAGCCGCTTATACGGATAAGGACATTCATAAAAGCCCAGCTTGATCTCTTCCGGCAGCGCCGCCAGAAGCCGCTCAAGATTCGTCATCCAGACCCCGTCGCTCTCATCCTGCCGCGCCAGCCGGTTGGTGATCAGGATCACCGCGTCCACGCCGGTGGCGGCGACAGCCTTAAGCTCTTCCACCTGATCCTCGAAGGAATCAGAAATATGTCCGGATGCGATGACCGGCACCCTTCCGGCCGCCTTCTCCTTCACGAACCGGGCGTACCCCACCCGCTCCTCAAGCGTCAGGCAGAACATTTCCGTGGACTGACAGACCGCGAACAGTCCGGACGAGCCGTTCGCGATATACCACTCCACCAGTTCACCGAGCCCATGATAATCGATATGACCGTCCTCCGTAAACGGGGCCAGCATGACCGGCCAGACCCCGCCGGGGAAATGATTTCCTCCCATAAAAATCTCTCTCCTGTCACTTTTCATCCCAATATACCACGCAGCATGAGATAACCATACCACAAAAGGACGGGGCGGTCAATTATCTATTCTTTTTTAAAAACAGGATTCTTCTATTGCCGGAAATGCCGGAAATCTGCGGATTTTCTTCGCACAGGAAAGAAAAGTGTGCTATAATCTTCTGTAGTTGCTTTGAGCGCCGGACGGCAGGATCATGCTGAATCCGCATCCTGCCGGGCGGCGCCGCGAAAGGAGTCCTATGACATCATCGGCTAAAAAACCATATCTTCTGGAATGCTGCGTCGACTCCCCCGAGTCCGCCGTCGCGGCGGAGCGCGGCGGCGCCGACCGCCTGGAGCTCTGCGCCAACCTGATCATCGGCGGCACCACGCCGACGATGGCCCTTTATGAGAAAGTCCGGGAACTTGTCTCCCTGCCCATCCATGTGCTTATACGCCCCCGCTTCGGCGATTTTCTCTACTCCGAGGCAGAGACCGACATCATCTGCCGGGAGATCCGTGCCTTCGCGGAGGCCGGCGCCGACGGCGTAGTCGTCGGAAGCCTGCAGCCCGACGGCGCCCTCGATACGGACAGCGTGAGCCGCTTCATGGACTGCGCCCGCGGCATGTCCGTCACGCTTCACAGGGCCTTCGACATGTGCCGCGATCCGTTTACTGCCCGGGAACAAGCCAGACGTCTGGGCATAAATACGATCCTCACCTCCGGCCAGGCGTCCTCCTGCCATGAGGGACTCCCCCTGCTTCAGAAACTGGCGGAACTGTCCGCCGATCACGGTCCGGCCATCATGGCTGGAGGCGGCGTAAACGCCGGGACGGTCCGCGAACTGCTTGCCCGCACCGATGTCCGCACCTTTCATATGTCCGGCAAGACCGTCCTGGAAAGCGGCATGACCTATCGCAATCCGGCCGTCTCCATGGGGCTTCCCGGCATCAGCGAGTATCAGATCTGGAGAACAGACGAAGAGGCCGTGAAGGCAGTCAGCCGGCTTCTGGACAGATGACCGGCTCAATCTCCGGCTTTGCTATTTATTTCCCATTTTCCTTGCCTTATCATTTCATCAGTTTATCCGACAGCCGCATGATTTCCGGCGCAAGTTTTTCCCTCTTGCGCTTTACCATGCGGTTGTAGATCGGATAGGCAGCGATCACGCCGATAATGCCGACTACGCCTACCGCAATGCCCGGAATGAAATAGGCTTCCCAGCCGGGCAGCATCGTGCAGCACATCCCAACGCCAAGCAGCAGGGAGCTGATAATCCCTACGATCAGCGATACGACAGTTGCTCCCTTTGTGGCGCTTTCATCCAGACGGCGAAGCTGCTCCATAGTTGTTTCTTCTTTTGTCGAGGGCGCATATTTGTCCCGAATCTTTTTGATTTCTTCCTGCTCCTTTGCGGAATAGGTATAGGTGAAGGTTTCTTTCTTTTCTTCCATGATCCATTACTCCTTTCGGGATTCTGCGGTTATTGTAGCAGTCAACTGTTTGCAAAACATTCAAGTTATGTTTGAAAATTTTTAAATTCAATCTTTTTAAGATTTTTATTTGCCCGACAGATCATGTAAATCGCCATACCGATCACGATGGTACAGACGCCGCCTCCCGTCGCGGCAGTCATAACCTGACGGAAGATCGGATCGTCGTCCCCACCGAACTGCGCCATCATTGCTGTTTCCAACGAGAGGATAGACACTAACGCGGCAACAAGGTTGATTGCCTTTGCAGCAGACAGAATCGGACTTTTATGCTTTCGGGTCTTTACGATATTGATTACGGCAACTATGACAGCGTAAAAGGCATACGCGGCCATCGCATAGATGAGCAGTCCCGGATAATCAAAGCCCCGGTTCTGATGCACCATAAATATAACGATTCCAGCAAGCGCCTGATTCATAAACAAAAGCATGATCCCGCACAGCCGATAACGGCGCAGCTCCGATGCTTCGTCCCGCACATTCAGCCGCCGTACCAGTAGAAAGCGCATCACAGCAAGCAAAATGTAATAGACCGCAAGCGCAATGAACCATGTGGAGCGGTAGACAATACCCGATACCAGTTTCATAACGATATACAGGAGATTGATAAAAAAGCCCTGATACAAGGAAACTCCCGCCCGGAAACGCACATCGGTCATGTATTTTTCGCCTACCTTGGTGGAGCGGAATTTTTTCATCAGCGGATGATCGGAGACGAACTTTTTGACACCACCTATCGCCGTATTGACATAAACAAGCCCCGTGCAGGTGACGATCAGCGCATAGGCTGAAGCTGCGTAGGAGGCATATCGCAGAATGGGGTTTTGAATATCGAACGCAAATACGGCTATCACAAACCCGTAGCCGAAAAGCGCTGCCAAAACCGTCGGGAGCGGGGGCAGACAGAATATCTTTTTAAGAATCTTTTTGAATGTCTCCATTCGCTGCCCTCCCGATCTTCACCGTAAAGGTACTTCCTTTTCCGACTTCGCTCTCTACGGAAATATCCCCGCCGACAATATCCGCCACCCTCCTGACAAGCGCCAGCCCCAAGCCGTTGCCCTGTGTGGCATGGGAGGTGTCGCCCTGATAGAACTTTTCAAAGATATGTTTGCCGGTTTCCAGTGAAATACCACAGCCGGTGTCTGATACCCGGACAGTGGCATAATCGCCTTCGGTTTTCAGTGTCACGGACACCGTGCCGCCGGGTTCCGTAAATTTCAAGGCGTTTGAGAACAGGTTGTTCCAAACGAGTGACAGCAGCTCGTCGTCCGATTCGACCAAGACATCTTCCTCAATGTCCGTCTCAATATCAATGCTCTTTTTCTCCCATGTGCTTTCAAAGTTCAAAAGGCACTCGGCAAGCTGCTCGCCGAGATTGTACCGTTTCGCTGTGGGATAAATCTGCTGATTTTCCAGTCGGTTCAGCTTCAAAATATTCGTAATGAGATCGGCCAAGCGGCGAGACTGCTCAGTAATAGCCTTCGCATACTCCATCCGCTGGGCTTCTGTCAGGTCGGGGCTTTGAAGCATGGTTCCGTAATTCTGCATGATGGCCAGCGGCGTTTTCAATTCGTGGGATACATTGGCGATGAAATCCGTCCGTAAAGTCTCAACGCCGGAAAGTTCCTCCGCCATGCAGTTGAAATAGTCGATGATTGTATCAAAGCCAGCCCGGTCATCAATCCCATGATAGGGTTCGATCCGTGTGGAAAAGTCGCCCTGCATGAGTTTTTCCGCCCCCTGCACGATCCGCCGCACTGGGCGTTCCACCATATATTTCCGACGTACGCCGTCGATTACGGTACACAGTAAGCTCAGAAAAATTACATTGCCGAATGTTGTGACAGCGGCCAGACGAATCCCGCGCTCGGTATAGGTGATTTCCATGGAGCCTGCCAGCGTAGTCAGAAACAGCAGCATACAGCAGGTGATTACAAAGGACATCAGCAGGAAAAAGGCTACATAACTTCTCAGAGAGAACAGAAACCGTCTGAAATTTGAATCAGATTTCACAGGATCACCGCCTTATAGCCCAAACCGTGAACGGTTTTGAGTTTAAATTCCGTACATTTCTCAAACTTTCCGCGCAGCTTTGTCATGTAAACGTCAACCGCTCTCGGCGCAGTGTTCGTTTCGGCATCCCAAAACTCGTCCATAAGCTGGGTACGGGTGAAGGTCTTTCCGGGATAGGATAGCAGCTTGTAGATGATATTGAACTCCCGCGTTGTCAGGGGAATTTCATCCCCGTCATAGACCGCCGTGCGCTCGTCCATGTCAAGCCGCAGCTTGCCGATCTCCAGCTTGTGAGAAGTGGCGATCTTCGCCCGGCGCAAAAGCGCCCCGATCCGCAGGAAAAGCTCGTCAAGGTCGATAGGTTTGACCATGTAATCATCAATTCCGATTCGGTAGCCTTTCTGTTTGGACGCAAAATCATCCCGCGCCGTCATAAAGAGGATGGGTATATCCTCGTTAAGCGAGCGCACCATTTTCGCAAACTCATAACCGTCAATACCGGGCATCATAATATCAGAGACGATCAGGTCAAAGGTGTCCCCATACATGGCGTCATAGGCTTCATTCGCAGAAATGCACCCCACAGCTTTATAACCACTGTTGTTCAGAAAAGAACAGACCGTGCGGTTTAAGTCTTTGTCGTCCTCCACCACTAATATCTGAAACATAATATGTGCCTCCGTGAATCCGTTTTTCTTATTATAACACCCAAATGTTAAAGTTTTGTTTGCGTTTCGGCTTTATCAAAAATATTTCAAAAAAATGCGCCGCACAGATGAAGTATGTGCGGCGCGAAATCGGTATTTAATGCTTTCCGGCGTTCTTGTCTGCCTCAACGCTGGCTCCGGCAGCGGCTTCGTGCTGATCCTGTTCCTCATGAAGACGTTTTTTCGCATCCTCCACGGTTTCATCCTCATGGGTCAGAAACTTATCCACGAACCCGTCCTCGACTTTCTTATATGCGCCTACGACACCGTTCTCAATCTTCTGATAACCGCCAACAACGCTTTCTTCGATCTTCTTATACCCGCCGACAACCGCGTCAGCGATTTTTTCGTTTGCCTGTACGAGCTTTGATTTTGCCATGATAAAATCCTCCTGTGTTCAACACGGATTTGCTGTTTTACGGCGAATGACCGCGATGACTGCCGCCGCAGCGCCGGCTACGGCTGTTACGACTGTGAGAATGATGAATTTCTTCATGATCTGTACCTCCTTATTTCAGTCCTTTGATGACGGGGATCAGGCAGAGCAGCAGGACAATCCCGATGATTCCGACGACAATGCCCCAGACCAGCATATCCCACACCATGACCATGCACATTCCCACGCCGAGAACGATTGCGCCGAGAATGCTGAGAAGCGTTGTCCCGATGGACTTGCCGTTTAAGACGATCATAGGCTTACCGTCCATCTTCCTGCGAACCAGCACCATGGCCAGCAGGATCACCGCGCCGACCACACCAATCACAATGCCGGGCTTCAGCGCGTTCCACTCCGGAAGAAGTCCCATGCACATACCGAGCGCAAAGAGAAGACCGCCGACAACGCTCATGATAAGAGTAACAAAATTTTTCTTTTTCATTGAAATACACCTCCGGTTTTTTAGTGATCTCTCACTTGACGACTATATTATACTGCCGGAATGTTTGCGAAACTTTCAAGTTTTGTTTGAGAAATATTAAAAAACAGGCGGTAACGAAATTCGCTGCCGTCTGTATAGATAAGTTCGCCGTATTTATATCATGTACGTTATACCAAACTCGTTTCTTCAAGATTACATTGCTCAAAGCGCCAAGCCCGGCACAAACAAGACCTCCGGGTAATCGCTTCAGCCTCCTGCGCCTGCCCCGTATGATCGCTTCAGCCCCCTGCTCCCATCCCCGCCGGCTCCGCCCCCTGCAGCCCGACGTCTTCCATCGTCACGAACCTAGCCCCGTCCATCACTTCTTCCGCTATTCCCACGCAGCTGTCGACCACCCGGTCGAAGCCGTACAGGATCTCCGTATAGTCCCGGGTAAGCGCCGCATCGCAGGTCTTTTTCTTCACACGCGCCAGATGCGCCTTACTGAAGCGCTTCTGTGCCTTTCGCATAGACGCGCGGCCCTGGGCTGTCTGAGCGGCGATCGCCCGATCCCCCGTGGCTGCCGCCTGAAGCGCCCGGTGGAACAGTTCCTCAGAGATGGAGAAGCATTCCCCGAGATCCTTCTTCGCCTCATCCGAGAAATTCTTCCTGTCCCGTATCATTCCGCGGGTCCTTGCGACGATCTCCTGAAAACGGTCGGCCACCCGGTCCACATCGTTGATCACAGACAGCAGCCCTGCCACCCGCTCCGACTGTCCCTCCGTGAGACCGCCGCGGGCGAACATTCGGGATATATAGCTGACGATCGCTCCCTGCAGTTCCTTCACCGCCCCGTAAAATCCGTCGAACGCCGCCGGATCCGAACTCCGCCCGGTCAGCTCGGAGCGCGCGGCCGCCAGCATTTCCGAGGTCAGATCCGCACAGCGGCTGATCTCATTGGAAACCAGGTACATGGCCGCCACCGGCTGGCCGATCACCTTCTCATCCAGATACCGCGGCCGGCCGGATTCCGCCGCCATCCTGTCGCTGCCGCGCACCAGCGATGTGACGATCTTCACCATCAGCGGGATCAGCGGAAGCCACGCCAGCGTACAGGCTACATTAAATGCGGTATGCGCGTTGGCGATCTGTCTGGAGATCACCGCAATCTCCGGCCCTTTCGGCGAAATCGCCGTCACGAACCGGGCGAACACCGGAATAATACATACGAAGACCAGACTGCCGCTGATATTGAAAATACTGTGGGCCAGCGCCGTCCTTTTGGCATCCTTAGACTGGCCGATGGATGCCAGAAGCGCCGTGATCGTCGTACCGATATTATCGCCCAGAAGGATCGGGATCGCGCCGGCCAGGCCGATCACACTGTGGACCCCGTCCGCTCCCGCCTGGGCCGCGAAATTCTGCAGCACGGCGATCGTAGCTGAACTGCTCTGCACCACCAGCGTCATGCAGGCGCCCAGAAGAACGCCCAGCACCGGCGTCTCCGAGACCTTTCCCATCAGATCCGTGAAAATGGGACTGCCCGCCAGCGGCTTCATAACGCTGCCCATGGTCTCGATCCCTTCAAAAAGCAGTCCGAAAGAGAAGATCACGGTGCCAAGATTTTTAATCTGTTCTTTTTTACCGAGAAAATTTAGCAGAAAACCCGCAAAGATGATCGGATAGATATAATCCGTGATCTTAAACGCCATAAGCTGGGCGGTCATCGTGGTGCCGATATTCGCGCCGAAGATGACGGAGATCGCCTGCGGCAGGCTCATAAGGCCGGCGCTGACAAAGCCGATCGCCATAACGGTGGTGGCCGAACTGCTCTGCAGGACGGCCGTCACCAAAGCCCCCGCCACGGCCCCCATAACCGGATTCTTCGTCAGGATCCCAAGTATCCTCTTCATGCGGTCTCCGGCCACCTTCTGCAGATTCTCGCTCATGCTGTTCATTCCGAACAGGAACAATGCAAGCCCTCCCGTAAGTCCGAAGACCATGCTCACTGTATCGTTCATATAAAGTTCCTCCTGTGTTTCCGTACTGCCGGCTCTGTATGCCGGCTCATACATTCTAAAGGAGGAACTGTAAAATCCTCTATCCTGCCAATGTCAAATCTGTGTAAAATCCGTATCTGAATCCCAGGGGACGCCTCCCGGTACGATTCCGGAACTCTGTCTACAGCCCATCGACGCCTCCCGATTCAATCTCTGACCTTTGTCTGCGTCCCAAAGGTATCTCCCAATTCGGTCTTAACACTCTGTCTGCTGCCTTGGAAACGTCACCGCAACCGTCGTCCCGCTGCCCTCCGCGCTGTGAAGTTCGATCCGCGCCCCATGGAGCCGGGCCGCGTGCTTGACGATGGAAAGTCCCAGTCCCGTACCGCCCAGCTCCTTCGACCGGCTCTTATCCACCCGGTAGAAGCGCTCGAAGATCCGCTCCTGATGCTCCGGAGGAATGCCGATCCCACTGTCCGCGACCGTAAGCACCGCGTCGTCCGGCCGGTCCGCGACCGTCACTTCCACGCTGCCGCCTTTGCGGTTATATTTGATCGCATTGTCGCAGAGATTATAAATGATGCTCTGCAGAAGCTGCGGCACGCCGTCGATCACGGCAGAGTCCCCGTTAAGCGTCACTGTCACCTGCGCATTCTCTGCTTTCGCCGCCAGCGATTTCACGGTTTCATCCGCCAACTGGTACAGATCGACCTTCTCCCGCTTCATATCCTCCGCGCCCTCATCCAGCCGGGACAGACGGATGATATCCTCCACCAGCGCGATCATGCGCTGCGCTTCCGCCTCGATGCGGACATAGAAGCGCATTTTATCTTCTTCCTTCACCATGCCGCCGGCCAGAAGCTCCGCCGAGCCCGCGATGGTTTGCAGCGGCGTCTTAAGTTCATGGGACACATTGGCGGTAAATTCCCGGCGCATCTGCTCGGACTTTTCCTTTTCCGTGGCGTCGATCGCCAGCAGCACGTAGCCGGAAAGCACGCCATCCGAAAAGACCGGATTCAGGATCACCCGGCAGCTGCCGCCAGGCAGGCTGATCATCCGCTCGGCGCGGCTGCCCGCCTCCGCCTTCTGAAGCAGGGCCGATATTCCGGGCCCCCGGTTGACCGAGAAAATATGCTGGCCGACGCAGGAATCATCCGCCCCGAAGATCTTCCGCGCGGCCCGGTTAATACTCAGCACCTTCTCCTTCGCGTTCAGAAGAAGGATCCCCTCCGTCATATGATCCGTCACCGTATCGAACTCCTGCTGCTTCTGCAGAAGCTTATTCTCCTGTCGGCGGATCTGCCTCTGCTGGCTGTCGATCCGGCGCAGCAGCGGCGAAAGCTCGTCGTAGCCTTCATTGCTTAACGGTTTGTCCAGATCCAGTTCATTTAACGGCCGGACGATCTGCCGCGACAGGCGGTACGCAAGGGCCAGCGAGAGCGCCACCGCCAGCAGGAAAATGGCGGCGATCGGCTGCGCCATGCCCAAAAGCAGCGTCAGAAGCGTACTGCGGGAAACGGAAAGCCGTATCACCGTGCCGTCCGCCAGACGCCTGGCGCAGTAAAGCTGCCGCTCCATCAGCGTGGACGAATAGCGGGAGCTTTCCCCGAAGCCGTCCGCGGCGGCTTCCCGGATCTCCTCGCGCTCCAGATGGTTCTCCATTTCCTCCGAATCCGACCGGTTGTCGTAGAGCACGTCGCCGTCAGCCGCGATCCATGTGACGCGGTATTCGGACGTGTCAAGCCCGTCGAAATACGCAAGCCCCTCATGGGCCACGGCCTGTGCCGCCAGATCCGTCTGCACGCGCAGCTGCTCCTTCTGGATCCCGTCGAAATAATGATAGAGCACGCACAGAAACAAAAGAACCGACGCCGCGAAAACTCCCAGCGCCGCATAGCAGATCGAATGAAATATCCGCTTCGTCATGTTCTTACCTCCAGCCGGTACCCGACGCCGCGCACGGTCTCAATGTACTCTCCGCAGCTTCCCAGCTTTGTCCGAAGCGTCCCCATATGGACGTCCACCGTCCTGGTTTCTCCGATATAAGCGTCCCCCCAGACGCTTCGCAGAAGCTGTTCGCGGGTAAATACCTGCCCCGGATTTTCCATAAATTTCCTGAGCACATCGTATTCCTTCAGGGTCAGCTGCACGCGTTCCCCTTTTACAGACACGGTATGCTCCCCGGTATTCATCACCAGATCACCGGCTTTAAGGATCCCGGACGCCCCGCCGCCCGGCGCGCGCCGCAGGACTGCGCGCACTCGCGATACCATTTCCATCATGCCGAAGGGCTTGGCAAGATAATCGTCGGCTCCCGAATCCAGGCCGATCACCTTGTCGTACTCGGTTCCTTTGGCTGTCGCCATGATGACCGGAATATCCGCCGTGGCCGCGTCCGCCCGCAGCCGCTTTAAGATCCGGATGCCGTCCTCTCCCGGCAGCATGATGTCCAACAGGATCAGCCGGGGCTTTTCCTCCTTCAGCACCTCGAAAAGTTCCGCGCCGGACACAAGCCCCCTGGCCTCGAAGCCGGCAGAATTCAAAGCATATATCATCAGATCGCGGATACCGCTGTCGTCTTCCACACAAAGAATCATATCTTCTTCCTTCTTTCTGCCGCAAAACAAAGGGCGGAACTGTACTTTCTTTACAGTATACCGCAGAATATTAAAATCAGCATCCGCAGTAATGTAAAATCTATGTAAATTCTGCGCCGACAGCCGCTGTTTGAGCGATCGGCAATAACGATTCTATCATCAAAGCAGAGGTATTTCAATATTTCATGGTCTGCCGTCCGAAGCTTCCGGGAAAAAAACATCCTTCACGCTTCCCGCGCCTCATCCTCATGATGTCCCAGAATGGAGAAAAGCACCCACTGGGCGATATTGGCGGCGTGATCCCCGATCCTCTCGAAATATTTGGCGACCATCAGCAGATCGACGGCGCTCTCCCCGTCCGCCCCCGGTTCTCCCAGCCGCCGGATCAGTTCCTTCTTTATCCGGTCAAAATGACCGTCCACCACATCGTCATAAGCGATGACCTCGCGGGCCAGCTCCATATCGCTGTGTACAAAGGCGTCTATACTGTCCGTCACCATCCGTATCGTGGCGCCGGCCATATCGTGAATGTTCAGCGTGTCCTGCCCTTTCCCGATATGCTCCATCGTGACAACCTCCGCGATGTCCCCGGAATTATTGCCGATCCGCTCCATATCCGTCACCATTTTAAGCGCCGAGGAAATGGCCCGCAGATCCCTCGCCACCGGCTGCTGCTGGAGAAGCAGCCGCATACACAACGCCTCGATGTCCCTCTCCTTCTGGTCGATCCGGGCGGCGCTGTCGGATACCTCGCCGGCAAGCGCCGGGTCCCCCTCGTTAAGCGCCTTTGCCGACACACGGATCGCGTCCTCGCAGAGCGATCCCATGGCGATCAGTTCCCTGTGCAGAAGCGCCAGCTGCTCGTCAAATTTCGAACGCATTATCCAAACCTCCCTGTGATATAATCCTCCGTCCGCTTATCCGCCGGCATGGAGAACATTTTTTCCGTCTCGTCGTATTCGATCATCTCCCCCAGCAGGAAGAACGCCGTCCGGTCGGAGATGCGGACCGCCTGCTGCATATTATGGGTCACAATGATGATCGTATACTTCTCCTTCAAAGACGACACCAGTTCCTCGATCTTCGATGTGGAGATCGGATCCAGGGCGCTGGTCGGCTCGTCCATCAGAAGCACCTCCGGCTCCACGGCCAGGGCCCTGGCGATGCAGAGCCTCTGCTGCTGGCCGCCGGACAGTCCCAGCGCGTTCTTTTTGAGCCGGTCCTTCACCTCGTCCCAGATCGCCGCGTCCCGCAGGGACCTCTCCACGATACCGTCCAGCTTCATCCGGCTGGTGATCCCGTGGGTCCTGGGGCCGTAGGCGATATTGTCATAAATGCTCATGGGAAATGGATTCGGCTTCTGGAACACCATGCCGATCTCCTTCCGAAGCATATTTACATCGACGGACGGCGCGAATATATTTTCCCCGTTGTAGCGCACCTCGCCGGTGATCCGGACGCCGGGAACCAGGTCGTTCATCCGGTTCAGCGTCTTTAAGAATGTAGATTTTCCGCAGCCGGACGGGCCGATCAGCGCGGTCACCGCCTTATCGGGGATATCCATATTGATGTGATGCAGCGCCTGCGTATTTCCGTACCAGAGGCACAGATCATGGACTGTGATCATAACTCAGCGATTCCTCCTTCTTTTGAACATGGCTCCCACGCCCGCGGCCATCAGATTGACAAGCAGCGTCAGAAGCATCAGGATCGCGGCGGCCGCGAACGCCACGCCAAACTCGCCCCTCTCCTTCGCGTAGACGTAAAGCGCTACCGTCAGGGTCGCGCCGGAGCTTGCCAGGCCGTCGAAAAAGCCGTTCAGCACATGGGCGAACCCCGCCGTAAAAAGAAGCGCCGCCGATTCCCCCAGAATGCGCCCCACCGAAAGGATGCATCCGGTAATGATGCCGTCGATACAGCCCGGCAGGACCACGGTGCGGATCACCCTCCATTTGCCGGCCCCCAGTCCGAAAGCTCCTTCCCGATAGCTTACCGGAACCGTTTTCAGGCTCTCCTGGGTCGTCCGCATAATGGTGGGCAGGTTCATGATCACAAGCGTCATGGCTCCAGCCAGAAGCGACGTCTGCATATTCAGAAATTCGCAGAAGAACAGCATTCCCACCAGACCGTAAATGATAGACGGGATCCCGGAAAGCGTCTCCGCCGCGTACTCGATGACGGCCACCAGCCTTTTATTGGAAGCGTATTCCGTCAGATAGACCGCGGCTCCCGCCCCTACCGGGATCACGATGCAGAGGGCTGCGACGATCACATAGACCGTATTCAGAATGTCCGGCAGGATTCCGATACTTCCTCTGCGATAACTGGGAGCGGTGGACAGAAGCTCCCAGGTGATATTGGGGACCCCTCTGACGAGCACATATACAGTTATAAACAGCACCAGCGCGCAGGTCACGACGGCGCACACAAGCATCAGGCCCTTAAGCAGGCCGATCAGAAGCTTTCTTCTGCCTGAGATTCTCTTTCCGTTCATCCTTTAAGCCTCCCTGCTGCGCTTCAGAAAGAAATTCAGCGCCGCGTTGATCATCATGATGAACAGGAACAGCACCAGCGCGATGGAAAAGAGCGCCTGCCGCTGCAGCCCGCCGGAATAGGACATTTCGCTCGCCACCGCCGTCGTCAGGAAGCGGACGCTCTCAAACAGCGACGGCATATTCGGCGCGTTGCCGGATACCATCATGACCGCCATGGCTTCGCCGATGGCCCGGCCCACGCCCAGCACCACCGCGGCCGCGATCCCGCTCCTGGCTGCCGGTACAGAAACCCGGAAATACGTTTCCACCGGCGTCGCGCCCAAAGCCAGCGATGCATCCTCGTACTCCCTTGGCACTGCCTCCAGGGCCGTGACCGACACATTGATGATGGAGGGAAGGATCATGACCGCCAGCACGACGATGGCCGCCAGCAGACTGGCTCCGTCCGGAATATGGAACAGCGCCCGGATCCCCGGCACCAGCACCAGCATCCCCACTAGGCCATAGACCACCGAGGGGATCCCCGCCAGAAGGCTGACGGCCTCCGTCACCACCGCCTTCACCGCAGGCGGCGCAAGCTTGGCCAGATAGACGGCGGTCAGAAAACCGACGGGTACGCCGAGCAGGATGGCGCCTGCCGTTCCGTATACGCTCGTAAGAATGAACGGCAGGATCCCGTAAGCCGGCTCCGCCGCGGTAGAGGCCCATTTCTTCCCGAACAGGAACGGAACCAGGCCGATCTGCCGGATCACCGGAAGGCCGGAAACAATCAGGTATACCGTGATCAGCAGGACGCAGCCGACCGTGATCAGTCCCAGCAGAAGAAATATGCCGTGGATCAGAGTTTCCATGAATTGTTTTCGATTCTGCATTTTTTGCCTACCTCGCCGCCACCACGCCGGCTCCGCCGATCAGTTCCACCGCGTCCTCCGACGTGGCGAAATCAAAGAATTTCTGCGCCGCGCCGGAAAGCTTCGCGTCCGTCTTCGTCACCAGCACAAAGGGACGCTGCACCACATAGCTTCCATCCTTCACCGTGGCTTCGTCCGGCGCCACGCCTCCTACGGAAAGCGCTTTCACATTCTCCTTCACAGCAGACAGGGACGCATAACCGATGGCGTCCTCGTTCGCCGACACCGTCGTGATCACATCGCCGGTAGATGTCAGCTCCTGCCGGTACTTACAGGCGTCTTCGGTGCCGGTGATGGACTCAAAGCCGTCCCTGGTCCCGCTCCCGGCCTCCCGGCCGATCAGCACGATCTGCGCGTCGCTGCCGCCCAGCTCGCTCCAGTTGGTGATCTGGCCCGTGAAGACCGCCGCGATCTGCTCCAGCGTCAGATCCGAGACCGGATTGTCCGAATGGACGATAATGGCGATGCCGTCATACGCCAGAACCGTCTCCGTAAGGCCCGACGCCTTCTCTTCCTCCTTTAAGCTGCGGCTGGACAGCCCGATATCGCAGCGCCCCTCCTGCACCGCCTGAATACCGGAACCGGAGCCGGTGGGATTGTAGGTAAATGTAATACCGCTGTTGTTCTGCATAAATGCCTCTCCCAGCACGCCGATCACCTCCTCCATGGACGTGGAGCCGTCGGTTGAGACCGTCTCCGCCTGTTTCCCGGCGCATCCCGTAAGCGCCCAGACCGCCGCGCCTGCCGCAAGCGCGGTCATCATTAATTTTCTCTTCATAATTCAATATCTCCTTCATCATTTTTCGTACCGCTTCCCGGGTACGGTTTCATGGTACATCGGAGATATCAAATCCGTTACCTCGGTATTGTAAAATGGCTGTAAAATGTTCCGGCGCACATTTTCCTTCCTCCCGCAGTATTATGTACTATCAGCATTTCAGGATCGAGGAGGATCTTATGAAAAAAATCCTTGCATTTTCCATGGCTGCGGCATTGGCCGCGGCTTCTCTCACCGCCTGCCGTTCCGCGGAAGAACCCGAAAAAGGACTGACGCCGGTCACCTTAAATGAAGTGGCCCACTCCATCTTCTACGCGCCCCAGTACGCCGCCATCGAACTGGGATATTTTGAGGAAGAAGGAATCGACTTAACGCTCGTCAACGGCGGCGGCGCCGACAAAGTCATGACCGCCCTTGTAAGCGGCGACGCCGATATCGGCTTCATGGGTTCGGAAGCCAGCATCTATACTTACGCAAACGGTGCGGAAGACTACGCCGTCAATTTCGCCCAGCTGACCCAGCGGGCCGGCAATTTCCTGGTGGCCCGGGAGCCGGACAACAGCTTCGACTGGCAGAAGCTGAAAGGGAAGAAAGTTCTGGGCGGGCGCGCCGGCGGCATGCCTGAGATGGTCTTCGAATATATCCTTAAGAAAAACGGCATCGACCCGGCCGCGGACCTGTCCATAGACCAGAGCATCAGCTTCGGTCTGACGGCCGCCGCCTTCACGAGCAGCGACGCCGATTACACCGTGGAATTCGAGCCCTTCGCCACCAGCCTGGAGCTGGAGGGCAGCGGCTATGTGGTGGCGAGCCTGGGCACCGATTCCGGCTATGTCCCCTATACCGCCTACAGCGCAAAGAAAAGCTATATGGAAAAGCATCCGGAGATCATTCAGAAATTCACCAACGCGATCCAGAAAGGGATGGATTATGTAAACTCTCATACCGCCGAAGAGATCGCGAAGACGATCCAGCCCCAGTTCGAAGAGACGCCCCTTGAGAATATCACGATCATCGTCGGACGGTATAAGGACCAGGACAGCTGGAAGGACGATACCATTTTTGAAAAGGCAAGCTTCGACCTGCTGCAGAATATCCTGGAAGAAGCCGGCGAACTGCCGGAGCGTGTGCCGTATGAGGATCTGGTGACGACGGAGTATTCGGAAGCGGCGAAGGAATAAGACACAGGGGAGTCCGCCCGGACTCCCCTGTCTCCGCTTTATGCATAATAATTCCCCGCGATACCCGCACATTAAAGAGAACTGCCCGAGTGCGTTACCACCGTCTCTTTCCCAAAAACATATCTTTTAATTGCCTTCTCAACAGAAGCATTCAGCGTATCGCCGTTCTTCATCGCCGTCATCGCCAGCTGCTTATGCAATTCCGGACTGATTCGTATATTAAATGATCCCTTATATTCCTTCTCTGGAGTTTTTCCTACTTCTTCACAAAAATCAAGATAATCTTCAACCGCTTCATGAAACTCCGTTTCAATCTTTTTAATATCTTCACTTTCAAATGTTACAAGATCGCCAATGCCTTCTATTCTTCCTCTCAGCACCTGATCATCCTTGTCGTACTCTATTCTGGCATGATAGCCTTTATATTCTAGTATATTATTCGTCATAGTCATTATAATTCCCCCAGATCCGAAAGATATTTGACTAAATCTTTTATGGCTCCCGGTTTCATTGTATCCTCCGGATGGGGTTTATGCAGTAATATGATCTTTTTATCACTTGCTCTGTAAAATTTCACCCTGGATCCAGAGGTCCTTCCTTTATTGTACTCAACAAATCCCATCTGAACCAATAACGCTTTTGCCTCAGTATATGTATAATCCTTAGGCATTGATTTTATGCGTTCTTTCGCTTTTTCAGATTTACTCATTATTCAATGGCATACCTCCTGCAACTATTTTATAGTTGCATATTACCGCTCTATTTTGCATTTGTCAATATCTTTTTTCTCTCACTCCCCCACTCTCCATTCCGCAAAAAACTCCTTCAGATAATCCAGATACCCAGCCGCCTCTATATCTCCGTCCGCCAGGATGGGTATCTCTCCGATCTTCTCCCCACCAAGTATATATTCCAGCGTGCCAATCTGCTGTCCGTCCCCCACCGGAGCCTCTATACTCTCCGGTATGACAATATTTCTCTCCACTGTAGTGAAATCCTCTCCGTGCAGTCCCAGATAGGAAAAGGTTCCGCCGTATTTAAGCGCCACCTGATCTTCCACGCCTCCGGTCACCGGCAGAAGCGGCAGCGCCGGCGGCTCTTTGTCTTCATAAAGCCGGCAGTTGGCGTAACCGAAATTCAAAAGCGAAGCAGCGTCGGCGAATCTGGCTTTGTAGTCCGGCGCAGCCATGACCGAGGCGATCAGCCGCACGCCGTCCTTCTCCGCCGTCGCCGACAGACAGTATTTGGCGATGGATGTGGAGCCGGTCTTAAGGCCGGTCACATTGAAATTCGTGGCCATTTTCAGAAGCTTGTTGGTATTTGCCAGACCAAATTCCTTGGTTCCCTGCTTCGTCACATGGGTGATCGTGTCCATCCAGATCGTCGAGTAATTATGGATCTGCGGATAATGGTTGATCAGTTCCCGGGACATGATCGCGATATCCCTGGCGGTCGTCAGATGGGACGGCGATTCCGTCAGGCCGCAGCAGTCCTCGAAATGCGTCCCGGTCATGCCGAGTCCCGCGGCCCGCTCGTTCATCATCTGCACAAATGTCCCCTCGTCCCCGGCGATAAATTCCGCCATAGCCACGCTGGCGTCGTTGCCGGACGCGATCACGATGCACTTGATCAGCGTTTCCACGGTCTGGACTTCGCCTTCCTCCAGAAATACCTGGGAACCGCCCATGGATTTGGCGTAAGCGCTGGTGACCACCTGATCTGTCATACTGATCTTCCCGCTCTCCAGCGCGTCGAAGATCAGGATCAGCGTCATGATTTTCGTGATACTGGCCGGACTGCGCTGTACGTCGGCGTTCTTTTCGTAAATGACCTGGCCGGTGGACGCTTCCATCAGGACCGCCGACGGCGCTGCGATCTCCGGGCCGCCGGAAAGCGCCGCGGCGGCTTTCACCAGCTGGCTTCCGGCAGGAATGGCGGTTGGCGGAGTCTCCGCCTGCGCCACCGTTTCTTCCGCTAATTGTCCGAACTCTGCGATTGGATTCGTTTCCTGCGTTATGGCCAGCACAGTGCTGCCCGTGACGGGCAGCATTGCTCCCCTGACCGGTTCCGCCGCGAAACTGTTAACTGCAAGCCCCAGCGACAGTATCCAGGCGGCCGCATATTTTCCATAATTTTTCATGATAACCTCCGTCAAAAATCCTCTTACTAAATGTATGGACGAAACGCAATCTTTTTTCGCATTTCTTCATGACAAGGATTTACATTATCTGACAAGATATGGTATAATCTCGCCAGAGATTATACCTGCGCCGGTTCGGTGTCCGAACGAAGTGAGGACAAAACACCGGACCGAACCGTGCGCATCCCCCGGAGGGAGCATGTCCGGAGGACATGGTATACTGAATACGGTCTAAACGAAAGATGTGGGGGTTATCATGAACGGCCAGAACAGATCAAATGTATTTCGACAGAAAAAAACAATGCGCCGCAAACGGAACCGTCTGATCGGACAGCTTCCCTATCTCCTGATCGGTCTTCTGATCATCGGGATCCTGGGCGGGATCTCCTACAAGGTTTCCGTGAAAATCGCCCTGGCGCTGGAATCCGGCGAGAAAGGCCAGTCCGGTGAAGGTAAGGAAAAGGAGCCGGGAGACGGCGCGGACAGCGCCTCCGCCGAAAACGGCGGGACAGAACCGGACGGGGAATCCGCGTCAGACGGATCGGAGACAGAACCGGAAACGGATTCCTCCATCGACGCTCTGCTGGACCAGGCGTGGCTCCTGGCCGCCGGTTACGATTACGACGCGGCCATCGGCCTGCTGACCTCCTCGGAATTCTACGGCGCGGGGGAAGGCGGAACTACCGATCCCCGGATCAACAGCGCGATCTCCGAGTATGAGCATGTCAGAGAGTCCCTGCAGCCGGTAGAGATCACGGAGATCACACATGTTTTTTTTCACTCGCTGGTCATGGACGAGTCGAAGGCGTTTGACGGAGACGCAGACGAATCCGGCTATAACCAGGTCATGACCACGAAGGACGAATTTCTCAAGATCCTGGATTCCATGTACGAGAAGGGCTATGTGCTGGTGCGCCTGCACGATATCGCCACGATGCAGGACGGCAGGATGACCAAAGGACAGATCCTGCTGCCGCCGGGCCGGAAGGCCTGCGTCATGTCCCAGGACGATGTCTGCTATTATGAATACATGGAGGACGACGGTTTTGCCCGCCGCATGGTGATCGGCGACAATGGAAAACCTGCCTGCGAGATGATCATGGACGACGGCACGGTGTCCGTAGGTTCCTACGATATGGTGCCGCTTCTGGAAGACTTTATCGAACAGCATCCGGATTTCTCCTATAAGGGAGCCAGGGCGGTTATTGCATTTACAGGTTACCAGGGTATATTAGGTTACCGCACAGCGGAATCCTACCGTGAGACGAATCCGAATTTCGCCGCCGACTGTCAGGCGGCCGCCGCCGTGGCCAAATGCCTGCGGGATAACGGCTGGGAACTGGCCTCCCACAGCTGGGGGCACCGGGATCTGGGAACGATCTCCTATGAGAAATTCAAGACAGACTGTGACAAATGGGAAAATGAAGTGGAGACCCTGATCGGTCCGACCGATATTATTCTCTATCCGTTCGGCGCCGACGTCAGCGACTGGCACGCCTATAACTCCGACAACGAACGGTTCATGTATATGAAGTCCCTGGGCTTCGATTATTTCTGCAATGTGGACTCCAATCAGTACTGGGTTCAGCTGGGCGATAATTATCTACGCCAGGGCCGCCGGAATCTGGACGGCTACCGGATGTGGACGGACATCGCCGCCGGCGAGGGCAGTTCCAGGCGAAAGCTGGACGATCTGTTCAAGGCCGAAGACGTATTCTCCTCCAACCGGCCTACGCCGGTCGTGTGGGAATAGGATTGCCATTTTCAAGGCAAAATAAAACACCTGTCAGTGGGGATTGCAGGATTCCCGCCGGCAGGTGTTTCATCATCAGAAATATCCTCTGTCAGACAATTCCTGACATACCCGCGCCACCGGCAGCCCGACCACATTGTTATAATCGCCGCGAATGCCCTTCACATAAGCCGCGAAATATCCCTGAATGCCATAAGCGCCGGCTTTGTCCATGGGCTCTCCGGTAGCCACATAGCGGCGGATCTGCTCTTCCGTCATCGGATAGACCTCTACCTCGGTGCCTTCGGCAAATGTGATCTGCTCTCCGGACGGGAAAAAGACCATCGTCACGCCGGTATAGACGTGATGCGTACGCCCGGCCAGAAGCCGGATCATGGCGGCAGCCTCTTCCTTGCTCTTCGGCTTGCCTAATATCCGGCCGTCCGCGGCGACTACCGTGTCGGCGCCGATGACTGCAAATGGCGCATTCTCCGGTGGTGTCTCCATCGCACAGGCTTCAGGACTTTGCTCCTTCTGCCTGATCCCGGCCGCCACATCCTCCGCCTTCCTGCGGGACAGTTCCATCACCATCTGCTCCGGCGTTCCGCCCACGCCGCTCTCATCCACATGACTGGGTATCACCTCCGGCGCCAGCCCCACCTGCCGCAGAAGTTCCTGCCGGCGCGGGGACGCGGATGCGAGTATGATCCTTATATCCATTTCTGTTCCCTTTCTTCCTGCTTCCCGGCTGAATCCATCCTGCGGTGTCCCGCCTTCTCTGCTGATGTTCCGTTTTCTCTTCAATGAGTCTCCGGCTCAGAACTGCACGATATCCCGAATCGGCTCCGCCTTCTCCACGCTCTCCGCGTAGAGCACCGGCCCGACGCCGTCGTAGTCCTGCCATTCCTCATACTCGATACGTGCGCGGACCTTCACCCACTGGCGGGTAGTCAGGTTCTTCGCCTCACGCGCCTTGCAGACGTAGCCCAGGAACGACATATCCGCCTCACAGCAGGTCATGGCCATACGCCCCGGCACGAAATAATTCTTCGGGAATTTGGTGGACTTAAGCACCATGCCGGTAAATTCCACCACCCTGCCGCGGTAACGGTCCGGCTTGTCCATGCAGTCGATGTACCAGATGCCGTAGTCCTTAGGCGCGATCTCGATCACATCCGCCGACATATCGTAGGGCAGATCCGCCTCGGAGATCTCCGAGATCTCCCCGTCCTCGCCCTCGAACACGATCTCCGCCTGATTGTTCATGGCCAGAAGCGTCCGGCGGTAACCCTCGAGATCCGGCACATCGTCGCAGCGGTTGCAGATGATCAGCTCCGAATTGCGCACCATGGCGCCAAGAAGCGGCTTCATGTTCTTCACATACAGATCGAAGGTTGAGCCGTCGATGATCGTGATCTGCTGGTACACGGTCCAGTCCTTCGGGATCCGCAGCTCGTCCTGGTTCCACATGCCGTTCCATTCCATCAGGACGCGCTCCGGGTTATACATCTTCTTGTACTCGGTCAGCTTCTCCGGCGAGATCTCATCCATGCTGTCCACGGTGATCATGGTGGTCCGGTTCACTTTAAGATACTTCGGATCGTAGTCGGTGTCTCCTTCCTCGCAGACGATCAGAAGCGTCCGGCCGTCTGTCTGGAAATAGTCCTGGCTCATGGTAAACTGCAAAAACTGGGTCTTGCCAGCCTCCAGAAAACCATTGATGATAAATAATGGCGTTACATCATCGTCAATCATAGGTCCCATAGTTCTTTATTACTCCTGCTGAATGCTTCTACTGTTTTCTCTCTCATTCCGGACGGCCAGATGCAGCCGCTCTCTGCTTTCTCTTCGAACAACCGAAGGCAACGGGCTCTTCTATTTCCGACCGAACGCTTTCTCCAGTTCGTCTTCCTTCAGCTGCGCGCCGATGACGCAGACCTTGCCGGTGTAGTCCGGCGTGCCGGTACGGATCTCCATCTCATCGGGTACGATGTCAAAATAGTACCACTCGCCGGCCTTGTCCGCGGAAGGCACCATGCCCTTTGCGCGGAGCACGTCGCCGTAGGCGTTGCCGTTGGCCAGCTCATCCAGGATCGCCTCAAGGGCGGAACGGGTGATGGCGCCCACGTTCTCCAGACCCCAGCTGACGAAGACTTCGTCGGCGTCATGATCATGGTCGCAGCCGCAGTCACATTCGCCGTCGTGGTGATGGTGGTGATGATGGTGCTCATGGTCATGGCCGCAGCCGCACTCCTCATCGTGGTCATGATGATGGTGCTCGTGGTCATGGCCGCAGCCGCACTCCTCGTCGTCGTGATGATGATGGTGATGCTCATGCTCATCCTCATCGTGATGCGCGTGTTTCTCGCGCACTTCCTTCATCAGGTCCTCAGCCATGGTATCCGGCTTCTCGATAATCTCCAGAAGCTGCGCGCCGGATAACTGGGCGCAGGGCGTCGTCACTACAGACGCCGTCTGGTTATGCTGGCGGATCAGTTCCACCGCCTGCTGCACCTTCGCCGCGTCCAGCACATCGGTACGGCTCAGCACGATGGTTCCCGCGTTCTCAATCTGGTTATTGAAGAATTCGCCGAAGTTCTTCATATACATCCTGCACTTGGAGGCGTCCACGATGGTCACGGCGCTGTTCAGCCGCACGTCCACGTCCGCCGCCACATCGATAACCGCCTTCATCACGTCGGACAGTTTCCCGACGCCGGACGGTTCGATGATGACCCGGTCGGGCTTGTAGGTATTAAGAACCTCCGCCAGGGACTTGCCGAAATCGCCTACCAGCGAACAGCAGATGCACCCGGAGTTCATCTCCCGAATCTCGATGCCGGCGTCCTTTAAAAACCCGCCGTCGATGCCGATCTGGCCGAACTCATTCTCGATCAGGACTACCTGCTCCCCGGCGATGGCTTCTTCCAGAAGTTTCTTGATAAATGTAGTTTTTCCGGCTCCCAGGAATCCGGAGACGATGTCAATTTTAGTCATGATGATCAACCTTCTTTTCCATTTTTTCCTAACATAATATTCTGTCACAAAACATAGGTAAAGTCAAGACCGGCAAGGCTTCCGAACACTACTTTTTTCCGGAGGCAGTCTACAATAGCGGCGCCACCGCTTTCATCACGAACCCGGTCAGCTTCACGTGCCATTTCTCGTTCTTCACCGTCTCCGGCGTCACCTGGCGGCACCTGGCAAGCGTCTCCTGGAAGTCCTTCTCGATATCGGAAATACACTCCGTCCGGTACATGTAAGCCGCGCACTCGAAATGATGGTAGAGGCTGCGGTAATCCAGATTGATGGTGCCGACCACGGCGCGGCAGTCATCGCTGACGAATACCTTCGCATGGACAAAGCCGGGCGTATACTCATAGATCTTAACACCGGAAGCCAGCAGGGACCGGTAGTGGCTCTTGGCCAGGGCGTAGGGCATGGGCTTGTCCGGAATGCCCGGCAGGATCAGCTTCACGTCGACGCCCTTCTCCGCCGCGAATTTCAGCGCCGTCTCCATCTCGCCGTCCAGGATCAGATACGGCGACATGATATGGACATAGCTGCGGGAACGGTTCAGGATATCCATGTAGACCCTCTCGCCCAACTTGTCGCTGTCCAGCGGACAGTCGCCGTAGGGGAGGACGAAACCAGCGGGCCGCGGTGATTCTGCTGCAGCCGGTTTCCCAGCCTCTGCATCCGCCGCCGGCAGACTTCCGGCTTTCGGCGACGGCCCCGCAGCGTCCAGGTATTTATCAAATTCCGGCGCCCGCTCCGTGATGTTCCACATCTGCAGGAACATAAGCGCGAAGCTCTGCGCCGCGCCGCCCTCCAGCATGATCGCGGTGTCCTTCCAGTGGCCGAACCGCTCCCTCTGGTTGATGTACTCATCCGCCAGGTTCACGCCGCCGGTGAACGCGGTGCGGCCGTCGATCACCAGGATTTTCCGGTGGTCGCGGTAATTATAGTGGGTGGAGAGAAAAGGCGTCACCGGCGAGAACATTTTACACTTGATTCCCAGCGTCTTAAGCTTCTCCGGATAGTTGTGGGGCAGCGTCGAGAATTCGCAGGTGCCGTCGTACATGACCCGCACATCCACGCCTTCGCGCACCTTCTCCGCTAGGATCTCCAGGATCTTCCCCCACATGAGGCCTTCCTCGACGATGAAATATTCCATGAAAATATATCGTTTCGCCGATTTCAGCTGCACAAGCATCTGCTCGAATTTGTCCTCGCCCAGCGGAAAATATGTGACCTGCGTGTCCGCGTATACCGGGAAACATCCGCTGCGGCGGACGTAGCGCGCCAGGGAAACCTCGTCCGGGTTCTCATTTTCCAGCGCCTCTATCACCTCCGGAGCCTGCGCAAGTTTCTCCTTCGTCTCATCGATCAGCTCCTGCAGCCGCGCATGGACGGCCCGGTGGCCGATATCGCTCTGGGTGTACCAGAACAGCAGCGCCCCGAACACCGGCAGCAGCATGATGACGACCAGCCAGGTGATCTTGGCCGTCGGATCCAGCCTGCTGTTTAAGAGATACAGCACCATGAATACCGTAAATACCGCCGCGCTGCCCAACACATGGGGCAGAAACTGGGCGAACCGGAAGAACGCCATGAACAGAAACACCACCTGCAGCACCAGAAGCACGATCATGATCCCTACGCGGCTGAACACCGCGTGGAAAAAGCCTTTCTGTCCTTTCTTCAGCAAACTTAAGCCCCGATCTGTCGTATCCATCGTTATCCTCCCGCGATCTTAGATTATCGTTCTCTGAAATGCCGGCGTCTTCCGCAAATTTCCGCACTGTGCAGTGCCAACTGTATGATGTATCGCCGGCGTCTTCCGCAGGTTTCTGCACCGCAATGCAAATTGGCTCCGCCCGCATCGCTGACCGCCACGGCATTCTCTGTCTCCCGCGAACTTCTCCTCTGCAGCTGTACAGGAATCGCGCCGCCGGCCCTCCGTATACCGCCGCAATACTCAGGGCGCCATACCGCAGATGCTCCCGCACCCGCATACAGCGCCCCTGCTCTTCTTCATTTACTTCTGCTCCCGGTTCATGAACCGTTTGATCCCCTGAAACGTCTCCTCGCTGATGATATGCTCCATCCGGCAGGCGTCTTCCTCGGCCGTCTCCGCCGGCACGCCGCTGACCTGCCGCAAAAAAGCGGTCAAAAGCTTATGCCGCTCGTAAATAGCCCCGGCCTTCTGCATGCCCTTCTCCGTCAGTTCCAGCTCGCCGCCCGGCTCCATCGTGATATAGCCGTCCTCCTTTAAGATCCCCACAGCCCGGCTCACGCTGGGCTTACTGAAATTCAGCGATCTGGCAATGTCAATGGAGCGAACCGTTCCCTGCTTCTCCTTCAGCATCAGGATCGTCTCCAGATAGTTCTCCCCCGATTCGTACATCTGTCCCCTCCAGTTTGATGACGCACCTTCTGTTTCTTCTGACATTATATCCTTAACCTGCAAATTTGTCAAATCAATTGCCCGTTGTATCCGCAATTGACATAAACACAAACGTAAACAGCACAAAATACGTCATCCATCGGTAGTTTTTTCTTGCCATTTCTTTTGATATCTGCTATAATCATGTTTGAATACAGTCAGTTTTGTTCATGATCTTCGGCCGGAGAATCTCCGGGAGATCCGGATACTTTTCACATTTCACATTTCATTATCTGCCTTGCTTTTTGCTATTTACAGGCAGGTTCTTTTTGATGTACAATAAGGAGGTAAATAATTTATGTCACAGGACATTGTAATCGTCAACAGAGAGTATAAATCCAGCCTCTTCGCACGGATCTTCTCCGAGCCCGAAGCCGCTCTGAGCCTTTACAATTCTCTCAACGGCACCGACTACGACGATCCGGCCGGGCTGGAGATCAATACGATTGAATCCGTGCTCTATATCGGCTGGAAGAACGACGTCTCCTTCCTGATCGGAAGCGACATGAACCTGTACGAGCACCAGGCCACCTGGAACCCGAACATGCCTCTGCGGGGGTTGTTCTATTTCGCCGACCTGTACCGGGGCTATGTGTCGTCGAGAAGCTTGGATATCTACGCTGGGGTGCCGCTTAAGCTGCCTGCGCCGAGGTATACGGTCTTCTACAACGGCACGCGGGAGGAACCGGAAAGCCTGGAACTGAGGCTGTCGAGCCTGTTCATGAAGAAGGACGGAACGCAGGACGCGCGGGCCGAGGAGGCTCCACCGGTGCCGTCAGACCTGTTCCCGAAGAAAGACGGGGCGCAGGACGCAGACGCTCCGCCGGCGCTGGAATGCACGGCGCAGGTACTGAACATCAATTTCGGCCACAACCGGGAACTGATGGTGCGGTGCCGGAAGCTGTACGAGTACTCGTACTTTATCGACGCGGTCCGGCGATATCTGAGGGAAGGTCTGACCCTGGGCGCGGCGGTGGACCGGGCGGCGGACGAGTGTATCGCTGAAGATATCCTGAAGGAATTTCTCTTAAAGCACAGAGCGGAGGTAGCGAATATGGTAATGCCGGAATTCGACGCGGAACTGCATGACCGGACGACGCGGAAGATCGGGTATAACGAGGGGTATGACGAAGGCAAAGCGGCCGGTATCGCCGAGGGCAGAACTGCCGGCATCGCTGAGGGCAGAACTGCCGGCATAGCTGAAGGAAAAGCCGGAACCATCTGCAGCATGCTCTCCGATGTCAAACCGCTTCCGGAGATATGGTGCAGGCGAATTATGGCCGAGCGCGATATCGACACGCTCGATACATGGGTCCGGATTGCCCGGCATGCTGAGAGCCTGGAAGAATTCCTGACGAAGGCCGGGCTGGGGACGTGACCGCAGCCCGGATGCCGCACCTGTCTGCACTCGTCTGACCAATGCAAAAAACGTGTCACTGGCGCGTTTTTTGCATACTGACGTAATACGAGCAGGGCGTCACTGGCGCCCTGCTCGCATGGAAATATAAGAAGAGCGTCCACCGGCGCTCTTCTTATACGACAATATCGGATCATCACTTATAAAACATTGGACGTATTCTTGGGCTTCGGTTTCGGCCCGCCCGCAGTCTTCGCGTTCTTGGTTCCGGAAACAAGCTTTCCCTTCTGTTGTTCCGGGGGATTTATGCCTTCCTGCTGTTCAAGTTCCGCAAATGTCCTTTTAAATCCTGTGGACTTCCTCCACCCTGCCGACATAGCCGCATTCGCGATCCATCTGCTGATATCATCCATATTATTATTCTGCCTGGATGCGATCTCAATTTTGACACGCATTGTGTTAGTTATTCCCAACTCATTATAATACATCTGACGTCCCTGGGGAGTTGAAAGCCGCTCATCTTTGGAGATTTCCTTTGCCAACTCTCTCGCCTCTCCCGCCGCCGCCCATTGAACTCCACTCTTTCTTACCTTCGCGATTCCCTGCCTCACAAGAAGCTGTCCTCTCGCCGACAGCACTGACTGTCTTGGCTGCTGTGCCGGTTGCTGCGTCCGTTGGGTCTGCTGTGGCGCCGACCGTGGCGCCGGCTGGGTCTGCTGTGGTGCCGGCTGTGGCACTGGCTGGGTCTGTTGTGGCGCTGGCTGTCCCGTTGTCGGCTGCGCCGGCTGATCTGCTGTTGGCCGCCCTGTGGTCGGCTGCGCCGGCTGATCTGCCGTTGGCTGTGTCGGCTGATCCGCTATTGGCTGCTCCGGTTGATCCGACGCTGGCTGGGACGGCTGCTCCGTCGTTGGCTGCGCCGGCTGATCCGGCGCTGGCTGCGTCTCAGGCTGCTGCGGATTTTGCTGGGCTGCCTGCCGCTCTGCCTGCGCCTTGGCACGCTGTGCGGCAGCGAGCGTCATCTTCCTTTGATCCTCGTCCAAATGTTCCATCGCGGCGCGTTCCTGCTCGTTCATCCCCAGTTCATCATAGATCAGATTTCTTCTCTGCTGCGCGAGCGCTTTCTCGAAGCCGCTGCCTTCAAGCGCTGACAGATCGTTCTCCATTGTGATCGGCTGGCCGAGAGCCGCCTGCCTTTCAAGTCTGGAGATCCGTCTTATCCATTCGTCCTCGGGCAGCTTGTTCAGCTCTTCCTGCAGATCTTCGGGCAGATCTAAAACCTTATGCACTTCTGATTTTATTTCTTTAATATGGTCCTCCCACATTTTTTCCAGTTCGTCGTCTTCTTTATGGGAAATATTCTCCGGCCCGTTATTCTCTTCGGCAGAATCATGCTCTGGTTCGCCTCCCTCTTCAGCGGAAGCCGCTTCCAGCCCATTGTTCTCGCCGAGAATATCTTCTATCAGTTCATCACCTTCCGTGACGTCGCCCATCCCGATTTTTCTTAACAGTCTATAGGTATCAAGATAGGTATCAGGCTCGTCAAGATCTGCTCCCAACGCCATCAGGCTGTCCTGTATCCTCCTCAGGATACGCTGGTAGCGGTCTCGCTCATTCGTATCCAGATTTCTCGCGATGTCACGCTCCGCGCTGCTTAATCCCACCTGATCATAAAGTTCTGTCTGTGTCTGTTCATTATAAGCCCTGCTCCGTTCCACAAGCGCCCGGAGGTACGCTTCCTCTCCCCGGATCTTCGACAGATCGTTCTCCGGCGTGATCCTCTCTCCGCCAAATGACTGATACTGCGTCAAAATCCTCGGCAGCCGCGTCTCCCACTCCTGCTGGGGAGCAGTCAGCAGTTCCGCATATAATTCCGGATCCAGTTCTACCGCTCTCAGCCGATTTCGTCTGGCAGCCTGCTCCGGCGTCAGTCTGCTTCCTATCACCCGCTCTATTTCTTCCTGCGCTGCTTCGATGTCTCTGCTGGTAACGACATCCCACTCGTCCATATTCGGTTCGTCAGAATCCGCCTGCCTGTTTTCTTCCTGATGGGGTTCTTCCTGAATAGTCTCTTCCGTATGGGCCGGTTCCGGCTGAACCGGCGCGGTGGTTCTGACCCTCTGATACGCTTCCATGCGGCCTTCGCGTTCCATACGCTCCAGGTTTTCGCGTCTGCGCTCCAGATAAGCGGCCCTTACTGCCGGTTCCTGCTCCTCCAGCACGCTGCGCTGCATATCTCCCAGTCCCAGTTCATTATAAATCGCCTGACGTCCTTCCGGAGTCTGAAGACGGGGATCGGCATCATCCTGCCCAGGCTGATTCTGCTCTGTCTGAGGTGCGTTCTGCGGCTGGCCGTTCTGCCCCTGCGGGTTCTGCGGCCCATTATTGTTCCGCGCCTCCGGCTGACCATTCTCCGCCTGCGGCCCCTGTGCCTGCGGATTCTGCTCCCGCTGAATCTCCTCTTCCTGCTGCCTCCGTACCTCCTCGGCCGCCTCGGTCCGTTCCCGCTCCGCGGCCGCCTGCTGTGCAAGCTGCTGCTGGTACTGACCATTCAGCACGTTCCGCGGCAGTCTGGCGGCCGTCGCTGCGACGAATTGCGGCGAAACCGCCCCCATTGTCTCCACGGGCCTGCCGTTAAACAGCGCCGCCATATCCTCCGGCGAATCGCCGGCCGCGTTCAGGATCTGACCGAGCAGGCCCCCGGCCTCATCGGAAAGCGCGTTAATCTCCATATCACCAAATACATGAAGCCGGTCGCCAAAGAGCAGAAAGTTCCCGCCCTGTTTCAGCATATCCCGGTTCTCCGCCGTAACGTTCAGGCTTCCGCCGTCCGGCTGCCCCACAAAGCCTTCCTGGTCGTAGACGCGCATCGCGCTCCACGCCTGCTGGCAGTAGCCGTAGACGGCCTGCAGCCGGGCCAGACTCTGGACAATATCCGCGTTCTCCGGCAGTCTCCTGGCAATCCTGGCCGCAAACTCCGGATCCGGGTTCTCCCCGCCGCCCATTAAGTTAAAAAGCGTGGACGCCGTCCTGGACATCTGTACGAGCCGGCTTCCGTTGGCCCGAATGCTCTCCGGATCCGCCGCATCCATCTGCGGCACCTTTCCTTCTGCAAATCTTGTATAAATCCTCGCGACCGCTGCCGCCGCCGCGTCCTTCTCCGCATCCGTAACGGCCGGCTGTTCCGCAGCCGGGGCCTGCTCCCCGGCCTGGGCCTCAGCCGCCGGGGCTTCTGTCAATTTAAATACCTGCGCGAACCGCTGTCCGATCTCCAGCCTCTGTTCATCCGTCGCGCCCTGCAGCTGCTCCTCAGTCAGCTCCGCGGCCTCGTAAGCCTGCAGCATATCCAGAACCGTATTCGGATCATTAAATCCCGGAAGTCCCAGTGCGCTTCGCATCTCCGGACGGTAATCCGGAATATACCGGCGTATCCTCTCCGCCGCAGTTTCCGCCGTAGGGATCCGAAGCCCTTCCACACTTCTGGCGGCTTCCTGAAGCGCCGCCCTCTTCTCCTGCGTGGCAAATGCTTCCCGCACCTTCTCCTTCCTGGCGGGCTCCACCGCGCAGACCTCCCGCACGCGGGCTTCCACCGCACGCGCCTCCTGCGCCGCCCGGAACGCATTTTCATTATAGATCCTGAGCGACGTCTGGGCCTTCTGGTAATCCTCCATCTGCTGACGGTAGGCTTCCCGCTCCGCCTTGTAGAAGCCGAAAATACCCATGACCTGTTTCCACAGGGACAGGCTTTCGGGCCGTCCCACCCCGATGGGAGACGGCGGCTGCAGGGAAGTGACCAGCGGATCCCCCGGCTTCTTTCCCAGAAGCAGAACCTGCATCACCTTATCCGGCTCGCTGTTCCAGTAACTCTTCGCGATATCGCCGTTGGTGATATTGTCCATCACATGATGAACTGCCGCCTGATAATTATCGTCGGTAATCTCGCCGATCTCGTACCGTTCCGCATAGGACTGTCCGTTAATGCGGAGCCGCCCTATCGCCTCCCGCACATTGGCGCCAGTAAATGTAAAATGGCCGTCCGAATCTCCAAACAACTGCGCAAACCGCTGGTTCTCCTGCGCTGCCGATCCCCGCCCGATCTCTCTATTCTCTGCCATGTCCTTACCTCTCGCCAAGCTTTTCTCGTTGATACCGCATCATTTTCCCACACTGGCGCAAACCTTCCCGGTCAATACACCAGTCCCGGATTCGCCTTGATATAATAGAGTCCCTCTCCGTCGGCCGCCTCATACTTCACCAGGGCGTCGCCGACCGCTACCCACTGATCCCTCTTAAGCCCGTAGGCGTTCGTGGACACCCAGCTGGAATAGAGGGCGTCGGCCAGCTTCGGGCCGGTCCGGCTGACCCTGGAAAGCAGCCCGATCAGCACCTGATAGTCATACCAGGCCGCGTTGACCGTCGTCGTTCTTGTTATGTTGCTGCTGATCCTGGTCGTCGTGGAGGACGCCTTCGTCGTATTCAGAGGGCATTTCAGACTGACCACATAGCTCTCGCCGTCCTGGGCCTTATAGAAGTTCAGGAGTTCCCGTCCGGTATTATTGGAAATGGCGTACAGCCCCACTTCCTGCTCCGAAAGCTCGATTCCTCTCGTACCGTCCAGATCGTCCAGTATCTCAGACATCATATAGGTCATATCCTGCTCCCAGTTCAGGAAACTGCCGGCCTGGGACGGGGTCAGGAACGTATTGGTATTCTTAAGCGTCATCCCCAGAAAATCATACTCCGCCTTCCATATACCGGTACCGTCGATAAAATATCCGTCGGGCGTAAATCCATCCGCGATATAGGAACCGTCCTCCCTCTGGTATTTCCAGTCTCCATTAGCCTGCTGTATCCAGCCTGCGGCCCGCGCCTCCGATACCGGCGCAAGCGCGAGCAGAGCGGCCATTCCCAATGCCGTCATCCGCTTCCCCATGTGCTTCCTTCCCGTCTTCTTCATGATCTGATTCCTCCTTGATCTTAACTGCTCATATTCTCACGCACCCGTTATTCCGGACGCTGCGTTATCTTTCCTGCCTGTCCTCGCCGCCTTCCGCGGCCTGGTCCTCCCTGCCCTGCGGACTGCCGCTCCGAACGACTCCTCCATGACCATCTCTGCGGTATCCGGCTCCGCACGATGCCATCCCTGCAGCCTGTCACTCCGGACGACTCCTCCATGACCAGCACCGCGGTGTTCAGCCCCCGCGCGACGCCGTCCCCGCGGCCCGTCACCCCGACGATTCCTCCGTGAACAGCTCCGCGGTGTCCGGATCCCACACGATGCCGCTGCCGCAGACCGCCACGATATCCTTCATCTCCGACTCCCAGTCGGTGCCGTCCAGAAGCTGCTCCTTTGCGGCGTCGGCGGCCAGCTTCATGATGATCTCGTGGAACCCGGCGCTCTGCTCCGCCTTCACCCGCTCGGTCTCCTCCTCGAAGGTCTTATTCTGGAATTCACTATATTCATTCTGATAGGGGCTGCTCTGGTACTCCGCCGTCTTAAGCTTGTATTCCACGATCAGAAGCTCCAGATCCACCACGCGGTCGATCTCGCCCAGCCGGTTCCTAAGCTCTGCCACCTGCTCCTCGTTCATGATGGAAATGTCGATCTGCGCCAGCTTACAGAACTGCCCGAAGCTGCGCTCCTGCTGGTTCACCGCGTTGTCCGGGCTGATGGCGTTCAGAAGCTCTTTCATGTAATCTTCCCAGCTGACGCTGATCTTGTCATACTTCTGATACTGATCGTCCTCATAAGCCTTCTGGACGTCCGAAAGCACCGCCCGGTAGAAATCCATCTTCTCCAGATAATCCAGTCCGTCGTCGGAAAGCTGGTCGCTGATCAGCCCCACGTCCTTGGCCGCCACGAATTCGTCGTCAGCGACTTCTGCCTGCGATTTCTGCAGCTTCTCCTGCGCCGTCTCAGCCGCCGTCATCTGGGTGCGGTACGCCCTGTATTCCGCCTGGTTCGACGCCATCCCATCGATCGCTTCCTCGGAAAGCTTAAGCGTCACCAGCATATGCTCCAGGGTGCTGGTATAATTGGCGTGGATCAGCGCGCCCTCCTGCTCCCGCAGCTCCACGTCATTGGGCATCCCGGTCACAGGATCCAGCAGATCGGATACATTTCCCAGGCCGCACAGGGCGTAGAACTCCTTCAGCTTCTCCCTCTGGGTCAGCAGCTTCTGCCGAAGCTCCGTCGTAAAATCCAGGATCCGCTGGGTATAGCCGAAGCCGACGCTGCTTACGATCTTATAAAGCTCCTGCTGCATGGACAGCTCGGTGCCGAAGAACAGATTTCTGGCCTGCTCGTTGGCCGCCTTCTCCGCGTCGTCAGCCGCTTCATTGATATAAGGCTCTGTCGTCTTGCCGTCCGCCGTCTGGCGGACATCGATCCTGTGGGTCCGGTTCAGATAATTATACGCCAGGGTCGTCAGATGGGCCTGCATGGCCTGATTCTCATGCTCCCGGTTCTCCGCCACCAGATCCATATCATAGCACTTGGCTTTGGCGATATCCGTCGGCTGGTAGTAATACTGCGTCGTATCGAAGCCAACGACCATGAACCGTTCCGAACCGTCCTTATTATGGTAGGAAAATGCAGAGAAGAAAGCTCCCGCGCGGAGACTGACCGTCTGATGGCTCTGCAGATTCACTATGAACAGTCCCTCGTTGACCGAGGACGCCACGACCTCCCTCTCGTTCAGCAGCGCAAAATTGTCGATCATGAGCGCGTCCATGCCGGCGCCTGTGTTCATCTTCTCCTGGATCACCTGATTCTGCGCGTCGCTTACCCCATCCTTGATGGCTGCGGAAGCCAGTTTATTGAATTCCGACGTGGAAATGGTATACAGGCCGTAGTTGGTAGTTCGGGTCGCGAATTCATCGCTGCTTATGAAAAACTGCCCGGATGACTTTTCCCCGCCCTGCCACCATTGGCCCGACCCTGCTGCCCCGCTCCCCCGGAGAACGAACTGAACGCCTTCGTCCGTGATCAGGGTCATAAGCTCCGTCTCTTTCCCGGAAGCGCTCTTATGGTAAAGAACGCCTGCGTCGCTGGCACGTCCGGGGATCTTGTCACAAGTGAAAACATCCTGTCCGAGTGTGGAAACAATGAGCCTGCTTGTGACGGGCGCATCCACGTCCGCATCCTCTTCTTCGGATGCATCCGGAGTATCGTCCTCGTAGAAGATCGCTCCCGTATCCCCGGTAGGCGCTACCATCGTGCCCACCTCAATATCCCTCATCATAGTTATGGATAACTTCGTCCCCGCCGGGAAGAGGAACTGGTACTTAGTCGGAATCGGATCGATCGTCTCCGTGTAGGTATTCGTCGTCGTCTCCGTCCTATAGGTCGGATTGCCTGACGAATCCAGCACCGAATTGCCCGCTGCGTCCGTCACCGCAACCTGCTTTTCGATCGTCTGCGTAAAGGTTCTGGTCTGTTTCTCTGTCCATTCCACCGGTATCATCCTGTACTGGATCGTAGCGTTTTTCTCGCTGCGGTGGGCTACGTAAATCGGTATATACTGATCAGAAGATCCCGTCAGCGGATACCATTCCTGATGGAAGGCCAGGATCGCCTCCAGGTGATCCTTCTCACTGTCGACAAGATTCGCGTCATGAATCTTCACTTCGTCAGGAAGGGGGCTTTCGTTGGTTCCTTTGCTCGCGTCCCATGTTCCGGGAGTCATCCAGGGTACCTGCATCTGTATAACGCTGTTCAGATTCCCACGCTTCAGAGTATTCGGATCGCCCATCGCGCAGAGCGCCACCGCATCGATCGCCCTCCTGTACAGCTCGTCGCGCAGCTTCACATCACCCGCGGCATGCCATAAAAGAAAATTGCCGTAACGATCGGCCTTATTCTCATTGTAGTCGCCAATAAACTCCTTGACGAAGTCGATCAAGTCTTCCTCGTCGGTTTGATGCCAAGAGTAGTTTGTACCGCACATCACAGCCAGATCCCGGAGACACATACGAACATAACATTCATCTGCTCCGAGCGTTGGAAGCGGAGCCGCCTCCGTAGTCGGTGACCCCCCAGGCGGCGCCTCAGTAGGCGGTGCATCCAGATATGGCGGCGCCTCCGTAGGCGGCGCATCCAGATACGGCGGCGCCTCCGTAGGCGGCGCCACCGTAGGCGGCTCAATCAGCTTGCTGCCAGACTCCGCATCGGTACCCTTCGTCCAGATGCTGTTAAAGGAATATATATCCGGCAGGTACGCCAAAGTCAGGTCAAAATCGTAGCCCTCCGTGTGAAACGCGGAGAAATGATCCGCATAAAGACTATTACCCGCCTTAATACTTTCCATATCCCAGCCGTTGCTTTTCAGATAGCCGGACAGGGTATCTTTAGTGACTTCGTCGTCCGTGATCTCTTTTCCATCGTAGGACAGCCATTTTTCCTGCTGAACCCCCCAATAATCATTCTCCGAATAGAATCCTATCTGCGGATTACTGCCTCCGATATCCACATCCATGCAGATCAGAACCGTACTATATGTCACGCTCTCCAGCGCTTCGTCCGCTTCCTCCGGATCCATTTCCATGTAATCAATCGTTGTTGTTTCGGCCGCTGTGGTCGTCGGATTATTCGGATCCGGCTCCGTAGGCGGCTCATTTATCCTAGGCGCCTCATTCAGCCCATTTCCAAGCTCCACGCTGATCGGGAGATAAACACAATGATACCCATCCATCACCACATTGGAGACCGTAGGGGCCTTCATTGCATACCTGGTAGCCATTGGATCGCCGCCGTCGGCTTTAACCTTTTCTGCAACCCGTTCCGCCAGGCAGTCAACGGCCATTGGGATGACAGACGAATAGTCATTCTTATAGAGTTGATTGCCGTCCCGGTCAAATACATAACCAATGGAATCGAAGTAGATAAAATACTCCTCTGACTTGGCGAGCTTATTGGCGCTCAAGGTCAGATACTCCGAGTTGTCATCATCCGGGTCATATTCCCATTCCCCGGTCTCCGCATCCTGCGTAAGTTTCGCATCCCTGTCGATCGCCCCGGCATAGAAAATCTTATACACACACCTCTGGGGATCATAGGCCATCAGGATCGTTACAAAATCAATACCCGTAAGCTCTGCGGGCGAAACCGTCACCTCGGCTGTCTCCGCAGTCCCAGAATCCGTCCCGCCTGCCGGCTCGTTGTAATCCCCGGCCTGGGAGCTTTCATTCCACCATTCCGACATATCGGCCGAACTGCGGGCCGCCGCCTCGCGGGATGCCTGCTCGCGGGATTCCTGCTCCCTGGATGCCTCTTCCCGGGAAACCTGGTTATAGGATTCCTGCGCAGCGGCTGCCGCCGCCTCGGCACTGGCCCAGTCCACATGGCCGATTCCTTCCGATTCGCCCGTGTCCCACCACAGGACGTCGTCCTGGCGGGCCGTCTCCGGGGCCGCAGCCGTACTCTCCGGCGAAGCCGTATCCTCCGGCGAGGCCGTCGTCCCGCCTGCAAAATTCTCGCCCCACCAGAATTCGCCCGGGTCGAAGGTATAGCTCTCCTCAGGGGTAATCTGCGGTGTGAATGGCAGAACTTCTCCCCCTTCCCCATCCAGGAAGGGCACAGTACCCGTCTCGGCCGAAGACTCTGACTTCACATCCACTACCTCTTCTGAAACCGGCTGCGTCGGCGGCGCCGGAAGCGTCTCATCCGGATCCTCGGCGCTGGTTCCCACCGGCTCCAGCGGTACGGTACGGTCGCCCAGCATATCGATCGTCGCCGGCCCAATCCCGCCATTCGGCAGCACCTGTCCGATGTACGGATATCCGCCCAGCGGATCATCCTCATCCTTGATTGCCGCTACATACGCATAGATAAATGTGCCCGCGTCCGTATAGTCCAGTACCTTGAAATCAGTGATCACTCCCGGATCGTTTTCATGGCACGGAAGGATAAAGAACGCGTCCGTCCCATCCACATTGAACCGGTCCGCATCCAGCTCCCGGTTGCTGGAATCCATCTTATCCGAGACCTCGTCATAAAGCAGCGGAACCGTCTCGGGCTCATAGCTTTTGAAATGAAGGTTCCCGTCGTAAACGATCGAATGGCAGCCTGTGAGAAAAACACATGTCGCCGCTAAAAAGAGACAGGATGCCCTTTTCACAGATTCCATTCTCATAACGGTTCTACCTCCTTTCCATTCGTTTCATCCATTCCATGTCCGGCTGCCGCTCCGGGGGAGAAGCCGCGCATCCGCGCCTCTCCCCGGTACGGCCTTACGTCATCTGGCCAAACGACATAACTCTGCTGAATTCACTGAATCCATTCGCTTGCGGCGCATCTGACTACGACGGATAAACGATCGCTGTGCCGCTGCTGCCCAGGTTGTCGTTCATCCAGCCCATCAGCGGAGTCAGCATCAGATTCATCGCGGCGATCAGTACGAAGATCAGCAGAAATCCGATGATCGCGTTCTTAAGGGCGCCTTTCGCCTTCTCACGATCCTGCGGCTCCTCAGCCTTTGCAAGCTTCACGCCCAGGAATACGCAGTACAGCGTACCGAGCGCTACAACGATTCCCAGCAGCGGTCCCGCCGCCATATTGATCAGCTTGATAATGGGCGTTGCCGCCGTCAGGAACGGGTTCGCCGAGCTGCCATTATTGGTAAACGCGGCCATAACCATATTTTCCAGCATACCTTTTCCTCCTTCCATCAGAGATAATATATAGCACCGCGGTGCGGACGCGCCGCGGACTGCTATCGCAGTTAACGTACCCGCATACTCCTTCTCCAGTACGCGAATCCGCCGGCCAGCAGGACCAGAACCGCCAGTACGATCACGATCACGCTGCGGATATCGATATCCGCCGACTTCGCGACCGTAAAGTCATAGGATCTCATATTCCCCGCCGGATCGGAAACTTCCATATGGTACCGTCCGTTGACGCGGATGATATTTAAGGACGCCGTCACTTCCGAACGGTTTCGCTCCAGATAGATAGACGCGCCCAGTTCCGACGGCGAGAACGCTACATCCTCCCGGATGGGTTCCCCGTCCATGGGAACATTGAAGCGGAGCATCGGCGGGGTCGTGTCCCGCACGAATTCCATGCTCCAGCAGACCGTACCCGAGGGATCCGCGTACTGCAGTGCATACCGGCCGTCCCGGGTCAGCTGGATACTGTCCGTATCCGCCGTATCGATCCTTTCGCCGTCTATTCTGGCCGAGACCAGCTTAAGGCCCATCGGCGTATTGACTCGCGACAGGCAGAGGGTCTCGTTCTTGTACAGGCGGAACGTCATTACCGCTCTGTAGGCGGTATCTCCCCGGCTGCCCAGCTCGTTGTCCCGCAGGATGATCTCGTAGCCGCCCACCTCATTGAAGTCCAGCTCGTCGCCGATGCCCACGATCTCCCCGTCCCGGTAGACCTGATAGACATGGAGTTTATCGTCGGTCGTGATGCGTACCGCGCCGCGGCTCCATCCGCCCAGGGGCACATTGGTCTCGAATCCCACGCCGTCCGGAAATGTATAGCAAAACACGTTCCTGTCCGCGTCCCATCTCAGCTCCAGCGCGGGGTTCTCAATCTCCGTCAGATCGGCGGTCTCCTCCGGCTCCATCTCATTATATTGATTCTCGACGGTGACATAGAAGCTTCCGTAGTCGCCGTCCAGCGCCTCGTTTCCATAGATCCGCAGTTCGTACCGGCCGGGTTCATAGACCAGTCCGTCGGACTCGATCTTCCTTCCATCCCGGTAAAGAGCCGCATAGCAGCCGTCATACGCCTCGAACACGAAGATGGCAACCACCTCGTTCTCCTTGCAGTTAACGGTAAATATCCCGACGCCCTCGACCTCATACTCGTAGCCGTTGCCCGCGTCCTCCGCCGTCATCACGCAGTCGAGAGGCCGCCCTTCCGCGTAAGACGGAACCGCATACAGCGCCGCGCACAGGACCGTCAGAACGGCTGCCAGCAGCGCCGGCAGGAACGCCGGCCTTGCGGTACTCATAATCCCGGACTGCTCTTGGCAGCCTCCTGCCGCCTTACGGGCCGCTCCCTGCGCACGCCGGGCTGCTCCGGCTCCATCCCTTCCAGGGTCTGGCGCGCGGCATCCCGCTGCATGCCGTCCTGCTCCATCTGCATCCCGGCCCGGGCCTGACGCACGGGACGGGCTACGCGGCGGATTCCCTCCGCCTGCCGCTCGATCTCCTCAAGCTGGCTCAGATTGATCTTTCTGCGATACGGATTCACCGGCTCCTTAAGCTTCCCATCATCCTCGTTTACAGGAGCATAGCCGGACACCCTGCGCCGTTCCTTCTCCGCCCTGAGCGCTACCATGGTCTTCTCCCACATGGCCCGGTTCTTCGGACTGTCAAAATATGCCATCTCGGCACCTCGCTTCCTTCTGATCGTCGATATCTACTGCCCGTCAAGATACTGCCTGATCGCGGCATTTAAGTTCCCCTGAAGCTCCGTCTGTCCCGGCGCCAGATAGAATACCGTATCCGTCTGGGGACCATTGTATATCTCTATGGCCCTGAGTCCCTGCTCCGCCAGCGCCAGCGCCTCCCGCTCGGTACAGATCAGCGCGGAGATCACGCCGCCGTTAATATCCGCCGCCACGCCGGACAGATCGGTATAATTCACCAGATTCACGGTCTCGATGTTGGCCAGATCAAGCCTGGCGGCGTCCGGAGTCAGGGCCGAAATACCCACATTCTCATCGGCGAACGTTACCAGGGAATCCACATACAGATTCGCCGGAGTCACCAGATAGATGCCCCTTCGCGCGTAGCTTGCCGATACCAGGTGGCCGCTGGAATAGATCTCCAGCTGTCCAAGCCGCCCGGCCGCTACGTCGATGGTTCCCGCGTCCATCTGATCCATCAGGTCCTGGGTATCCTTCGCGTCCACATAGGTGATCTGTACGCCCAGATCCGCGGCCAGCTTATTTAAGATGGACGGTTCGATGCCCTCGTAGCCGCTCTTCCCCTTAGCCGCGAATATATCCTGGCCGTCGATGATGCCCACGGTCAGCATACCGTCGGCCACGGCGCTCACCTCCGCGGCGGACTTATTGCCCGAACATCCCGCCAGGGCCGCGGCCGCCAGCGCCAGGCAGCAGGCTCCGATCAAATGCTTCGCTGTTTTTCTCATAATCCGCACTCCTTAAACTTATTCTTCTTGTTGTCCCGGCCGCCGCGGACTGCTCCGCCCGGCGCTTACATCGTAAACAGGTCTTCGATTCCTTCCGCCGCCACGATATCCACGCAGGTCCGCTCCGACGGACCGGTGATGACGAAGGCGCGGCCGCGGCCGTTATTAATGATATCCTCGCGCTCGCTCTCGTTAATGGCGCCGGACTTCTCATACAGCTTGCACAAATCGTCCATGTCGTTGGGCGCCAGCGGGAAGATAAAGGAATACTGGCTGGCGTTGATGATGGCCGTGGACTTTCTGGCCAGTTCCTCCGTTCCCACGAAGTCCTTCACGTTCTGGGTGATGACGATCTGCATACCGTTATACTTACGGATACGCTTTGCCAGCTGGAACATGAAATCCAGGGCGATCGGGAACTTGCTGTCGATAAATACGTGGGCCTCGTCGATGACGATGACGATCTTGCGGTTGGCCTTGTATTTCAGGTTGTAGTCCCGGTTCTTGATGACCTCGTTGTCCAGCCATTTCAGCACCAGAAGCATCTGGGCGTTGGCGATGATGTTGTTCTTGTTGGCCAGCAGCGACTGGAAGTTGAACACGATAAAGTTCTCATCCGTGGAAATGCTGGACGCGCCGTTCCAAAGCGCCGAGTTCCGGCCGCCCTCCGCGAACTTGGATATGTAGTTTAAGAGGATGGTCAGGTTCGTCTTAATGTAGTCGCCAGAGCTGGTCTGGATATCGTTGATGATCTTGTCGTACAGGTCGTCGAAGGTCGGATAGTCCTCCGGCGTAAGCTTGCTCAGATCCGTGGTCTCGTCGATCCCCCGCTGCTCGTACATACGGATCGTCATCGTATTCAGGTACTCCAGCGCGTCCGGCTCCACGCCCGGCAGGATCTGGCGGTAGAACTCCTCCAGAAACTGCAGGTGGGTCGCGAAGCTGTTGGCGGACTCGCCGTCGTCGTCATCCTCGTCGGCCAGCGCCGTGATGATATGGAACGGATTCAGCCGCCCCTGGGTAGCGTTGCCCACGTCGATGATCTTGCCCTGCATGTTCTTCGCCAGCTTCGTGTATTCGTTCTCCGGATCCAGAATAAAGATCTTGGAGTTCTCCGCCGCCAGCTGGGTCAGGATCGTCTTCGTCGCGTAGGACTTGCCGGAACCGGACTTGCCGATGATCACCGTATTGCTGTTGACGCGGTTCGTATCCCTCTGGAAGAAATTCACGAAGGCGGGAACCCCGGCCGCCTGGCCGATATAGATTCCGTCCTTATCGCTTAACGCCTTATCCACATAGGGGAATACCGCCGCCACCGAGTTGGAATGGATGCCGCGCTTATAGCGTTTGAACGCGTCGTAGCTGGAGAGCTGCCCGGAGCTGTAGGCCTCGAACTGCTGCATCATCATGTCCGTAACCTTGAAGCCGCCCTCCGCCAGGTTACGGCGGATCTGCTTCTTGAAGGCCAGGGCATTGGTCTTGGGCGGTTTGCCGTTATTGCGGGCCGTAGCCTCCGAAAGTTCGTAGTCGTTGACCTGTATAAATGTATTCACATTGAACAGGATCTCGTTCTCGCCCTGCAGGAGCCGCATCACCTCGGAAAGGGTATCGATATGCATATCCACTTCCATCAGCTTACTGGTCTTGCCGGTATTGTTCTGCTGCTCACGCAGCTCGTCGATGGACCGGTCCAGATCCCGGATCGCCTTATAGCGGTCCTCCGGGGTCATTTTCAGTACCACCTTGGTGCCGAGCTGATTGAAGAATTCCGCGCCCCAGGCGTTTCCCACGATCATGGGATAGTCGCGGAGGCGGAAGTTATGGGTTATAAGGTTGTCATAGGTTACTGTTCTTGACGAGAATTTGATCTCGTCAGGCAGGATCCAGTTCATGTACTGATCCGGCTGCAGGGATTTCACTTCCCTCTCGTCGAAAGCGGATCCGTAGTTATACTTAAGAAAGACCGCAAGTTCCGGCCCCGTAAGCTGACAGCTCTCGATCCCGGCGGACGCCAGGGTCGCGACCGCGTTCCGAATCTGCTCCGTAATAAGGTTCCTGTCCTTGTGAAAGAACATCAGGTAATGCACCGGACGGTAGACCTTCTCCTTATAATTGAACGTCTCCAGCTGCGCGATCCGGTCCTGGATGATCCCCACGCGGACCGTCAGTTCCTCGTCGGTCAGAAGTCCGTTCAGATACGCCTCCATCAGTTCTGTCTGCTTCACCCGCTCGTTCTCGATAAATCCGTCGTAGAGTACCGGCTGGTCCAGCTTCACCATATCGATGACTTCATCCTGGGTACAGGTCCGAAGGATCGACCCCAGACAGCGGTCGATCGTACTGTTCTGGCGGCTCTCGCTGAAGAAACGGAACTCTACCGGCTCGATCCGCAGGACCGTCGCGCTGTAGGCGTCGCCGTAGCGGATGAACGGGCCTTCTATGGCGGTGAACGGCGTGATGTCCTCGACGGAAAACAGAGGGCCCGACACCTTCTTCGCCTTCTTGTTCTTATCCGTGCCGGCCGCGCTTTTCGCCTTCATCTCCTGGGGAGAATAGCCTCTCTTATAGAAATGACGGTACCTGGCAAAATACCGGACCACATTGTAAAGGAGCAGATAGCCCTTATCGTCGTCAAGGGGCACGACCAGAGCGACCACTATCATCAGCACCGCGACCAGCATGAACCATTTGCCTGGAAGGTTCGATACCAGAAGGGCCGCGCAGATACCTACGCCGACGCTTCCTATCAGTACGTCCATCAGCTCCACGCCCTGGAACAGTTCCATCCTGACCTTTGTTCTCTTGGGTATGATTCTCATTTATTCGCCTCCTGTGATCGATCTATCGGCCCCGACTGCCGTTTCCGCCGCCATGCGGCAGATGATTCCCGCCGGTCGCCGGACGGTTCGGCTGCGCGGGCCTGTTGTTCGCCGGCTGCGCAGTGCGCGTAAACTGCTGATTGCCCTGCTGCGCGCCGCCTGCTGCGCCTCCCGGCGTCCGGACAGTTCTGCCTGCGGCTGCGCCGCCTCCCGGCGTTCCGCCGCCTGTACTTCCCATACCTCCCGGCGTTCCGCCGCCTGTACTTCCCGTACCTCCCGGCGTTCCGCCGCCTGTATTTCCCGTTCTTCTCGGCGTTCCGCCGCCTGCACTTCCCGTACCTCCCGGCGTTCCTGCCGAAGTGGGAGCCCCTGTCGGGCCGTGTCCGTCATAGCCCTGGGATTCGCTGCGCTCGTAGATGGACCGGCCGCCGCTGGTTCTGAAAGAGGAAACCCTCGTACGACCGGATGCGTCCTGCTCGAACTGGGCGCTGAAGAGTCCGCCCTGGTAGGAAACCGCACGAGCCTGGCCGTCCGCGCCCGTCTCAAATTCCGTTCTGGAACCAAGCAGAGAATCATGGTGCGTAAGCACATATTTTCCTTCGTTGTTCTTGGCCCAGTGGAACCCGCCGGCGCTCAGCGTCTCCACCCTGCCTGTATCGGAATCAAACCGCTGCTTTAAGCCGGCCGGCTTAAAGTCGCTGCAGTACATTTTCCCCATTGTATGCGAATAGGTCCCGTCCGCGTTCCTTGTGACCGTCTCCGCCCGCTTAAACTGGAGCCCGGACGTCATCTTCACCTTGGACACGCGGTAGCCGGAGGTTCCGTCCGCGTTCTGCGCCTTCTTAAGACGCACGGCCGGAAGCGACCATTTCTGCTGTCCGTCGGCGCTTCTCTTATAGCCCATGCCGAGAACATTGACCCGGAAATTCCCCTGCGCGTCGTAGCCGACCCGAAGAGCCTTGCCAAAGCTGACGCCCACGGCGGTCTTGCCCTCGGCGGTCTTATGCGTCGAGAACACGCCGCCCAGATAGGAACCCGTCTGCTTCACGCCCAGTGCCTTCGTTCCGCCGCCGGTTCCCTCTCCGCCGATCTTCATGGCTCCCTTTCCGGAGATCATCGGCTGGCCGGACTTTCCGAATATACCGCCGCCACTTGAGCCGCCAGCGCCGCCGGATCCGCCCGAACCGCCGGAACCCGAGTTGGCCGGGAGCCCCTGTAAGCGGTTCCGAATCCTCTGATCCGACGCCTGCCTGGACTCCGCCTTCGCGGCCTTGTGGCCCTGCCATTTGTTAGCGATCGCGCCTCCGGCCGACGCTACCACGCCTCCGGCCAGCGCCGCGGCGCCCATGGCGAAGCCGGTTCCGACACGGACCGTATCCGCCTCCTGGGCTCCCGCCTGGAAGCTCAGAAGCTGCGTGATCACCGGCCCCGTCTTAATCGTGGCCCATGCGCCGCCCAGCAGGAAGATGAATTTGATCAGGTAATTGGCTTCCGCGCTGCCTTCGCCGAAGGAGATCCTGCCTCCCATGACGATCGGCACCAGGATCATATACAGCTGCATCGCGATCACCAGGCCGTACCCGCCGAATAATTTGCCTACGAACATATCCTGCCAGGCCTTGAACTTCTCCCCGTCGTCCAGCGGCTGGATCGACGCGAAGAAGGGCGACACAATGAATAGCAGCAGTACCTCGAACAATCGGTTTATAAAGATCAGCATCCCGATGAACAGCACCACCGCCAGGAAGATGCATCCGGCGAACCCCAGCAGATAATCGAATCTGCCGAAGTCGAAATATGTCTCCACCACTTTCTTATCGGCGTAATTCTTTTCGCCTGTATAGAACGGATGGCGGATCTCATCGTCGATCCCGACGTCCACCGTCTGCGTTTGTTTCGCAGACTGGGTGGAAATGTTAAATTCGGAATTCTTCGCCGCGTCCAGGGACGCCGTCACAAAGACGATTCTGGAAAGCGTCGTCTCGTTTCCTCCCATCACGTAGTTGATGCTGGACAGAATCGTACCCGCCATGGCGATGGCGAACAGCGACACCGTGGGGATCAAAAACATCTTGGCCATCGCCTTAAATGTGGCCGCCAGGACCTTTGACACCGGCCGCCGGTTCTCCTGCTCCATATCGAAGGTGGAGCGCACCACAGCCAGAACCGCGAACAGCATCGTCAGCGCGAAGCCGATGGCCGTGATCACCAGGACGGACCGCTGCACGGCGTTCATGCGGAACAGGATCTCCAGAAGCGGCGCCGTTAAGCGATTGTCATAGGTGACCTCCTGGATGCCCGCGAAGATATTGAACGCCTCCTGCATGGCGTCGATAATCTTTAGGAAATCGACCAGAAGGCCGTAGAACACCTCGCCCAGCATCTTCACGACCATGTCCAGCAGCGACTTGAACATCGGATAAAGCACCGACACCAGAAGCGGCTCCAGGACATTATCAAAAAGCCAGCCCAGTACCTTCTCCAAAAGCGAGGACAGGAACTTGACGACCGGGCTCAGTATTTTATCAAACACCCAGTTAAATATGGTAGAAAATAAACCAAGGTATACAACTTCCGTCTGCATGGTATCTCCTCTCCTCCGGCGCCGTTTTATTTGCCCTTATACGCCTGGCTTCCTCCTGAGCCGCCGGATGATCCGCCGCCGGACGAACCGCTGCCGGACGAACCGCCGCTCCCTGCGCCTCCGGAGGATGCACCCTGCGCGCTGCCGCCCATTTTGCTCATGAGGCTGGATGCGCCTTTCCTCATCGAACCCATCATCTTGGCCCCGATGAAGGAAGCGACGATACCGCTCTGCGCTACCGTGGCTCCGGCCTGGGGACTGAAGATCGACACGATAAGGGTCCTGCTGTTATAGACGGCAAACGCCCCGCCGATCAGCAGAAGCAGCCTGACCGTCTCCGTCAGCGCCGCGCTTTTCGTATAGACCATCTTATCCGACATCATGATCGGCACCAGCAGCAGATAGAGCTTCATAACAAGGATCGGTCCGAAAGCCGAGATCACATGGGCCACGAACATATCCCGCCATTCCCTGAACTTGGCCCCGCCGTCCAGGGGCATCATCGCGACGAAAAACGGACTTACAATATACAGCACGAGAATAAGAAAAATTCTCTGGATAAACGCCAGGATCGAAGCGATCATCACGAAGAAGAGCATAAAACAGCTTATGTAAGCCTGTGTATAGTTGATCTTATTGATGTCGAAGCTCTTCTTGACCGCATCCATGTCCTCGTATTTCTGGCCGGAAGAAAACTTGTCGATATTCCCCTGCTTCGGCGCCTTAGCCGCCGGTCCCGCCACCGTGATGAACAGCGTATCGCTCATGGACACGTCCGCGCCGTTGGCGTTCATCGTGGTATTGATCGCACGGATCGCCGTCGTCGACACCTGCAGGACGAACAGGCAGGTGATCGGTATGACCATGAAGCTCACCGCCGCCTTGACAGCGTTGGACAGCACCGTGCTTAACGGATGCCGGTTCTCAAAAGGCGCGTCCGCGATGGAACGGACGACGGCGAATATCGTGGTCATGAACGCCAGCACCACCGCGATGGCCGTAACCCCCAAAAACACCTTCTGCACCGTCTCAAGCCTGAAGAAGTATTCCAGAAGCGTGACGCCTTCGCTCACATCCTTTACCTTCACGTTGCTGACGCCGGCGAAAGCATTGAAGATCCCTTCCAGGAAATTGATCAGCTTTAAGAATGTGACCAGAATCTTAAGCATCCAGTTGGACAGGATCGACTGCAGAAGCTCTCCTATGAGGTTTACGATGGCGTTAAACGCGTCGCGCAGGACAGGGGACAGCACGGTGTCGAAGATCGACCCCAGCACGTCCTGCAGGATCTCGAGAAAGCTGTCCAGCATTACGTATTCCATACCTGAACCTCCAATCGAAAACGTACCCGCGAAACCGCGGACCGGTTACCGCACCTTCAGCTGCCTGCTGATCCTCTTTACGAACAGAGCCCCCGCAAGCACCAGAGCGACCGCCAGAAGCACCACGATAATGGCGCCGGTATTCATGCGGTAGGAAAGCTTAAAGCTCACTGAGCGGGAATTGCCCGCCCCGTCATAGACCGTCAGCGTGTAATCGCCCGGATCGGACACCTGGCTGACCAGATTGCCGGAATGGATCACCTCTCCCTTCCGCGTCAGCACGCACTGTACGGAGTCCTCATCCTTATAAGCGATACTTGCTTCACTCTTCGTCGTCATCACCATGAACATGGGAGCCGTAGTATCGCGCCGGAAGGAGACCTCCGCCTCTCCGGCCTCCGTATCCATATCGACCGTATATACGCCGTCCGGTCCCAGATACGCCCAGGTATCATGGACCCACGCGGGATCGATCTCTTCCTCGCCGCACATTACCCTCGTGATCACAGCGTTCTCCGGCGCGGCGTAAACGCCCAGATCCCGGACGGCGCCGCCAAGGATGCGGAAGGCGAACTCCGGCGCTTCCCGGTTATAATAGGTTGACGCGTACACACTGTTATCCTGGCTCGGAAAGACCACATAGCTGCCCGGCTCCGAGATCGGCGTACCCACTGTGTACTCGATCTCCCCGCCGTCCTTAAGTACCCGGAAATCGATCTCGTCGTTGGTCTGGACCGTAACCGGATTGGTACAGATCATACCGTTGGGGACATTTGTATAGAAGGAAGCGTCAGACGCCAGCGTATGCTTATAATAGCCGGTCGTCGTATCAAATTCGGACTCAAGCCCGGTCGAATCATTAAAGTCTTCCATCTGGTCGGCGCCGTATCCGGGTCCTACGAGAGATTCGATGGTCTGATCCAGCGCCTCTTCATCGACGCGGCCGTCGTCACCCATGATGCCGGAAGCACCGGAACTTTCTGTCTCCTCAGCCGCGCTGCTTTCTTCTGCCGCGCTGCTCTCCTCCTCGCCTTCCGGCGGAGGCGGAAGCTCGTCGTCCAGTCCGGGAAGGCTGCCTGTGCTTTCTTCCGGCGCGGCAGTCTCCTCCACGTTATAGCCGGCCCCGCTCACGATAGCAAGAGCCTCTTCCAGGGACATGGCGGGAGATACGGCGCTGCCGGAACCACTGCCTGTGCCGCTTCCGGCGCCTGTACCGCCGCTGCTTCCCGCGGCCCCCGAAGTGCCGCTGAAGCCGTCCAGACCGCCCTCCGGCGCCGTTTCCATCGGCTTATCCTGGATGCGGAAGCGGAACGTGGCCTTATAAATGGTCTGCTCGCTGAACGGCCTTGTATCATCCTCCGTCGTAGTCAGCGTCAGCACATAGGTTCCGTATTCTGTAATCGGTGCCGCCGCATCCATTTCATACGCACGGCCGTCTTTCTCAACCGTATAGGAGATGCCGGTGGGGATCTCCAGCCGCACCGGCTGGTCGGTAATATCCCCGTTCCCTACGTTCGAATAGAAGAACCACTGGTTATTCATTGACAGCTCATAGGTCTTATAATCGCTGTGGTAGGTCTGGGAAAGCGTCAGTTCCCTCACAGAAGGGCCGATGCCCTGATTGCTGTCCACGATCTGCGTCTGGATGCCGTTGCCGTCTCCCACAGGGTCGTGACCGATCCTGACCGAGTTGCTGCTCCGGCTGGAGCTTGCCAGTCCGCTGATCCCGCCAAACGCAATCCCCGCGGCCAGAACCGCGGCCGCCGCCGATATCTTTATGTACTCTTTCTTTCTCATTGATTTACTCCCGATCTCCTGATTTCTGCTGCGTGAATCCTCCGCCGCCGGCGTTTCCTGCGTGCCGGCATGATCCTGACGTCCCGGCGGCGCATCTCCTATCCGCTACTGGGCCGCCGCCATCTTAAGCTCCGGTCCGTCCCCGCCTTCCTGCTGGTTATCGAGCACCAGATAATTCCGCTCCTCCAGGTCGTAGAAGATCTCGTCGCCAAAGAACGCGTTGGCCCTCACATCCGACAGATCCATAGTGCCGAACTGGTACAGCGGGCACTTGTAGCTGGGGGTGAACTTGGTCTTAAGCGGATGATTGCCGAAGGTCACGATGATGGCGTTGCCGGTGTCCTTCTTGTTGTTCAGCTTCATCAGCTCCGACGGATAGATAAGCGGCCGGTCCTGAAGCTGGTTGGAATAATTGATCCCGCCGGTGGTGTCCGTCGTAGAGCCGGACACGCTGGTGGTCGCCACGGACATGTTGCCGCACAGCTTGGAGAATTCCTCGCAGGTGGCGATATCATTGGAACCAATGAACATCTTGATGCCGCAGTTGCTCTTGACGATGTCGGCAACCGTGTCGCCGTAGACGTTATTCAGCTGGGCGTAGGACTGGACGACCATGTGGAACCAGATCTTACGGCTCCGTCCTACGGTAATCATCTTGTCGAACTTGTCGATCTGCGGCATGTTGCCGAACTCATCAAGCAGGAAATATACGTTTCTCGGAAGGGACAGATCCTCTCTGCCTGACGCCACCTTGATGAGGGCCTTGTAGATGCAGAGGATGAATACCGCGGCCAGCGCGTGGCGGGTATCCTTCTCATCCGGGATCTTCAGGAACAGCGCCGTCGGCTCGAAGGCGAACTTCGTCGGGTCGATATCGGTGGCGCTCGTCAGTGCGCACAGGCCTTCGTCGTTGAACATCGACATCTTATCGAAGGCGATGGACATGTAGCTGGACAATGTCTGGTCAGCCGCCGAAAGCACCTGACGGGACAGGCCCACGGCCTTGGACAGCTTGGAACGTCCCTTGAAATAATCTTTCAGGGCCGCGAATTCGTTCTCCGAATTGCTGATGGCCTTGCTGATATTATAGAAGCAGAACTTCTCCCTGGTCATCTCCAGCTCCGGGTTCTCGCTGTCCTCCAGCATCGCCAGGCAGGTCGCCATGATGATGGAACGGGCGCCTTTCTCCCAGACCGGGTCGTCCTTGGACTCTACCGGGCAGATGACGCTGATCAGGTCGTTTAAGTCCTCGTATAATTCGTCGTAGATCTTCTGGCGCTCCACCTTGACCACATTGATCAGCTCGCGGCGGACCGCGTAGGCCTTGCCGTTATACTCGTACCAGGTTTCCTGGTAATCTTCCGGCTTGTTCACAAGCGTCAGCTCGCTTTCCGAGACCGGATCGGTTCGCTCATAGATCTCGTCGCCGGTGTGCAGGTACAGCTGGTAGCGGTCGTAGATATCGCCCAGCGGGTTCCAGCGGAAGGAACTGTAAGGATCGCGCAGATCCAGGACCATCACGTTGTAGCCCCGTTCCTGCAGGAACTTGGAATGCATCTGGAACAGCTCGCCCTTGGGGTCGGTGCAGATCATGGACGATCCCGCCGAGGTCTTGCCGAGGATCTGGATCACCGGGTTGATAAATGTGGTCGTCTTACCGCTGCCGGTGGCGCCGATGATCAGGCCATGGGCCGGGCTCATCAGGTTGATGTCAAGCTCCTTCTTCTTTGTATTGTAAACGGCGTACATGGGGATGCCGTCCTTTTTCTCGTCATTTAATTTCGTGAATTTCTTCTTCGGGAAGTTCTCGTCCCTCTCCGCGTCGGTCATGAAGCGGGAATTCTCAAGGGCGCCCTCGATCCGCTGGGCCTTGCCCCGCAGCACCCTCTTGCTGCGCTTGGCGCTGGCCGGCGTAAACACCATATAGGCGAGCGTCAGAAGAACCACCTCCAGAAGACCGTACAGCCATGTGGACGGGCTGGCGTAAACGGCAAAATTCAGGAAACTGCCGCCGTTTATCAGATAGCCGAACGTCATGGCCGTAATGCCTCCGAAGACCACTACAGCCAGAAGCCCCAGAAGCGCATAGATGCCCACTTTTTTCAAAATCCCGCGGATGTCTAAATCCTTCATCTTCTTGATCCTCCTTTTATTCCCTTACTTCATTGTTCCATTCTGTATGAACCGGGCAGGCCGACCGCTTTTGCCGGACTTTGTCTCCAGCTGTCTTATCCGGACGCCTTCGCCGAACGCCCTCTTCGGCTGACGCCTTCGCCGGCTGTTGCCGCTGGTCCTTTTCGCCGGCTGCCTTATCCGGTATGCTTCTCCGGGCATTTCGCGCCGGACGCCTTCCCGAACTGCTTCGCCGGACGTCCTCTTTGGCTGCCGCCAGACCGCTTCTCCGGCTGCCGCCCGCGGCATCAGTCCATACTCCGGTATTTCCGTACCAGAAGCACCGAAAGCATCGCCGCGATCAGGCCATATGCCAGCACCATCCACCATCCTTCGAAGAGCACCCGCGAAGCGGGAACGCTGCTGGTGATCAGCCAGTTGACCATGGACGGCGCGTTGAAACCAATGTGCATCAGAATACCATAAAGAATATTGTCCTCTTTGATCGAAAGCCCCGCCAGCAGAAGCCCCATCGCGAACGCGTACAGTATCCACAGGGGCTGCACATGGCACAGAGCAAATACGGCGCTGACGATCAGCACCGCCTTCTTCTCGTCAAAATGCTCCAGGAACGTGTTCAGCATGTATCCGCGGAACACAACTTCCTCCGTCACCGGCGACGTGATCACGGTGGTCACCACCGTAAAGAGGATATCCCTGCCGCGGAGCATCTTCTGCGTGGCTTCCGAATAACCGCCGGTCAGTCCCAGCCGGGACAGCAGCGTGATCGCCGAGGAGATCGCGACGGCCGCCGTAACGCCGAATGCGAAAAAGCCCGCCGCCTTCTTCCAGTTCACATTCTCCAGATAAAGGCTGGCGTCCTCAAAGAACCGATGCCCCTTCTTCTTCGAACCGCGGTACAGCAGATACAGCGTGAGCGCCATGCCCACCGCCGTATAGAAATTCCCGCCGTAGGTGAAGAATTCCGTCGCCGTCATATCCGGATGGGCGATCACATAGCCCAGAGCCATGCACAGGGACGGCATCAGGTAATAAAGCACCAGCGGTCTCGCTCCCTTTACAAACGCCGCGATCCAGATCCACAGCTTCTGCTGGAAGCTTTTGTCTTCCTTCATGCTCATTCCTCGATCGTCAGGAATCCGGAAAATCCGGTAATATCGAGCACCTCGTGGACCTGGGGGCAGACGTTGCGCAGCGACAGGGAGCCGCCGCTCTTATTCAGCGACTTCTGCGTAGCCAGCAGAATGCGCAGGCCCACCGAACTTATGTAGGTGGTCGCTTCCATGTCGATCACGATCACTTTATGGCCCTGGGCCAGAACGTCCTTAACCTCCTTATCGATGGCGGGCGCCGTACTGTTGTCAATCCTCTTCGGGGTACTGTAAACATATTCTTCCATGTCTGAATCCTCTCCTTCTCCTGTCCTGCGCGAAGTCATCTCTCTCCGCAAAAGCTGATCCTTACTTTTCCTGTCATACCGGCCGGTTTACAAAACGCCTGTTTCCGCGCCGTCATCCTGCGGCGGCGGGGGCACTGCTCCGCTCGCCACCAGAGCGGCTACTGTTGCCTCATCCAGAATATATTCGCCGTTCTCGTCAAGATAGATCCGCACATCGCCGGGACCATAGACGAACAGACGGTCCTGGTCATCCTCGTAACAGTATTCGCCGGAATCGTCGATCACCTCACGCAGGGCCTCCTCCGTGTCGTACAGATCGCCCAGATCATACTCCTCTTCCAGCGGCTCATTGAACAGCTGCTGGAAGGTATCTGAAACCATCGCGTACTCTTCGTCGTCCGTGATGTCGTCAAAGACCACCTCGTCGTCCGGTCCCGCGTGGAATCCGATCAGATGTACGTCGCCGTCTTCGGAATCCGCGGGCTGCAGGGCCATATAGTCCCTCCCGTTCTCCGCGGTAAAGGTACCGACCACATCATAAGCCAGCTCCTCACCATACGGTCCCGCCATGGTAACCCGGAAAATCTGATCCTCCATCCGTGAATCCTCCCATCTTCTGCCCGCAGCGCGGCAGGCTTCTCCTTCTCAGAGTATATGTATCATTTCATTATGCAGCATCATGTACAACAAATGTACAACAAACCCGCAGTTACTTCACAGGCGGTTTTTCTGCCTTCTTCGGCGCTTTCTCCAAAGGCTGGGCAGTGGCGGCATTCGGCCGGACGATGTCTTCGGTCTTCTTGATCTCCCCGGCTTCCTCCGCCTCCTCGACAAGCTCTTCGAAATTCATGGCGTGACGCGTCCGATTCTGCGCCCGGGCTGCTTCATTCCTCGCCTGCAACCGCTCCTCTATCCTGTCGGCTCTTCGATTCTTCCACTCATTCTCAAGGTCTTCCCACTTCTGAACCTGCAGGTTCTGCGCAAGCCCTCTTACTCTCGCCAGCGGAAGCGCCGCGTTCCGCTGCTGCCGGTTGTATGCTTCCGCCGCGTCTTCCAGCCTCTCCTGAATCTCAGCCTGGATCGTGTCGGCACGCTCGCGCAGCGCCGTCGAATCGATCCTGTCTGACGCGGACAGCTCTGCCGCCCTCTCCACGTTCGTCTTGCCGTCTTCCTGTCTCACCGCTTCGCATCTGCTCAGATCCGGTTCGATCCGTACCGTCCGGAACACCCAGTCGTCGCACGCCTCATTTCCAATTTCCCAGCTTGTGTCCGCGACGAGCCTGATCATCTCGACCCGGTGATCTCCGCTTACCAGGGCGTTCATAAGATAGCTCTCGTAATTAAGCCTCTCCGTTTCGGCAGCCTGCGTATTCTCTCTGACATATTCCTTCAGGGACTTTCCGTCCACATAGAACACATCTTCCAGACGGGCGCCCACGATCGCTCTTGATGCCTCCGTTGATTCCGCGCAGGTAAGCACTCCCATCAGGTACTGCGTCGTATCGTCGAAAGCAGCCATCTGATCCAGTTCCCCGGGCAGCTTATTCATGTACCGGGACGCGAATGCCGGCACCTTTAAACTCGCCGGCCGGACCCACATGTTCCCTTCGCTGATCTCGTGGGCGAACGCCTTCACGGAATCGACCGTCTCCTCGTTCGGAAGTATCAAAGAACTGAGATTCGTAAAGGTTCCGTTCAGTTCCACCCCTCTCGTCTGCCAGTAGGCCCCGACGACCTGGGTGTACTGTCCCTGTAATTCGTATTTTTCCCGCTGATCCGCTTCCGGATACCGCCCGTAGTACCATTCCGGGTACTGATGCGCTTTGGTCTGCATCAGCTGCGACAGCCGCAGATAGGTCTGCAGCCGGAACATATCATTCGGATTGCTGTGATTTACCCCGTCGGGATCAAACTGATCGATAAAGTCGCCCATCCGATCCAGGTACATTTCCCGCCGCCCCAGGCTGTCCGGAGCATGGAATGTCTCCACCATATCCTGCAGTTCGGCGTTAAACCGGTCGTTCCTCTCCTTCTCCGGAAGATTCAGCTTATTAAGCATGAGCATCATCGCCATATCCTGGAGATCCCGCGTATCCCCATCCATATATACTTTCGCAAGCGGATCCTTCTCCTGCACATTGCTTACGCAGTCGGCCGCAATCTCCTGAATGGCCCGGGTCTGCGCATAAACGGACAGGAATACCCGATCCTGCCTCCCGACGCGGATCTCCCTGTCAAGCCGGTCCTTCAGGCCTTCCTCCCGGCTCTGAAGCTCCGGGTCCCGATAGGCTTCTTCCGCTTTCTCCTGGCGGGTCTTGCACTTAAACGGCCCCCAGTTAAAGAACCTGCGGTGGATCCACCCGTAGCTTTCGTCGTCCTCGATCGCGGGCTGGCACTCCGTCAGATCCAGCTTGACCGGATGCATCGTCACGCCGTAGTTGTAGTCCTGCATGCTGTTTACCTGGGCCAGTGCGATCCGGCTGTTCCCCTGCTGCATCGCCCGCGCCAGCAGCGCGCCGGAATACCGGCTGACGCCTTCATCCGTCCGCAGATTTTCCGGAAGACGCTCCAGGCAGTACTCCCGCAGAGACTGGCCGTTGACGAAGATCAGATCCTCCTTCTCCATATTCCGGCCGTCTTTCCCGCCGCGCACCACCCCGCCGTTTCTGAGAACCTCAGGCGTCAGCGCGTCAAACAGGTTCTCGGCCATCCGCCGTCCCAGAAACAGCTGCGTATCCGTAAGCCGCGTCAGATCGTCGTCCGGGAAATCCGCCAGGATCTTCATAGCCTTGGGAACGCGCAGAGTCACGCCGGGAATCTCCGGCTCGCGATCCTGCTCGCGATACTTATGCGCGAACTGGGCGTTGATATCTTCGCTCATCGGCGCCAGATACTGCGCCTCCAGCACATCTTCACGGCCATTCTGATAAATATCGGCGATCGCCCTGTCTCCTGTATAAGGGCTGTCAATCGTGCCGAACGCCTCATGGTCCCTTATATACTCGTAATACGCGTCCATGACGGCCTGCATCCGCCGGCCCAGCGCGCGCGCCTGCTGCAGCTGCAGGCGGTAGTGATCCTCTTCCTCGGGATCTCCTGTGACGGCATGGTAAACATCCGGGTATCTCTCCCGCAGGGTATCCGCGTAACGGCTTATCTGGCTGATCAGGAAGAATTTCCGGATATCGTCCTCGCTGTCCGCGGTCAGGCTGTCAATCTGCGTATCCCTGAGAAAACGCAAGGCGTTATGGACCCAGAACTCGCTGCCCGGCATCTCCAGACTGCCGCCCTGAGGCGCCGTCTGCGAGAAATCGCTGACGATCTCACGATATGTATCCTCATAATTAAACTGATTGTCCCAGTTGTTCATCCCGGCCACCGCAGCCATTATCCAGAACATCTGCGGATCGACCTGATACGGATTGTTCTGCGCCCCGCCCGCTTCGGCATTCGGGATACCGTGCGCAAATTCCCACTCCCTGCGGATCCTGTCGCCCTGCTCTCTCCGTTCAAGAAGCTCCTGAAAGACCTGATCCACATGGTCCATGTCGTTTGCGGTGACCCTCATTCTGCGCTCTTCAGGCATATCCCTTTACCTCCCTTCTTAATTGTCCGTATCCGAATCGCATACATGGAAAGAACGCCGCCGGTATCCTTGCCCATATACTGATGGAAATACAGAAAGCACGCCCCCGGCATCCTTTCACCACGGAAATACAGGCAGGACGTCATTTACTCCCTGTCTGTATGGAAATAAAGCAGGTGCCAAACGTCATATGAGAGACATTTGGCACCCACATATCTTTCTTTGGTTAAGAGGGGAAAACCGCTCTCTCTATACTGACATACATTTGTATTATAACATACTCGAAATCGGTTTTTTCCGACATTTAGGTAATCAAACTGACTTTTAAGTAATCCGACGGGCCTATTTCCCCGGCCCCAGGACTCTTGGTCCGGTGAGCTTCTTATCCTCCGGGCGAGCAAGAACCGGCGGCGTGCCGTCGGACGGACGGGACAGTACCGGCGGCGCGGTTTCCGGCGCGGAAGGCTGACCGGGAATATTCTCCGGCGCGGAAGGCTGAGCGGCCGCCGCGGTACGCTCCGCAAACTGCACGATCTTCGCTCCATCCGCCTGTGCGGTCCGTTCCGCCGTATCTCCGGCGGTTCTTCCCGCTTCTGCAGCCTGAGCGCCCCGCTCCGCGGCGCGGCTCCTTCGTCTGGCACGCTCCGCCTGCTCCGGATGGGCCGCGGCCACAGCCTCTTCCTCCTCCTTCACAAGACCGTCGTAGCCGATGAGACGGCGGTACTCTTCTTCTGACAGAAGATCCGCATTGGCGCGGAGCAGTTCTTCCTCCGTCACCGGCTCCGGCTCCGAATTGCGGTGCAGGAAATCATCCTCATGCACAGGGACGTAGGGGGCTTCCGGTTTCGGGGCGTCCAGAATTTCCGGTTCCGATATATCCTTACTGGAAGCCTTCGGCTCCGCGGCCGCCTGCTCCGGTGCGTCTGTCCCCAACACATCGGGATCTGCCGTGTCCATCTCCGAACCGCCTGTTTCCGCAGCGCCCATCTTCGGACCGTCTGTTTCCGCCTCGTTCACTTCCGGACCGTCCGTTTCCGTTTCCTTCTCCGGTTCCGGATCGGAACCCCCGCCCACAACCTGCTTCAGTCCTCCATCCGCCACATTGACCACCGTCTCTGTGATAGTTCCCGCCAGATCCCCCAGGGAATCCACCAGTTCCCCAAACTGCACGCCCGTGAAATTCCCGAACAGGCGGCGGTAGGGATTGAATTCGCCGCAGACCATATCGTGGATCTCCAGACAGGATATCGCGGATGCCCTCAGAATCTCCCGGTGGACCTGCTGCTGTCTCAGGCGCTGCTCACGCATTCTGCGTTTCCGCGCCTCGTCAAGCTTCTCCGCAGCCGCGCCGGTCAGCCGGCCCCAGTAGGCGGTGTCTTCCTCAAGTCTGGCGTCGTCGCCCAGATCGTGGCTCCTCAGCGCGTCCGCCATCTCGTCCAGGACACTGTCCAGGAATCCCTGGCCGCGATCCGCAGCCTCTCCTGCGCCTGCCTGTCTGTCGTTGATCTCCAGCGCATGTACAGCTTCATCCACATTCATTTCCGTAGTGCCCAAAAGATACATGAGCCTAAATCCGTCCGCTTCCCTCGCGTGCTCTCCGCCGTCCTTTAAGCCCTCGGCGATCTCATGGATCCTTCTCCTTGCGTCTTCCCTGCTCTGATATACCGGCATACTGTAACCTTCCTTTCCTTCTTCCGATCCTGCCCGCGCGGCTTTCCTCCGGCCCCGCGCTCCTCCGGGCATGTCCCTCCGGGGGATGCGCACGGTTCGGTCCAGTGCTTTGTCCTCTCTTCGTTCGGACACCGAACCGGCGCGGTTATAATCTCCGATAAGATTATAACATACTGGTACAACAAATGTACAACAAAGTTTCCGGTCTTGTATTTTCGATGAAATAGTGATAAAGTAAAGACATTCCATCCCTGTCCAATTCTGAGGATGCTGACAGGGATAATCGAAAGAAAGGAGCAATACCGCTATGGAGATCACCAAAGCGACAACGATGGGCGAGATGCTCAACTATCAGCCGGGCATCGCTTATATTCTGATGCAGGCGGGCATGCACTGCGTAGGATGCCCTTCTTCCATCGGCGAGAGCCTGGAGGAGGCCTGCATGGTACACGGTCTGGACTGCGACCAGGTACTGTCCATGATCCAGGAGTATCTGGCAGCGAAGTAATGTAAATGGTACAAAACAAGTCGCACAAAAACCGGCCCTGCCTATTCAACTCCCCTCCCCTCAATCTCGAGGGGAGGGATTCCTTTCATTTCAGAGAATAAGAAATTCCCGCTGGCGTGTCATCTTTAGTTTTTGGAGAAAACACCCCCGTTTTCGGGACTGATTTCAGAAATTGATTCGTCGATTTCGGTCGATTTCCGGGATTGGCGGCCGGGATTGACGATATATTTTCTTGCCATTTCTTTTGACATCTGCTATAATTGGGTTCGGAAACAGTCAGTTTATTCATGATCTTCGAACGGAGAATCTCCGGGAGATCCAGATACTTTTAACATTTTATTTTCATTTTCTGCCTTGCTTTTTGGTATTTACAGGCAGGTCTTTTTTGATGTACAATAAGGGGGTAAATTTATGTCACAGGACAACGTAACCGTCAACAGAGAATACAAATCCAGCCTTTTCGCCCGGATCTTCTCCGAGCCCGAGGCCGCCCTGAGTCTTTACAATTCCCTCAACGGCTCCGACTACGACGATCCGGCCGGGCTGGAGATCAATACCATCGAATCCGTGCTCTACATCGGCTGGAAGAACGACGTCTCCTTCCTGATCGGCAGCGACATGAACCTGTACGAGCACCAGGCGACCTGGAACTCGAACATGCCTCTGCGGGGGGTTGTTCTATTTCGCCGACCTGTACCGGGGGTATGTATCGTCGCGGAGCCTGGATATCTACGCCAGTGTGCCGCTTAAGCTGCCCGCGCCGAGGTATACGGTCTTCTACAACGGGACGCGGGATGAACCGGAAAGCCTGGAGCTGAAACTGTCAAGCCTATTTCTGAAGAAAGACGGGGCGCAGGACACGGACGCCGAAGAGGACGCGCAGGCGAGCCTGCTCCCGAAGAAGGATGGGGCGCGGGACACGGACGCCGCGCCGTTACCGTCGGACTTGTTCCCGAAGAAGGACGGGATGCGGGCCGTGGAGATTCCGCCCGCGCTGGAATGCACGGCGCAGGTGCTGAACATCAATTTCGGCCACAACCGGGATCTGATGGGGCGGTGCCGGAAGCTGTACGAGTATTCGTACTTTATCGACGCGGTCCGGCGGCATCTGAGGGAAGGCCTGACCCTGGGCGCGGCGGTGGACCGGGCGGCGGACGAGTGCATCGCCGGAGACATCCTGAGGGAATTTCTCTTAAAACACAGAGCGGAGGTAGCGAATATGGTAATGCCGGAATTCGACGCGGAACTGCACGACCGGACGACGCGGGAGATCGGGTATAACGAGGGGTATGACGAAGGCAAGGCTGCCGGCATCGCCGAGGGCAAAGCCGGAACCGTCTGCAACATGCTCTCCGATGTCTGCCGGCTTCCGGAAGCATGGCGCAAGCGGATCCTGGCCGAGCGTAATATCGATACGCTCGATACATGGATCCAGATCGCCCATCGTGTTGAGAGCCTGGATGAATTCCTGGCGAAAGCCGGGCTGGGGACGTAACCGCCGGCCGGCCCGCGTGTCTTACCGTGATTCCGTTCCGTGCGTTTTCCACGCACCAATCAGCGCTTACGCGTCTTCTCCGTCCTTCTTCTTAAATCCAAGGATTCCGAACACTCCCATCATTCCCAGCGCCAGCAGTCCGAACAGCGCTGCCGCTCCTACAGGCTTGTTATCCCCTGTCATCGGGGCCAGGAATGCTAACGGCACATCTTCATCCCCGATTGTCTCAAAACCGGACAGCGGTACCGGATTATCCGGGAAATTCGCTAACGGCATCGGGTTATCCGGGATCTCGGTTCCGGGATTACCTCCGGGATTTCCGCCAGAATTTCTACCCGGGTTGCCTTCCGGTGTCGGCTCTTCGTCCCTCTGGATCTCTACCTCGTTGGACGGCGTCGGGTTCTCTCTCGAGCCTTCCGGCGGGTTCTCCGGATTCCCCGGATCTGTCGGCGGGTTCTCATAGGTCGCGCTCGCCAGATTCTGCCAGTTCTGTTCTCCGATGATCTCAGGCACCCTCACCTGGAAGATGTGAAAATGCGCTGCCGTCCTCCATCTGTCCGCTGCTGAAATACTTGTTAAACGTCCTGTCGAAATTCGCGGCCAGGGTCTGCCGGGCGCTCTCCGAAAGAGCCGCCGGATCGCTTAACCGGTCGCGGAGCAGACGTTCCCTGTCAGTCGGCGACAGATTCCCTGCCTCAGACGCCGCTGTAAGTTCCTGCGCAAACCGGCTGATATCCCGCGCGTCATCCTCTTTCCAGGCAGCCAGATGCAGGACCGCTTCATCATACTCGCGGTTTTCCATACGCTGCTTAAGCCCGCTGTCCCTCAGATTCCGCAGAAACGGAACCATACTGTCCGGATCGATTCCCGACCGGACCAGGCTGTAGTAAAGAAGCCAGGCGTTCGCCCGGTCCGCGCCGCCGGCATAATCGGTTGAAAAGCCTTTCAGAGCTCCCGCCAGATCCCCTGCCCCATCTCCCCAGGCATACTCTAATATCTCTCCGTCCAGCTCCGCGCTCTGTGTCCAATATACCACCGCGCTGAGCATTTTGTTCTTATTCACCGATCCGCTTTCCTCAGCGCGATGAACCCTGTATGCGTTCCAGAAGTCCCTCTGCGCCTTCGTCATCCCGGAAGTATTCCGGCGGCTAAGCAGCGCCACCATGTCAGGATCTCTTTCTATCTGCTCAAGCCAGACCGCCATTCGAACCAGATTTTCTCCTTCACGGACCGCATTCCGCAATACGTCTGTCAGGGCGCGGTAATCCTCCCTGACCGACGCGTCAGGCGGCAGAAACTCCTCTCTGCGGGCATATTCCTCAATTTTACTGACATTATTGACAATCTGGCTCCAGACGATCTCATTATTGATCAATGAGTTCGCATCATCGTGAGACGGAGAAATGACCGTCGGCTCCAGCGTCAGAAACTGCTCTTTCCCGTTAATGAACGCGTCGGCCGCGGCCGCATCGCTTGTCAGACCGTCCAGATATTCATCCCATTCCGGCAATGGATGGCTCGGATCCTCCTTTAAGGCTTTCCATGCGGAATACAGCTTTGAAAAGCCCCAGGCAGGCCGGAAAGGCTCAAGCGCCGGTCCGTCTTCCTGTCCCTGCGGACCGGTTCTCAATTCCAGGATTGTCCTTGCGTCCTGTCCGGTATGGACCTTTTGCTCTTCTCCGTTTACCACTTGTGTTGCGACTATTTCCTTCCCAGTGTATGGTTTTAAGTTATTTCCCGATGGCTTCGGCATATCATTCTCCTCCTTGTCCTCCGGATCGTCCGGCAAACTCACGCCAATTCTGGATCCATCATAACAGGCAAAGGACAACAAATGTACAACACGGCCCGGAGGTCAGCCGCATTTTTTCACGCAAAAGACCGGCGGAACGATTCTTCACCGCCCGCCGGCCTCCTGCACATTCTTCCTGCCCAGCTATCCTACCATATCCCGCCCGGTCCCCGACTGGGTGTAGGGGGCGTCGCCTGCAAGACGAACCCTGCTCTGCAGCCGGATATCCCGGGATGAGGCGGCCGCGCTGATCTCATATTCCCCGCTCTCGACCACCCATTTTCTCATCAGTACGTTGTAATAGGAAAACGCGTCCCTGTCCAGCGTAAACTGCACCGACGCGGTTTCGCCCGCCCGCAGCCATACCTTCCGAAAAGCCTTCAGCTCTTTTTCCGCCCTGCGGCGGGCAGCGCTGCAACTTCCCACATAGATCTGGACCACCTCCGCACCGTCCCGGTCCCCGGCGTTTCGCAGCTGCAGGCTCACTTTCACCGTATCGCCTGCGGTCTCCGTCTCCATCCGGCCGTACTCGAACCGGGTATAGGAAAGCCCGTGCCCGAACGGATAGTCGATCTCTTCCGGATGCCGGTCATAGTACCGGTATCCGACGGCTTCCCGCTCCCGGTATTCCACCACATTTCCACTGCCCGGATAATCCAGATCCGTGCGCATCCGGTTGGGAAATGTCTCCGGAAGCTTTCCGGACGGATTCACCCGCCCGGTCAGCACATCGGCGATCGCTCCGCCCGCGCCTTCGCCTGCCAGCCACATCTGCACCAGACCGCTGACTTTTCTGTGCCAGCCGCCCAGAATCATGGCGCCGCCGGTCTGCATGACGACGACCACCTTTTTCCCGGCGCCGCAGGCGGCCTCGATCAGCCGCTCGTAATTGGGATTGAAGCTGGCCGAACGCCGGTCGAAGCACTCCGTATCCTCCGAGACCATGGAGCCGATAAAAATAAGCACCAGCTCCGAATCCCCGACGAACCGCAGGAATTCTCCCTGCTTCGGCCACAGCATGGTGTCCGAATACGCTCCTTTTTTGTAGCTTTCCCGATAGCGGATCTCAACGCCGTCTCCCAGCGCCTTTTTCAGTTCCGCAAGAGGGCTGTCTATGTATTCCGGCCGCGGATATACTTCCGCGCTGCCCTGGCCGCCGATCAGGGGACGATCCGCAAATTCACCGATCACCGCAATACGGTGATATTTTTCCGGCGTGACCGGCAGCACCTGGTCCTCATTCTTCATCAGAACAATGCCGGCCGCAGCAATATCTCGGGCCGTCATATGCTGCTTATCCCGGTCATACGCCCGTTTCTGCGGCGCTTCTCTGCAGACGAACCGCAGGATCCCGAGAGCCGCCCGGTCGATCGCCTCCATCGACACCGTCCCCTGCTCAAGCGCTTCCTGCAGGGCCGAGACGATACCGGCATTTTTCGGCATCTGAAGATCCAGACCGGCAGCCGCCGCCCGGCCCGTGTCGTGAACCGCGCCCCAGTCCGACACTACAAAGCCCTCGTAGCCCCAGTCTTCCCGCAGCACTTCCGTCAGCAGATACCGGTTTTCCGAGCACCAGATGGAATGCAGCCGGTTATAGGCGCACATGACGCTGGCCGGCTTTGCCTCTTTCACCGCGATCTCAAATCCTTTCAGGTAAATCTCCCGCAGCGTGCGAAGATCCGCCTCCACGCTTACGTTTATCCGGTTCTCCTCCTGATTGTTGCAGGCGAAATGCTTTAGGCTGGCGCCGACGCCCAGGGACTGAAGGCCGCGGATATAGGCGGCTCCCAGCTTGCCGGCCAGCAGCGGATCCTCCGACAAATACTCAAAATTGCGTCCGCAGAGAATATGGCGCTTGATGTTAATGCCCGGCGCCAGGAGCAGACGGATCCCTCTCTCAATGCACTCCTCCGCCAGCGCTTCCCCCAGCCGGCAAACGATCTCCTCATCCCAGGAGGCGCCAACGCTGCAGAGATTCGGGAAAGCGGTGCAGTTCTGCTCCTCCTCCCCGCGGATCCCGTGGGGGCCGTCAGCCATGCGCACGGCGGGAATTCCCAGCCGCGCGATCCCGCATGTGCTCATGCTGCCTCCGCCTGTCAGCAAAAGGGCTTTCTCTTCAAATGTCATCTCCCGCAGCAGCTTTGCCGCCTTATCCGTCTGCATTTCTCCGCTTTCCTGTTCCTTCACCGGCTCCATCCGGTTCCTCCCCGCCTTTCCTTTTCTCTGTGCCTAACTCCCTTTTTCTCCGTCATACCTTCCTGCGCCGCCCCGTGTTTTCCAGAAACAGCCTGCACGGAAGCAGAAAATCCGTCTGGATGATATCGTAACCCCGGTCCGCCAGCCAGCCCCAGCCCTTTTCCGGGTCGTCCAGCATGGACACGTCGTCGCTGTGTCCCGCGGAGAGAGGCTCTCTGTAATCATACAGGATCCCGTTGCCCCAGATAAGCTTTCCCATCCGGTGCATCCGCTCGATGTATTCCCGGCCGGCCACAGGAGCGTCCTCCGAATCGAAGACCACCTCCGACCCCAGATAGTTCACATTCCGCTCAGCCATCGTATCAAACAGCCGGTCCACCCATTTCACGATCGGCATAAACGGCAGATCCGGCGCGCAGGTCTCGACCGCGTCCACACACTCCGGCCGGTCCGGCGTCTTGACGAGAACCTGATCCTGCATCCCCAGCTTTCTGACCAGCCGGGCGATCTGCTCGGGATTGTCTGCAAACTTGTCGATGGCCACGATGGCCCTGCCTCTCAAAAAGGAGAGCGCCGTTTCCAGACGGACAATATGCCACTCTGTGGCCGTCATGTCGCCGTTGGACAGATACAGCTGGTCCACGAACGAGGATCTGTAATTTTTGATGGAATCCTTCATCCGCAGATGCACCTTCTCCATACCGGGATGCTGTACGTACAGTTCTCCGTCCCTGCTTCTCTCCACATCCAGCTCTACAATATCCGCCCCCTGCCGGCAGGCGATCTGAAACGCCTGCAGCGAATTGCACGGTATATTTCCGCCGCATACGCCTCTGTGGGCGGCAAGCAGCGTCTTCTTTTCCCTGGCCTTTTCCTCAATATACATACCTGGATTTTCCCTCCTTGCGCGTCAGCCGGCGCGGACCGTGCCGCGCCCCGGGCCGCCTCCCCGATGTCTCACATTTTCTTCATATTGATATATTTCTGCGGCGTCACGCCCACATATTTCACAAAGACTCTCCGGAACGTAGACTCATTCTCATAGCCGCACTGCCGAGCCACACGGATCATATCGTAATCGCCGCCGTCAATGTACTTTTTCGCCGCTTCCACCCGCAAAAGCTGCAGGTAATCCACGAAATTCATATTGACGGTCTCCTTAAAGATCTTGGACACCATCGGCCTGGAGATGCCGAAGTGGTCGGCAATCTCCTGCTGCGACAGGGAAGACGACGAGAAATGTTCCTCCACGTAGCGGACCAGCCGTCCTCCGACGGTGACAAAACGGTTGCGGCTGTGGTAGGCCTCCTCGATCTCCTGAAGGCGCAGCATCACCAGGCTCCACAGGCCCTCAAGGTCGCCTGCGTCGATGAGCCTCTGGCATTCCGATATGCTTCCTTTCCACTCCAGCTCAAATTCCAGCGCGTAGCGGTACAGCGTTTCATAGATCACTCCGGTCACTTTATATTCCATCTCCGCGGGGATCGCTCTCCGGCAGTTCTCCTCCTTCACCTCGCGGATCACCTGCTCTACCTCCGCAAAGCTCCCGCCCCGAAGACTTTTGATCAGTTTCAGCTCCATGTCGAAGGGATAATAATAGACGGACCGGTTCTCCTCCAGCCTGTCCCCGCGCATGCTCTCTTTTACCTCCTGATAGGAACGGTGGATCCCCTTAAAGCCCTCATGGACGCCTCCGGCAAAAAGGCGCATCTCCGAAGCCACGGACCATTCGCCCGCCGTCTTTCTGACCCGCTCCGTCTGCTCCGCAAGCTTCTGCTCACCGCCCTCCGCCGCCATGATCAGAAGCATGCAGCCCTCCATAAAGGAGGTCAGGACGATGATCCCTTCGCGGTAGCATTCCACCTGCAGCTTCAGCACATACTCCGCAAATTCCTTATACTCGCCGCTGTCAGGCCGGATGCCCGAAAAAGCCATGACCTGATAGCTCATATCCTGCTTCAGTTCCGTATGGAATTTCTGGACGTATTCGTCCACATTTTCCTCATCAAAGGTGCCGTTTAAGAGGCTTGCGTAAAAACTGTCCTGGCCGAGCCGGTAATACTGGTTCGCCAGCTCCTCCATGCCTTCCTTCTGGTTCCGCATGCTGACGAACACATTTTCCACCTCCCGCAGACCCCAGAACTGCTCCCGGACGTTCATGCCCAGCCGCTTCATGAGAACGGCGACGGGCCTGTAGGTGAGCCGGCACAGCAGATACGCCAGAAATACCACGGCGGCGGCGTATAAAAGCAGCCCCAGCACGACGATGCTTAAATTCTGGAATATCTCCGGATTCGGGCTCATCCTGACGGAAAACAGATAGCTCCACTGATACAGGGAAGAAGGAATCGCAATATCCAGCAGATCTCCTTCCGGCGCGTCCTCCCTCTCATAGGCGTAGATCACCTGGTCGTCCTGACAGATCTGAAACTTCCGGGAATATACCAGATTGGAGCCGATAAATTTATCGAACTGCTTCGCGTCCACCAGCACGAAGAGGATCATCCTGGACGCAGCGTCATAGTCGATCTGCCGCAGAATGCAGAAATCCCAGCTGTCCTTTTCCCCGCTTCTGGGCGAAAGCAGCACCTGGGAACTGTAATTATCCTTAAGCTGCTCCTGAATCGTCCCAAGGAACTCCGGATCCAGTCCGACCCACTGAAAATAATTATCGATCCGGCGGAAATCCACCCGGTCCACGGCCAGATCTCTTTTGGGAAGCAGAATGGCAGTAGACCGGGCGATCCGCAAAACATCATTAAAGACCCCCAGCTCCTTATGGATTTCTTTCCTGTCAAAATAATCCAGCTTTGAATTCAGGATATCCGATTCCGAAGACAGATACGGAGACCATCTGGCGGAATCAATATACGTGGCCACCATCTCTATGGTGCTGAACCGATCGTCGATCGACTGCGCCATCAGCTGGGCCGACGCCTGCGCTTCTTTGAATTCTTTCTCCCTTCTCTGCGCCGCGTCCCGGTACCCAAAGACCAGACACAGAACCAGCAGGAGAATTGCGAAGACAGACATGTAGATCAGGAATGTGTTTCGGAAAAACCGATCCTTAAAATAATTCAGCATGATCACCCTTCGCTTTCATCTGCTTTTTTGCTCTATCGCTTTTTACGGCGAGGCCCGGCCGGCGCGCATTCCGCCGGCCGGGCCGTCCTCTCGGCTGCCGCCTGGCTTAAAACTGCCTTTTATTTCGTGCGGTCATAGCGGGCCTGATAGATTTCGATCAGTTCATCCAGGCCCAGATCCTTCATATCCGCAATGTAACTGTCCCAGTCGTCCATGGACTGCTGACCCATGATCAGCTTCGTCAGAAGCTCCGAATAATACGTATCCAGATCCGCTTTGATATCGCTGCTTCTCTGGGTCTCTTCCTCGGTGGCCACCGCCAGCTCCTCCGATACGGAAAGCCTGGTCAGCGCATAAGAATCGTAATTCTCAAACAGGTCGCGGTTCGGGGCTTCCTTGTCTGTCCAGCCCTGCTCCAGGAGACTGTCCAGACCGGCTTTCCGGTCCGCTATCTCCAGTCTCGGCAGGATCGCGTTATTCGTCCAGAGAGCCGGAAGCACGGACATGATCTGCACTTCGCTGATATCGCTGTCGCGGATCTTCGTTATCTCTCCGTCTACCACCTCATAGGTATATCCCTCGATCCCGCACTCGGTCAGCAGGCCATACTCGTCGCTGGTGAGATAATCCAGAAGTCTTCCGACCGCTTCCTGGTTCGCCTGCGTCGTAAACCCCACCTGGTAATTCGCGTTTTTCTGGATACCGTCCTGGATTGGGATGACCGGCTCGATGCCATTTCCCGGATCGCAGGAGATGCCTACATAGTTGACCGGCGCCGCTCCCTCGGGCGTCAGCACGGTCGGCTCCTCCCAGGTCTCTGTCCACCAGGAAGTAAACAGGGACAGACGGTTCTCGACCTTCGCCGTGTTGCCGGACTCCGCCAGATCCAAAAGGCCGGCATCATACAGACGTTTCATAAACAGGATGTAATCCTTGACGCCATCCATGTACCACGGAGAAGTCAGTACGTCGGAGTCATAATCCGTAAAGCACACCAGATCGGTTCCCAGACCGAAGAACTGCGCGACGCCGTTATTAAAGCTGCCCAGACCGGCTCTGGCGACCTCGTCAGCTACGCCGTTTCCGTTCACGTCCTGGGTCTGGAAAGCCAGCAGGGCGTCATACAGCTCATCCGTCGTCTGCGGTATCGGCAGGTTCAGCTTATCCAGCCAGTCCTTGCGGATCATCGCGCCCTTGACGCTTCCCGTTACCCGGCCTTCGTAATCGCCGACCGTCAGGGGAGACAGCCAGTACACGTTGCCGTCTTCCATCTTGTCGCGGAGCATTACCGAACCGTTGCCTGTGGTATAGAATTCCTTCGTCGATTCCTGGGAATAATTTTCCCAGATCTGATTGACCGGGGCCAGGATGCCCTGTTTGACCAGATTCAGTCTTGTCTTGGAGTCCACTCCCTGAAGATTGAGCATATCGCAGTCAAGGCCTGCTGCGATCTGTGTCTGCACCACTGTGTTATACTGATCCTCGGCGATCAGATCCAGTTCCAGCACGATTCCTTTTTCCAGAAGATCCGAAGCCAGACGCTGCCACATCTTGCTGTCGCCGTTCACCCAGTCCGACAGATAGACGACCCTGCCGTCCGTATCCGTACCCGAACGGTCCACGCCTAAAATCCGAATGACATCCGGCTCTTTCGGCTCTGCCTGCGTGGTCGTCTCCGCGGCCGCCTCTTCCTTCGCCGCCGCGGTCGTGGTCGTGGAAGCCGCCGTGGTCTGAGCCGCAGTAGTCTGGGCCGCAGTAGTCTGGGCCGTCGTAGTCTTCGCGCTCTCCCCGGAACCGCAGGCCGCAAGCCCCATTGTCATTGCCGCCGCCAGTATAACAGCCAAAACTTTTTCTTTTTTCATCATGTCCCCTCCTGTAATTTTAATCATATATTGTTTTTCCATAAATGACCAGACATAATCTTTCATAAATCACCAATTTTATTCTTTCAGGGATCCCAAAACCATTCCCTTTACAAAATACCTCTGAAAGAACGGATATGCCGCCAGAACCGGAAGCGATGTAAATATGATCATCGCATACTGAAGCTGTGCGTTGGAAAGCTCTTTTGCCGCCGCTTCCCGGGCCGCCGCCTGATCCATGACCTGCGAAAGCGTCTGGGACGACGACACCAGCACACGCCTCAGATGAAGCTGCAGAGGCTGCCAGGTGGTATGCGGCAGATAGATCATCGCGTTGAACCAGCTGTTCCAGGTACTGACGATGGTATACACCGCGATCACCGCGAAGATCGGCTTGCCCAGAGGTAAAAATACGTTGGTCAGCACCTGCAGAACGCCCGCGCCGTCGATTTTGGCCGCGTCCACCAGCGAATCCGGGATTGTCCGGAAAAACGACCGGATCAGGATGATATCCCATATGGAAAACGCCGCCGGTATGATCTGGGACAGCGGGCTGTCATAAAGGCCCAGCTTCATGATCAGCAAAAAATGCGGGATCATTCCTCCCGAAAAATACATCGGGACCAGCAAAAACATTGTAAGAAACTTCCTGCCGATCAGGTTCTTATAACTCAGCCCGTAAGCCACCAGCGTACAGGTCGTCACCACCAGGACCGTGTTGCACACCACATACAGAAATGTGTTGGCGTAGGCCCTCCACATCTTCGCGTCTTTTACCAGAATCTCATACGCCCCCAGGTTAAAACCCTTCGGCCAGGTATATACCTTCATGGTAGCCGCGAACTGCGGTTCGCTCAACGACAAAATCAGCACATAATACATCGGATAAAGCGTAATAAACGCCATCGCTCCTGCCGCTATGTATAAAAGTACAGTGATCGCAGGATTTCCCTCACGGACTTTATTTTTCTTTTTCATCTCCAACCCCCTGTACCTACCATAATCCTACGTCCGCCAGCTTGTTGCTGACTTTATTCGCCAGATATGTAAGCGCGAACGCGATGACCGAAGTGAACACTCCCGCAGCCGTCGTATAACTGTACTGTCCCTCCAGAATCCCCAGCCGGTATGTATATGTCCCGATAACGTCGGCCACATCATAGGTCGCCGGCAGGTAATAAAGAAGGATGAAATTCGAGTTCACCGACAGGATGGAACCTACCGTCGTGATCAGCTTGATCGCGATCACCGCCTTGATCCCGGGCAGCGTAATGTGCCACGCCTGCTGCCAGCGGTTGGCCCCGTCCAGCTTGGCGGCCTCGTAGAGTCCCGGATCGATGGACGATATGACGGAACAGTACAATATGCTCCCGAAACCAAAGCTTTTCCATACATTGGTAAATGTATAGATCCAGGGAAACGCCGCCGAATTGACACGCCAGTTCTGTCTCGGAAATCCCAGCGCCGTCAGCATATTCGTGATCAGGCCGTTGACATCTGTAAAGGAGATCACCATGCCCGCTACGACGACCGTGGAGATAAAATAGGGCATATAGCTGGCCGTCTGTACGAACTTCTTGAAGCGGAGATGCCGGATCTGATCCAGCAAAAGCGCAAACAGGATCGGAGCGGTAAATCCGAAGATCAGCTCCAGAATACTCAGCGTCACCGTATTTTTCAGCAGTCTCTGGAAATAATGTCCTCCGATAAACTGCTTAAACCACTTAAGTCCCACCCATTTCACATCGCTTCCCAAAAATGCCGCTCCCGGCACATAATCCTGGAAGGCGATGATCACTCCGTACATCGGCAGATAGCAAAACGTAAAGATCAGCAAGAGCGTCGGCAGCATCAGCGCGTACACCTGCAGATTTTCCTTTACGATCCCTCTGCCGTATTTTTTCTTCTTCATCACCTCCGTTTCTCCGTTCCCAGTTTTTTTCCTGTGAAGCATTAAAAATACCTCCTTTCCCCGATTTTCCCCGATTTACGCCGGGATCCGGCGGCCGCGGCGGCGGCCTTTTCGTCCGGCGAAATCCTCTTACTCTTTCCAGGCAAGATCGATCAGCAGAGGACAATGGTCGGACACCCCCAGGATCTCCTTCTCTGCAAGCACCGCAAAAACCATTGGTTTTATGTCTTCCGTATAGGTGATATGATCGATGGAAGTTTTGCCCCGGTCCGGCATCTCCCACAGCGTATGCTGCGAGCGGTACTCGCCGTTGATCTGCTCCTCCACATTTGCCTGGGCGTCCGCCGTTTGGGAAAGTTCAAGAAATTTCTTAAATTCTCCCGATATGCGGTTGGTGTTGAAATCGCCGGTGCATATGACAGGACACTGATACTTCTCCCGGATCTCCAGCACCTTTGCTCCCATCTCCTCCGTCTGAACGAAGCGGTTATCGGCCAGACGGTTGGTGTCCCAATGGGTATTGATCACCGCGAACCGCCGCTGGTCCGCAACCGTCTCAAAGACGCCCCAGGTCATAACCCGGTCATTGGGACTGGCTCCCTGAGAATAGATGACCACGCCGTCATCGACCGGCGTTACGGTCTCCGTGTTGTAAGCCACGGTGGTGCGGTTGATCCCGCCCTGGGTATTGTCCGTATAAAGAAACTCATATGTATCCCCGATGCCTGGCTGCAGACGGTCATACCATCCCTTGTCCACTTCCTGCAGGCCGATCACGTCCGGGCGGTACTTAAGAATCGTCTCTATAGCCCCTTCAGCCCGTCCGTCCAGAGAGACACCGGAACCTTCCACCAGAATATTAAATGAAATCACCCGGAGATCCGCTCCCTCGCTCAGCGTTTCAGGTACCTGCTTCGGCATATCCGAAGCCTCCGCGCCGCTCTCCTCCGTAACCGGCGGCTGCGGTTCGGCCGCAGACGTCTCCCAGGTCTTAAACCCGGCGGTGGTTTCTGCCGGTTCTTCCGGCAGAGATTCTTCCCGAGACTCCGTTTTCTCCTGAGTCTCTTCCTCCACAGACTGTCCGGCCGTCTCCGTTACGCCGCTTTTCCTGCAGCCCCAAAGGCTAAAGACCAGCGGGAACGCCAATACTGCGTACAATCCTCTGACCAGTCCCGCCTTCACCATCCATTCACTCCTCCTTTCTGCCATTACAGCCACAAAACCGGCCTGATACAGCCGATCTGTTTCAATGCAATCAGATATATCTGTGTTCCATCGCGATAAATTCAGTATATAATCCGACGATTTGCATTTTCAACTGACAAAATGTTCTGTGAGCGTCAAAATGTTCATATTCGCGCGAAAAGACTGCCATTTTTTATCAATCATGACCATTTTGTTCTGAATATCGGTCCGCCGGCGCCTGCTCCGGCTCCGGATGGAAACACGCCAAAGACCGGCGGAACGGTTCTTCACCGCCCGCCGGTCTCCGGCACATGTAAGGTATTCACTATGGCAAGGTTGAGAAAATGTCAGAACAGAAGGTTCCCGATCAGATTGATCAGAAGCGCCACCACATACGCGGTGCACATCTGGAACGCGACCGCCCGCAGGGTCCATTTCCAGGAACCCATCTCGCGCCGGATCGCTCCGACCGCCGCGAAGCACGGCATGCAAAGCAGGTTGAAGGCCATGTAGGAGTAGGCGCTCACCTTGGTAAATACTTCGCCGATCGCGGGAAGGGCTTCCTCGCCGGCCATAACGGCCTCCACGACCTCGTCGCTGACGCCGCCGAACAGCTGTCCGAAGGTGGCGACGATATTTTCCTTGGCGATCCAGCCGGTGACGACGCCCACGCTGGCTCTCCAGTCGGCCCAGCCAAGCGGCGCGAAGATCCATTTGATCGCGTTGCCGAAGGAAGCCAGGAAGCTCTCCTCCATATCGCACATGCCGCTCAGGTTAAAGCTTGACAGGAACCAGATCAGCACGGTGGACGCGAAGATCACGGTGCCGGCCTTGACCGCGAAGCCCTTCACCTTCTCCCAGGCGTGGATCAGTACGCTTCTGAGAGTCGGGATCCGGTACTGGGGCAGCTCCATGATGAAGTTGGACGTCTCCGCTTTGAAGGCGAATTTATTTAACAGAAGCGCTCCGATGATGGCGACGACGATGCCCAGCATGTAGATGGAAAATACCACCAGCGTCTTATTGCTGTCCACGAACAGCGTGGTCGCGAACATCATATAGATCGGCAGCTTGGCGCCGCAGGACATGAACGGCGTGATCATCATCGTGATCTTGCGGTCCTTATCGCTTTCCAGCGTTCTGGACGCCATCAGCGCGGGAACCGAGCAGCCGAAGCCCATCAGCATCGGGATGAAGGAGCGGCCGCTTAATCCGAAATGCCGGAAGATCCGGTCCATGACGAAGGCGACGCGGGCCATATAGCCGCTGTCTTCCAGGAAGGACATCAGCAGGAACAGTACAAGCACTAACGGCAGGAAGCCGGCCACGGCGCCGATACCGTCCAGGCAGCTGCTGACCAGGCCCACGGCCCAGTCGGAAGCGCCGATGCCTTCCACCAGACCGACCACGGCGTCCTGCAGGATCCCCCAGACCGTTTCCACAACGCCCGCCAGCCATTGGCCAGGGCTGGGAAGTCCCGGAATGAACAGGAAGTTTTCACTAAATGTGCAGGCAAACAAGATGTACATGATCGCCGCGAAAATCGGCAGCGCCAGGATCCGGTTGGTCAGGATCTTATCCAGCTTGTCAGACTTGGTCTCCTGGCTGCCTTTCACGCTCTTCTTCACACACTCTTTCACCAGCTTTGATATGTACTGGTAGCGGCAGTCGGCGATCTTCGCTTCGGCGTCGCCGCCGGCGTCTTTATTGGCCGCCTGCACCAGCGCGTCCACCGCGGATTTCTTCGCGGCCGGAACCGTGGCGGCGATGATCTCGTCGTTTTCAACCAGCTTGATGGCTTTCCACTGGTTCTCGTCATCTCCGGCATCTCCCAGCACGTCCGCCACCGCGTGGATCGCGTCGGTCAGTCCCCGGTCGAACACAGGGAGCTGATTCGGCTTCTGCTTTCCGTTCGCCACGGCGATGGCCGCCTTCATCAGCTCATCCAGCCCCCTGCCGCTTCTCGCCACGATGGGAACCACCGGCACGCCAAGGAATTTCGAAAGCTTCGCGCAGTCGATCTTATCTCCGCGGCTCTCTACCTCGTCCATCATGTTCATGGCGACGACGGTCGGTATCCTTGTCTCTATAACCTGTAATGTCAGATATAGGTTGCGCTCGATGCTGGTACCATCCACGATATTGATGACCGCGTCGGGACGCTCCTTCACGATGCAGTCCCTGGCGATGATCTCCTCCGCGGAGTACGGCGACAGGGAATAGGTGCCCGGAAGATCCAGGATCGTTACGTTTTTATCCTTCCGATAGACGCCGTCCTTCTTCTCGACGGTGACGCCGGGCCAGTTGCCGACGTGCTGTCTGGCGCCTGTGATCTCATTGAATAATGTGGTCTTGCCACAGTTTGGGTTGCCCGCGAGGGCAATGGTGATGCTCATGACTTTTCTCTCCTCTTTTTCTGTTCTGATGTCCAAGACGCTGATGACCGGAACGCGGCCGGAATGAGGCCGGCCCGGTGTCGCTCGGCCGGGAATCCCTGCTTTCACCTGGGAATCCCTGCTTTGCGGTTAGATTTCGCTAACCACCGATTCTTAAATAACCGGACACTGCCGACCGAAATCCATCGTATGTCCGGTGCCGGATCAAGGGCTTGGGTTAGGAATTGCTAACCATCATTCTTAAAAAATGGGCAGGTTTTCCGCCCCATAGACCAGCTGCATCCGCATAAAACCGGCTACGCTTCCACTACGATCTGCGCCGCTTCGTCCTTCCGCAGGCTCAGCTCATATCCTCTCACATTCACCTCGATCGGGTCGCCTAAAGGCGCCACCTTGATCACCTTGATCTCAACGCCGGGCGTCACTCCCATGTCCATGATCCGGCGCTTCATACTGCCGGAGGTGCCGACCGAAGTCACTCTGCCCTGCTGTCCGGGCTTCAGTTCCCTGAGTGTCATATGCTTATTCTCCTTCCGATGATAATCTGTCCGCTCTCATACTTTGCGGCCCCCTGCCGCCATTCTCCCGTCAGTCTTCCACCATAATCCGGTTGGCAAGCCCGCGGTTCAGCGCCAGCTTCACGCCCTTCACCATCAGGATCAGCCCGCTGGGATTCTCACCCATGACGCGCACCTTTTCGCCTTTGGTAAAGCCGAGATCCTGCAGATGCCTTTTCATCTCTTCATTCCCCTTGAATTCGCAGATCGTCCTTGTCTCACCTGCCATGACCATCGCTAACGGCATAATCTCATTTCCTTTCTTATTTGAAATTGATTATCATTTTCAGCGTTATCATACGCTAACTTTCAGCGAATGTCAAGTACTTTTTTCAAATTTTTTTAAGCTGCTGATGCCCTGTTCGTATGAAAAAAGGAGAGCCTCAGCTCTCCCCTTCATCCTTCCAGCGTCCTCGCGATAAACCCGCTGACCTCGTCCGGCCGGATCCCGAGCGCGCAGGCCAGTTCGCTGTGAAGCAGCTTCTCCGCGCGCTCCATGCTGTTTCGGTCCACCTGCCCGAGGTGCTTTCCGCGCTGCGCCGCCCTGCGCCCCTTGGCGTATATGGCGCGGATCAGCCGGAGCAGATCCGTGCAGTCGCCGCTCTTCAGGTAAACCTGATAGTGTTCGCTGAGCAGGCGCGGATTGTTGTCCTCGAAGACATTTTCCTCGATCACCGGGATCTTCCGGATCAGGGAAAGAGCCTGCTGCTTTGTCAGAACCGGACGGATCGGAACCGTCGTGTCGACAGGCGCAAAGATGATCCCGTCTTGATACACCGGAACCAGAGTATAATAGTCGACCCCTTTCCGGGCCGCTTCCATATCCAGCGGACCGATCGCCTTGATCTCGCACACGCCCGTGGTGCCGTAAATGATTTTCTCGCCAACCTGATACATATGCCATACCTCCTGCTTTATTTCTGTAAACGGCATTAAGCCGCTGCGTTGGATGTAATAATAAATAAATCAGCACGCGGCATTTGCTGGACTTACGCACAGAGTGCCACACGCTGATTCTGTATTTATTTTACCCGAAATCCCGGCTCCCGTCAAAGGAAGTTTTGCACAAAAACGGCAGCCGGGAAATCCGCGGAATTTACGGGATTGAAAGTTTTCAGGTTTCATATTATACTATACCCATGCTGCCGTGCGCACCCAACCAAATCCTTACAAGGAGACCGCTATGATCCTCTCATGCAGCCACATCTCGAAAGAATTTCCGACCGGTGTGGTACTGGACGACATTTCATTTCATATAGAAGACTACGAGAAAGCCGCCATCGTCGGCATCAACGGCGCCGGCAAGACCACGCTCCTGCGCATCATCGTCGGGGAAATGGAGCCGGACTCCGGCCAGGCTGTTCTCGCCAAAGGCAAGACCCTGGGCTATCTGGCCCAGCACCAGGACCTGACCAGCCACCGGAGCATTTACGACGAGCTTCTGGAAGTGAAGCGGCCCGTCATCGAGATGGAGGAACGGATCCGCAGTCTGGAACAGCAGATGAAGCATGTGACGGGCGAAGAGCTTGCGCAGATGCTTGAAACCTATACCCGCTTAACCCATGATTTTGAGCTTGCAGAAGGTTATAGTTACCGCAGCGAGATCGTCGGCGTACTGAAGGGCCTTGGTTTTACCGAGGAAGATTTCCCGCGGGAGATCTCCACCTTAAGCGGCGGTCAGAAGACCCGCGTCTCTCTCGGCAAGCTTCTGCTCTCCCGGCCCGACATCATTCTCCTGGACGAACCCACCAACCATCTGGACATGAGCAGCATCGCCTGGCTGGAGAATTACCTGCTGAACTACAAGGGCGCGGTCATCATCGTGGCCCACGACCGGTATTTTCTGGACAAGATCGCGACGAAGATCATCGAGCTGGAGAACGGCCGCAGCAGCGTCTGCCTGGGCAATTACACCGCATACAGCCAGAAGAAGGCCCTGGTCCGCGAGGCGCAGATGAAGGCCTACTTAAACCAGCAGCAGGAGATCCGCCGCCAGGAGGAGGTTATCCGCAAGCTCCGTTCCTTTAACCGGGAGAAATCCATCAAGCGGGCCGAGAGCCGTGAGAAAATGCTCTCCAGGATCGACGTGCTGGACAAGCCAACGGAGATCAATGATGAGATGGACCTGCGGCTGGAGCCGGACACCGTAAGCGGCGAGGATGTACTGACGATCCGTAACCTTTCCAAATCCTTCGGCAGCAACCGCCTTTTCTCCCATGTGGATATCGACATCCGCCGCGGAGAACGGGTGGCCATTATCGGCGACAACGGAACCGGCAAGACCACGCTCCTTAAGATCATCAATCAGCTTCTCCCCGCCGACGCGGGCGAGATCACGCTGGGCTCCCGGGTGAGCATCGCCTACTACGATCAGGACTACCAGGTGCTCCATATGGAGAAGACCCTGTTCGACGAGCTGCAGGACGCCTACCCGGAGATGAATAACACGAAGGTCCGCAGCATCCTGGCCGCCTTCCTCTTCACCGGCGACGACGTGTTCAAGCGGATCGGCGACTTAAGCGGCGGTGAGCGGGGCCGCGTATCGCTGGCGAAGCTGATGCTGGCGCCGGCCAATTTCCTGATCCTGGACGAACCGACGAACCACCTGGATATCACCTCCAAGGAGATCCTGGAGGATGCGCTGAACCATTACACCGGAACAGTGCTCTACGTCTCCCACGACCGGTATTTCATCAACCGGACCGCGACGCGGATCCTGGAACTGGCCGGAGAACAGTTTATCAATTATATCGGGAATTACGACTATTATCTGGAAAAACGAGACCTGATGGCGCAGCTGTATCTGGGCGGCGCCGGTGCGGAGCCGGGAAATGGACCGGCAAACCGGCCGGGACAGACCGCCGCAGCAGCCGGGACGCCGGGACAGATATCCCCGAATCCCAACGCCTCTTCTTCCTCCTATAGCGCCACTCCGTGGGCCCTCGCTTCCTCATCTGCCGCCGGCAACGACACCAGTACCCGGCAGGCCTGGCAGGCGAAGAAGGAAGAGCAGGCGCGGCAGCGCAAGCGTCAGAATGATCTGAAGAAAACCGAAGACGCCATCGCCTCCCTGGAAGAACGTGACAGTCAGCTTGACGAACTTCTGTCGCAGCCGGAGGTCGCCACCGACGTGGCGAAGCTTCTGGAGATCAACAAAGAAAAAGAGGAAATCAAAGCGCAGTTAGAGACGCTTTATGAGAACTGGGAGACGCTGGCGGAAGACGCTTGATGCCCGGTTTAAAGTGATATTCGGCGCTTGGATTAAGGCTTGACGCTCGGACGTAGCTTAAATTAAGGCATTTGTATTGACAACGCCCATAATTGATGCTATGATATTCTTCAAAACCAGTACCACTGATATCTCATAGTGAATCATATCGGAAAGGGAGAATCACCATGGCTAATGTCAATGTCACTGTTCGTATGGATGAAAAGATCAAGAAACAGGCTGATGAACTTTTTTCGGATTTAGGATTAACTTTATCAAGTGCTGTGACCATCTTTGTAAAGCAGGCGATTCGTGAACAGGGAATTCCGTTTCAGCTGTCGCGGGATATCCCAAATACGGAAACCAGAGCAGCCATCGAGGAAGTAAGACGTCTGAAAGCAGATCCTCACAAAAAAACTTACGGCTCTTTTAAGGAAATTATGGAGGAGCTGCCGGATGAATAAATACAGAATTGTTCCGACCGGAGCTTTCCGACAGGATCTGAAACTGATCAAGCGAAGAGGATATAATATCGGTCTTCTGGAAGTAGTGGTTAATTTGCTTGCTTTAGGAGAAACTCTTCCCCCAAAATACAAAGATCATGGTCTGTCCGGTAATTTTATTGGCTGCAGGGAATGCCACATCACTCCCGACTGGCTGTTAATTTATGAAATAGACAACGAAGAATTATACCTCTATCTCACACGTACCGGAACCCACAGCGATTTATTTTAACTAATGACCAAGGAGAATACCATGAGCAAAATGACCCCCCGGCGGATCCTGGCGATCATCGCCCTGGTACTGATCGCGTGCCTGTACGCGGCCACCATCGTCTTCGCCCTGATCGACAGTCCATTTGCCAAAAGCTGCCTTATGGCGGCCCTGTTCTGCACGATCGTGGTGCCGGCGGTAATCTACGGTTTTCTCGTGATCACCAGGCAGATCAGCGGAAGCGGAAAGGATCCCCAGGACACAAAAAACAAAAACCAGGAAAAGTAGCCGCTTCCTTTTTCTACAAAGCCGTATTATATACACAAAAATTCTGCCCTAATGGCAGAATTTTTGCATATTAATGTAATTTAGAAAATGCCATAGCTTTATCACTGAGTTCACGGACAGACAAATCATTTTCCAAATTCTGTCTTCTCCATTCCGTATAATCAAAAGGTTCTTTCGTAATCAATATGATAAATCTCTCTGCATCTACATAGCCAAGATGATTTATCAACGCTTTCATGCCTTCCTGCTTTACGATCGTATCTGTTTTCATGGTCATGCCTCCATTTCGTTGACAAAAGTAATCGGATTAACAATCTGAAGTTCTTCTATATGGATGTTTAGCAACTTTTTATCTGTTGTCAGAAAATATTTACATTCTGCAGCAACAGCACAGGAAATATGCAATGCATCAAATGCCTTAACTCCACGTTCCGTAAGAGATTCTGCATAGTTAAGAATATCTTCTGTTTCTTCTGAAATATCAATTTTTGCGATCTTTTTCCATGGTTGAATTGCCAGACGTTTCTCTGCAAATGGATTCTTCTCATTTTCATAATCCAAAATATATGACCATGCCAGATCATAAATTCCTTCTCGTATTCTCGACTGAACATATAGTTTTGCCTGTGCCTCAAGAAATATTCTCATCTGCGACTGATCATCAAACGGTCTATTAAAACAGCAATTATCCAGATAAATCCGCATACCGATCCTCCATTTCTTTATTTAAGTATATCATATCCCATCAGACATTGGAATACAAATTTTCCCTCATTCCAATTCTCAATACCGAAAAGGACTGTCACATCCTTATTCGACGCGGCAGCCCTTTACACATAACATCTATTCTGTTTTCAACTCACAATCCTTCCAGAACATCTATTATCTATTCATCCCCTACCGCTCCCGGTAAATGATCTCATCCCGCCCCGGTCCGTTGGACACCATCGTGATGGGCGTTCCGATCTCCTTCTCGATGAATTCGATGTAATTCCGGCAGTTCTCCGGCAGATCCTCATAGTTCTTAATGCCGCGGATCCCGCATTTCCACCCCGGAAGCTTCACATAGACCGGCTTTGCCTTCTGAAGCTTCACCGTGGTCGGGAAATCCTTCGTCACCGCGCCGTCGATCTCATAACCCACGCAGACCGGCAGTTCATCCAGATAGCCCAGCACGTCGAGAACCGTCAGAACCGCCTCCGTCGCGCCCTGAATCCGGCAGCCATAGCGGGTCGCCACCGCGTCAAACCACCCCATGCGCCGCGGCCGTCCCGTGGTCGCGCCAAACTCGCCGCCGTCGCCGCCGCGCCGCCGCAGCTCGTCGGCCTCGTCGCCGAAGATCTCGCTGACAAATGCGCCCGCGCCCACCGCGCTCGAATAGGCCTTCACCACCGCCGTGATATTCCTGATCTCGTAAGGCGGGATCCCCGCGCCGATGGCGCCGAAAGCCGCCAGCGTCGAGGAAGACGTCACCATCGGATAAATGCCGTGATCCGGATCCTTCAGGGAACCCAACTGTCCCTCCAGAAGGATATTCTTTCCTTCCCTGATCGCCTCCGCCAGATACGCGCTCACGTCGCAGACATAAGGCGCGATCATGTCGCGGTACTCATGGAGCGTATTCAGAAGTTCCGCCGGATCGATCTTCGGCTGATGGTACAGATGCTCCAGCATCACGTTCTTCAGCTCGCAGACTCTCTCCACCTTCTCTTTCAGCGTCTCCTCGTCGAACAGTTCGCTGACCTGGAAGCCGATCTTCGCGTATTTGTCCGAATAGAACGGCGCGATGCCGGATTTGGTGGAACCGAATGATTTGCCGGCCAGGCGCGCTTCCTCATAGGTGTCGAAAAGCACATGATACGGCATCAGGATCTGGGCCCGGTCGGAGACCAGGATCCGGGGCGCCGGCACGCCGCGGTCCACCAGCGACCGGATCTCATTGATCAGATAGGGAATATTAAGCGCCACGCCGTTGCCGATGATGCTGGTGGTGTGGCTGTAAAATACGCCGGACGGAAGCAGGTGAAGAGCGAATTTGCCGTATTCATTGATAATGGTGTGGCCGGCGTTGCTGCCTCCCTGGAACCGGATAATGATATCGGACTCCTTCGCCAGCATATCCGTGATCTTGCCTTTTCCCTCGTCGCCCCAGTTGGCTCCTACGATTGCTCTTACCATCTGTACTTCCTCCTTGCATATGACCTGGATATCATTACTTTCGGACACAGAACACGTCTTCTGTTCCTGTCCGCAATCTGCGGGGTTCCGGCGGATTCGTCCTGCCGGCGCACCTCCGACGGTTTCCCCCGCCGCCCGCACAGCCGCTATACAGTATATAGGATAACACATGAAAAAGCAAGGAAATTCTTTATAAAATCTGGTCATTTTCCGTCCAGGTAAGTCCGGACAGTCATCCTCTCTCCATCTGTATCCACCATCACCGCTCCGCCGTCCATCGTGAGAAATGTCCGGGCCCCGCAGGCCTTCAGCCGCTCCAGTGTATCTTCGCCCGGATGGCCGTACCGGTTATTCGCCCCGCAGGAAATGACTGCCCAGTCCGGATCCGCATACTCCAGAAATTCACTGCTGCTGGAATAGCTGGATCCGTGATGAGCCGCCTTCAGAAGCTGGATCCGGCCATCGAGGCCAAGGGCTGTGCCGGCGTCCCCGAAACCGGCGGCCGCGCCGGATTCCCGCACACCATCCAGCCAGCGCTTCTCCCCTTCCGCGCTCATATCCCCGGTCAGCAGGATCCCCGCCTTTCCATAGGAAACTTCCAGAAGCAGCGAATGGTCGTTGGTGTCTTCCCGGTAATCCGGATCGCCGGCATACAGGCACGTAACCTGTAGGTTATAATCAGGGTTGCCGATCCGGTCACCGGCTTTCATCCACACCACATCCGCTCCCGCCGCCCCGGCCAGCCGCTCAAGTTCTCCGTATTTCTCATCACCCTTCGCCAGCTGCGGCAGAACCAGCGTACCGACCGTGATCCCGCAGTCCGATTCCAGCAGATACCGAAGCCCGGATATATGATCCTCGTCCCCGTGGCTCACCACCGCATAATCGATCCTGCTGATCCCCCGGCTCTTCAGATACGGCTCAAGGACCTGATCTCCCAGGTTCCTCTCCGACGTGCTTCCGCCGTCCACCAGAACCGTCATCTCCCTGCTCTCAAGACAGATCCCGTCGCCCTGTCCCACATCCAGAAATGTGACCCGCAGCCCCGCTGACGGCCGTGCCTGCAGGAGCAAGTAACCCGCGCAGACACAGACTGCCAAAACTGTCAGACGCAGTCTTCCTGCAGCCTCCGCTTTTCCACCGTCTTCTATCCGTCTATAGATTTTTTTACTCTTACCATCTATCTCCTGATCCGGTTCTTCTCCCGCACTTTCGCGCTGTCTCTCTCCTTCCGCGCACCGTCCCGCCCACAAAAGCACCGCGCACCACGCCGCCGCATATGCGATGATCTGCGCCATCCGGGGCTGTCCTGTGATCTGCACCGCTCCCGGCAGCTCCTCGAATACGCGGCAAAGCCACTCATAAATCCGCAGGATGTAATGCCCGGTTCCGATAGCGAAGCGCCCCGCCGGAAGCCATACCGCTCCCAGCGCGATCCCCGCAAGCCCCGACACCAGCACATACCCCATAAGCGGGATCACAAGCAGATTCAGGACGATCCCATAAATCGGGTATTCGTAGAAATGATACGCCGTAACCGACAGCGTTACCACCTGGATCACGATCCCCAGAAGCACGGTCTGTCCAAGTCTGTTCCCGCCGTGACTCTCGCTGCGGACATCTCTGCCATGGACGTTCCTGCCGTCCCCGCTCTTAATCTCGTCGTGTCCGTTTTTCGTGACGCCGCGGCCGGCCCCCGTCCACTCCTCCAGCACCGGATAGACCGCCCCGATCGCCAGAACGGCTCCGAAGGACAGCTGAAACCCGGCCTGAAAAAGCAGCGACGGCGACTCCGCAAGAAGCAGAACCGCGGCCAGAGCCATCGCCGAGAGCAGATCGTAAGTCCGCCCCAGCTTATCCGCCAGGATCTGAAGACACACCATGACCACGGCCCGCACCACGCTGGCCGAGCCCCCGGTCAGTATCCCATAGCTGACCGTCACAGCCGCCGCCAGTACGCCGGCCAGTTCAAACCCCATTCCCAGTCGTCGCCGCAGAAGCCGGTAAAGTCCCATTCCGATCAGTGAAATATGCAGCCCGCTGACAGCCAGAAGGTGCGCGATCCCATTTCTCTGATAAAGCTCCTTCACATCAGAGGCCAGAGCGGTCTTATCCCCCAGTACCACCGCCGTGAAGACGCCCGCATCGTCGCTGTCCGCCCCGCACAGACGCGTAAGAATCCGCCCGGCCCAACATTTCAGGCGGAAGATCCCGTCCAGATACGGGGAATACTCGTCTCCGGCCGCCTGCAGATTCTCTCCGAACATCCGGCCCTCGATCCCCAGCGCGTGATAATATTTTCCAAAATCAAACTGTCCCGGATTGGTGGCGCGGCCCATGGTCTCCAGTTCTCCCCACACGGAGACCCGCATGCTGACCCGAAGCTCCCCCGTCCGCGCCGCGTCATTCCCGGCGTCTGTCCCTGCCTCTCCCATAACAAGTCCCGCCGGCGCCTCGTCCAGATACACCATCACGTCCCCGTCAAACTCCCACACCTCTCCCCGCGCAGAAAGCATCACGTCCGACAGCGTCAGAACCGCCGCGTAGCTGCCCTCCTTACCGGCTCCCACATCGTCCAGGGTCCCTTCCGCCCGCAGCGCAGTCCCTTCCAGCGCGGCGATCTGCGACGCGCACCGCGCGGAAAGCCGCTCATCCGCCCAAAGCCTTCCCGCGCCCAGCACCGCGAAACAGAAAAGCGGCAGGAACCATCGCACCAGGCTCCTGCCGCTTGCATCCACGCATCCGCGTTCTCGTCGTTTCATCCACAGGCAGAAGACCCCGGCCATCGCAAGAACCGGAATCACCGCCTTCATTTCCACGGGCAGCAACAGCCATACCTCTCCAAGTACGAATCCTCCTGCTGCAAATACCAGTGGTCGTTTCAACTATTCATTTTCCTCCCCGATCTCCATGTTTTTCTCAAACTGGGTATTTAACGAAACCGCATCCCGAAACATCACATCCGACGAACCGTTCACCGTAAACTGCACCCGCGACACCGTAGGCAGCTGGCACAGGGAATTGACGATGGCATAGATCGGTATATACTCCTTCACCTCCGCCAGGCTGGTTAAAAAGGATGCGTCAAAATTGATATAGCACACATTTTCATTGACCGACAGGTTCAGAAGCTTCACATCCGGCGGCACCACAGCGTATCTCCCCTCCATCTGCGGTCCTTTAAGCACTTCCTCGACCACCAGCCTTTCAAGGGACGTATTGAGGGAGTGGACCACTTCCCGATCCTCCTCCACCAGCCTGCTTCCCGTCTCATCGGCAAAAAACAGCTTCAGCTGGCTTCTCTCAAAGGTATTCACATCGCTGATGCTCTCGATGAAATCCGCGTCCGCCAGAAGTCCCGCCGGATTGCCGTCCCAATTCAGAAGCGGCTGGTCGCCTGTATAGATGGAAATGTAATCGACGCCGTCGATCTGCGTCATCGTCTTCGTCAGCGCCGCCCTGCACAGGATCTCCCTGGTGGGATCCATGATCGTAGGATTGCCGTAAGCGGCGTCAAAATACAGATTCAGGACCCGGTCCTCCTGTTTGAAGCCCTGATAACTTACCGCGCCCGGAAGCGCCACCTGATTCTCCACATCGTTGGGGGCCGTCAGGAACTGATCCATCAGTTCCCCGATCACCTGGTCGCCGGTCACCGTATTGGTTCCGTATTCCTGAGGCGAAAGCGCCGTCATACTGCTGTTCAGATAATAGATCCGGTAAGTGGCGGCGTACTCTGCCTGTCCGTTCTCTTCCGCCCGGCAGGCGGTCAGCCCGACTATCAGAAGAAGCCAGGCAACGATTGATAACCTGTATCTCATAACCCTGCCTCCTCTAGTATATATAGGTTAATGGGATCCTCATCGTAAATGTGGATCCCTCTCCCTCTTTACTCAGCAGACGGATGGCTCCGTAATGCATGAGCACCACGTTCTTCGTGATCGACAGCCCCAGACCGGTGCCGCCGGTCTCCCGGGAACGGGCCTTATCCACCCGGTAGAAGCGCTCGAACACGCTGTCCTGCGCGTCTTCCGGAATACCGATGCCGGAATCCGCCACCTTCACATAGAAATACTTGTGATCCGCGTCCAGCGTCACCCGCACCCAGCCGCCGTCTATATTGTACTTGATCGCGTTCTCCACCAGATTGCTGATAGCCAGGGACAGCTTCGTCTCGTCCACATCGGCCGTCACCTCGCGGATGCTCTCGTAGATCAGCTCGATCCCGCGCTTCTCCGCGATGGGCTGCAGGCGCTTCAATATCTGCTGCACCAGCACGTTGATATCCACCTGGGCCACGTTCAGCTCCGCCACCGATTTGTCCATCTTGACAAGAGACAGCAGATCGTCCACGATCTTGCTCTCCCGGTCGATCTCATCGGAAATGTCCGACATGAACTCCCGGTAAAGTTCCACCGGCGCGTCCTCCATGCTCATCAGCGAATCCGCCAGAACCCGGATCGACGTGATCGGCGTCTTCAGCTCATGGGACACATTCGCCACGAATTCCTCCCTCGAACGGTCCATGGTCTGCAGCTTCGTCTTGGTCTTCTGGATCGCCTCGGAGATCCTGCTGGTCTCCCGGTATGTATTCTCGGAGACCGCCTCATCCAGGCTGCCGTCCGCCATCCTGTCCAGGGACACCTGGAGCCGGTCAAACGGCCTTATAAAAAGCATCGTCAGCAGGATCCCGGTCAGGATCAGAACCATGGCCGCCACCACGACGAAGAGCCTCGACGTTTCTTCCACACTGTCCACATTGGAAAGGATGTTCTCCGTAGACGCGATGGTCAGCAGAACGCCGATGATATTGCGGGTCTCCGTATTGTCATAGATCGGAGCGGTCACCGCGAAATACTGCTTCTCGTCTTCCCGCAGGATACTGTTCTCCCCCTTAAAGCACCGAAGCACCGGCTCCGATACATTGATCCTGCCCACGGACAGCTTGAACGTGTCCTTCACAATGCGGAAATTCCGGTCTACCACCACGATTCTTCCATTGAAAATGTCCGCGATCGTGTCCAGCTCCTTATCCAGAAGCACATCCCGGCTGGGCGCCGCCATGTACTCGGCCCTGGTCAGCCGGTCGCTGGTGATCAGGCTCTGGTTCTGCACCTCGATGATCCGCCCTTCGATCTGGGTCCGCCGGAAAGAGCGCCCCATAACCAGCCCCTGCAGCATCATGGGCGTCAAACCCATCAGCAGAAACATGATAAACAGCGGCAGGCGCATGCTGACCGTCCGCCGCTTTATCCCATTAGAATCCAGTTTCCAAAACCGCAGTGCCAACGCTTACACACTCCCCCCGCAAGCCAAATCCTTCTGTCTCATACATCTCTGCTGCCAACCCTTTGTACCTTCTCTGCCGTCTGCTATCCTGGCGCCGCCGGCGGCTCCTGGCCCGGTCCTATCGGTCGCTATCTGCGGCTCTCTGCCCGGCTCCGCCGGCCGTCACCCGCGGCTCTCTGCCCGGTTCCGCTCGCCGTCACCCGCGGCTCTCTGCCCGGTTCCGCCGGCCGTCACCCGCGGCTCTGCCCGGCTCCGCCGCCGTTACTTCGTTTCCTTCAGGATCTTCTCCGCCGTGACCGCCAGACTTCCCGGCCCGATATGACAGCTGACGCTTAAGGACAGGCAGTCGATATAAATATCTCCCGTCTTCGGGAACTGCGCCTTGATTTCGTCCCGCAGTTCTTCCGCCGCCGCCCGGTTCTCCGTATGCACCACGCAAATACGGGTATTTTCGCCGGTCGTATCGCCGAACCGCTCCGCCATGTCCCGGGTAATCGCCGCAATCATCGTGGACTTGGCCTGTTTGATCGTGCGGGCTTTGGAGAACGCGTCCAGCTTCTCCCCCTGGATCGTCAGAACCGGCTTCAGCCGCAGAAGCGTTCCCAGCGCCGCGGCCGCCGGCGTGATCCGGCCGCCTTTCTTCAGATATTTCAGCGTATCCAGCATGATGTAGATCGTGGAATCGAACTTGGTCCTGAGCAGAATATCCTTAATCTGCGCAGCGCCCATCCCTTTCTCCGCCAGCGTCAGCGCATCGATGGCCGACTGGCGCTGGGTCGTGGAGATCCGCTGGTTATCCACCACCTGAACCCTGCCGTCGTAGTCCTCCGCCAGCATCATGGCCGTCTCGCAGGAACTGCTTAAACCGCTCGACATGGGGATATGGACGATCTCGTCATACTCCTTCAGGATCCGGTCCCAGAGACCCATGACTGCCTCCGGCGTCGGCTGCGAGGTGGAAATATCGCTGTCATTTTTCAGTTTCTCATAGAACTGCTCCTGTGTCAGATTGATGTCCTCGAAATACTCGGCTCCGTCGATCATAAACGGCATCGGAAGGACGAAAATGCCCAGCTCCTTCGCCTGCGCCTGGGTGATCCCGCTGTTGCTGTCTGTCACGATTGCTGTTTTCATAACTGTAACTCCTCATTCTTACATTTATAACAACCGGAATTTCCGGAAGCTTTTCTTCTCTGGCCGTTTTCGGTCACGGCCTGCCAGACCTCGGCTGCAAGCCAATCCCCGCTGACCGCTGCTCTGTCTCTCTAACACCGCTCCGGCCCGCTGACCGCCGCTCCGGCCCCAGAATCCGCCCTGTACGGCGCAGCATCACCAGTCTCAGTCCTCCGCCGTCCCCGCATCCGCCTGCGTCATCCGGTACAGCTCGTAATACATCCCCTTCTTCTCCAGAAGCGACCGGTGGTTCCCTTCCTCGACGATCCGGTTCCCGGCCAGCACCAGGATCCGGTCCGCCCCCTGGATCGTGCTCAGCCGGTGGGCGATCGTCAGCGTCGTCCGCCCCTGCGCCAGCCGGTCCAGGGAAATATTCACCAGATGCTCGCTCTCATTGTCCAGCGCCGAAGTGGCCTCATCCAGCACCAGAATCGCCGGGTTCTTCAAAAACACCCGCGCGATGCTGATCCGCTGCTTCTGCCCGCCGGATAATTTCACGCCCCGCTCGCCCACATACGTATCGTATCCGTTCTTCAGCGCGGAAATGAATTCATCGGCCCCGGCCATCTTCGCCGCTTCGATGACTTCCTCCCGCGACGCCCCCGGCCGCCCGTAGGCGATATTTTCATAGACCGTTCCGGAGAACAGATACACGTCCTGCTGCACCACGCCGATATTGGTCCGCAGACTCTCCAGCGTCACCTGCCGGATATCATGACCGTCCACCAGGATCCGGCCCGAGGTCGTGTCGTAAAACCGCGGGATCAGATTGCACAGCGTCGTCTTGCCCCCGCCGGACGGCCCCACCAGGGCCACCTTCTCTCCCGGCCGGATCGTCAGGTTGATATCGTCCAGCACCGGATTGTGGTCGTCCGGATACTCAAAGCTCACATGGTCGAAGGTAATGCTGCCTTCCACCTTTCCCAAAGGCTCCGCCCCCGGCTCGTCGAAAATATCGATCTTCGCGTCCATGATCTCCGCGAACCGTTCGATGCCGGTCATGCCCCGCTGGAACTGTTCCGCGAACTCGATGATCCGCCGGATCGTGGTCAAAAGCGTGGACACATAAAGCGTGTACGCCACCAGATCGCCGGAATTGATCTGCCCGTTCACCAGGAAGATACCTCCGGCCACGATGACCGCCGTATACATGACGCCGTCGAACATCCTTACCGTGTCCTGGAACGACGCCATATAGCGGTACATTTCCCTCTTGATCTCCAGAAACTGCTGGTTGCCCTTCCGAAACTTCTCGATCTCGATGTCCTGATTGGAGAATGCCCTTACCACCCGGTTGCCCAGGAGATTATCCTCGATCTGGGCGTTCAGCTCGCCGATATGGTGGCGCTGCTTCTTGAACGCCGCCCGCATCTTCAGGTTAAAATACGTGCAACACACCACCATGACCGGTACGATGATGAAAATGATCACCGTCAGCATCACATGGATCCGGACCAGGATCACGAACGCCACGACCGCCTTCACAAACGCGATAAAAAACTCTTCCGGGCAGTGGTGGGCGAATTCAGTCACGTCGAAGAGGTCGTTGGTGATCCGGGACATTAACTGTCCCACTTTCGTATTGTTGAAATAGCTGTCCGAAAGCTTCTGCAGATGCTCGAAAGCGTCCTGCCGCATGTCGGTCTCGATCTTCGCTCCCATGATATGGCCGGTGTAGGCCATATAGAAGTTGGCCGCCGCGTCCACGATCCGCAGCGCGAAATACAGAAGTCCGATCCCGCACACCGCCCGCACCGTCAGGCTGGCCGCGTCCGCCACCCCCTGGTTCGTGATATAGCGCAGGATCATCGGCAGCACCAGCTCGCAGACCGTCGTCATGGACGCGCAGAACAGATCCGCCAGAAGCGTCAGGATATAAGGCCGGTAATACGGCGCGAAACGGCGCAGAAGCTCGCCGGTCTTCATTCTCTTTGGTTCCATCTCGGGGTAGATCTCCATTCTAAGCACGATACTTTTTTATTCTAACTCATTTTACGGGGAAATGGAAGTAAAAAATGCAACTCTCTATGGACGAAAAATTGAAATTGATGTATGATGAAAGATGCGGATATTGACGCGAGAACCGTCAGAATGACTATACAGACTTCTGTCCGCGCCAATCAATCGATACGCAGAGACGTCCGGGCCGGATGGTCCGGCACATATCAAAAAATTACAAGGAGATACGCATATGCCATACTGTCCCAAATGCGATATGGAATTCGTAGAAGGAATCACCGTCTGCACAGACTGCGGCGGCCCATTATATGAATCGGAAGAAGCCGCGAAGGCGGCCATGGCCGAGGAACGCGCGAAAGAGCGCGCCCGCGAACTGGCGCGGGAAAAGGCCATGTATGAAGAATACCTGAAAAGCATAGCTGCCGAGGACGAATCCGACGATGATGCCAACGGAGAACAAGACGGCAGTGTTTCGTACTCCAGTGATTCCCGTTACAACGGCAGCGCCGAATCTCCTGCCGGCATCGAAACTGATGGAACCGGCGACGACAGCGGCTTCCAAAGCGGCGTCTCCGTTCTGAAGAATGTCTCCGACAGTTCTGATGGATCCGACGACACCGTCTCAGAAGACGCCGTCCCCACCGAAGAAGAACTCCGCGCTCTCGAAGCCGAAGTCCGGCGCCAGGCACAATCGATCCTGCCGCCCGAACCTGTCCACGTCTACGTGGACAAGTCCCAGAAGTATGACGACCTGAAGTCCTCCGCCTCCGCGTTCCTGCTGGTAGGCGGCGTACTCCTCATCGTTTCGATCCTGTGCTGGACCGGCATCATCAATATCCCCATGGCGCCGGTATCCAAACTGATCTTTCAGGGCGCGCTGACCGTTATGGGCGTCTTCTCCCTGATCGTCTTCGCGCGTTCCAGCAGCTCCGCGAAGAAGCTGGCGCCCCAGATCGCCGAAGAAAAGGCCCAGACCCGGATCACGATCGACTGGTTCACCGACCAGTACACTGCCGAGGATATCGACAACGCCATTTCCGGACGCGAAGACTTAAGCGAAGAAGAACTGAGCCTGAAGCGTTTCCAGGTCATCCAGGACTGGCTCGTCACCGGCCGGGATCTGCCGGACCAGGCGTATGTGGACGCGCTGAGCGAGGAGATTTATTCAAAGCTGTTCGAAAACCAGTAATTTATTTGTGCTTCTTCTTTTTCTTCGTTTTCGGCGGCTTTACGATCTTCTCCACGTCGTAATCGTCCCGCTCGTCAACGCCTTTATTGTATTCCTGGAGTTCAGGAAGACCCATGGTCAGGCTCTCGCTCTCTTCGGCGGGAGCCGCCGGAGCCGTCTGATCCGTGTCCGGATCCGCGCAATCCTCTGCGCCGGACGTCCCGGACATCTCCCCCGTTGCCGTTTCACCATTTTCCCCGGCGGACGTTTCCGTCGCTTTACGCGCCGCCGGGCCACGCGCTGCCGAATCGCCTTCTTCCGTCCCAGGCGCCGCTGGATCCTCTTCTTCCGCGGAACCTTCCGGGTCGTCTGTCTCCGGCACCTCCACGAGATGTCCATCCGCCGTCACCGCCTGCCGCGTCGGCACTGCGCCGCCGGGGATACTCCCAGACAGGAACAGCGCCGCCTTGGCGCTGACCGGTCCCACCATTTCATACAACACCGACGAGGCCAGAATGATCGTCAGCATCAGGTTCCCCGTCGCCTCCGGAAGCACCCGCTGGCCCAGAAAAGCCAGACCAATGGCGACGCCGGCCTGCGGGATCAGCGCGAATCCCATATAATTGCGGATCGGAGAGCTGGTCTTCATCGCCAGGCAGCTCAGGTACGTTCCCAGATATTTCCCCACGATACGCACCAGGAAATAGCACACGCCGATGCTTCCCACCGCCGTCAGCGCGTTCAGATCCAGATTCATCCCCGAAACCACGAAAAACAACGACATCACCGGCGGCGTGAAGTTATTCATCTGCCGGAACAGCTTCTTATCCCGGGTCAGATTAATATAGACCGCGCCGAACACCATGCACGACAGAAGCGGCGAAATATCCACCGCCGCGCATAAACCCGTCAGGCCCATCAGCATGGCGATCGCCAGGATCAGCCGGTTGTCGCGGCTCCTGGTCGGCACCAGAAGGCGGCTTAAGAAATAACCGCAGAAAACCCCAAGGCCGATGGCGAGCACATTGTAGCCGACCGGGACCACCACGTCTTGAACCGACAGATTCCCCGCCTCCAGGCCATTGATCACCGCCGATACGACAGAGAACGCCAGAAGGCAGACCACGTCGTCCAGCGCCACGATCTGCAGCAGCGTATTGACAAACTCGCCCTTCGCCTTGTACTGGTTGATCGTCATCATCGTGCTGGCCGGCGCCGTAGCCGTGGCGATGGCGCCCAGGATCAGCGCGAATCCCCAGTCCAGCCGAAACACCAGCTTCAGCACCAGAGTGACCAGCACGCCGGCCCCCAGCGCCTCGCTGACCGTGATCACGATGATCCGCTTGCCCGTGCTCATCAGCACTTCCTTCTTAAAGAACTTTCCGACGCCAAACGCAATGAAAGCCAGCGCCACGTCGCTGACAAATCCCATATCCTCGATGATATGTACCGGAATAAAATTCAGACAGTACGGCCCGATCAGAATTCCCGCCAGAATATAGCCGCTGACCTTCGGCATATTCAGCGTGTTGGTCAGCCTGGTCATGATAAAACCCGCAAATAAGATCATAGAGAGAGCCAGAATCACTTCCGTCTCCGGATTCAGTCTTTCCAGAAATTCCACTACCTGCATACTCATACACCCCTTTGAAACATTCAGCAGCCGTATCCTCGGCTTGCTGTTTACCTCAACAACAGCATTTATAATCTGTAAATATTTATATAGCAATCCATTATACACGAAATATGCCAAAACGGCTAATGTTTTTTCCAAAATTTTTCAAAATTTTCCGGTGCGCGAAATGCCCTTAAGCGCGCCTGAGGCGCTTTCCGGAATATCCTGAATACAAGGGGCCGTTGCAAAATAGATGAGTAATCACCTATGGAGCAGCGGCTCCATTTTTTTGCCAGAAAACAGAAAACGGACCCCAAAGAGCCCGTAATCCGTGGTATAATAAGATATGCCCAATAAATTAAAATACCAAAAGAATTATACCGTATTCGGCGAACCTTATCAACTGGTTTTGCCATTAAATTTAGAGGGTCTGGTTCCTGATGATGATTCTGTCCGACTGCTGAGCCACGAATTGGAGGAATTGGATTACAGCTTGCTGTATCAGGCTTACTCTGCCAAAGGCAGAAATCCGGCAGTGGATCCAAAGACGATGTTCAAGATCCTGACCTATGCGTATTCACAGAACATTTATTCATCCAGAAAGATCGAGACTGCCTGCAGGCGGGATATCAACTTCATGTGGCTGCTGGCCGGGCAGAAGGCACCGGACCACAGTACGATCGCCCGGTTCCGGACCGGGTTCCTGGCGGACGCCTGCGAGGACCTGTTCTATCAGATGGTAAGACGCCTGGAGCAGTCCGGAGAGATCGCAAAAGAAACCGTCTTTATCGATGGGACAAAGCTGGAGGCATGCGCCAACCGATACACGTTTGTCTGGAAAAGATCCGTTGGGAAATGGGAAGCGAAGATGCTGGTGAAGATGCAGGAAGCGGCGGTCCTACTGAACCGTGAATACATGCAGAGCTTCCGCATAGAGGAAAGCACCCGGACGGAAGACCTGCGGAGGATCTGCCGGTTCCTGGAGGAGACGTGCAAAGAGCAGGGAACGGTTTTTGCCCATGGGAGGGGCCGGCGGAAAAGTAAGAACCAGAAATACCTGGAACTGTTCCGCCGCTTTCTGGAGCGCCAGACGGTCTATGACTGGCATACGGCGAACTTCCGTGGAAGGAACAATTACTGCAAGACGGACCCGGACGCGACATTCATGCACATGAAGGATGACCACATGAGGAATGCCCAGCTCAAGCCGGGATACAACGTCCAGATCGCGGTGGACAGCGAATATATCGTGGCAGCAGAGATCTTCCAGGACCGGAATGACGTATGGACGCTGGTTCCATTCCTGGAGGGGATGGAGAAGAACCTGGGATTCCGGTATCCGAGCGTCACGGCGGACTCGGGCTATGAAAGTGAGGAAGGCTATACATACCTGAGGGAAAAAGGGCAGACGCCGTATATCAAGCCGCAGACGTATGAGCAGTGGAAAAAGAGGAGTTTTAAGAAGGACATCAGCAGACGTGAAAACATGGGATATGATGAGGAGAAGGATACGTATACCTGCCACGCGGGCAAGAAACTGACACCGCTTTTTATCAAAACCCAAAGAAGCAGGAGCGGGTACCAGTCGGAGGTAACGGTATATGAATGCGAAGACTGCGGAGGCTGTCCTTATAAAGAGAGATGCAGCAGATCAAAGGGGAACAGGCAGCTGAAGGTATCAAAAAGCTTTTTGGAGAAGCGGCGGGAATCCTATGAAAACATCATGAGTGAAAGAGGGATCCGGTACCGGATGAACCGGTCAATCCAGGCAGAGGGAGCATTTGGGATCCTGAAGAATGACTATGAGTTCCAAAGGTTTCTGCTGCGAGGGAAAAGGAGGGTAAAACTGGAGATTCTTTTGCTGTGTATGGGCTACAACCTGAACAAGCTGCACGCGAAGATCCAGGGGGACCGAACCGGAAGCCACATGTATGAAGTCAAAAGTGCATAGAAAAAAGAGAAAACAGAGCAGGCTTATTAAAGTACGCAAAAAATCCGGGAGAGAGTCTCAGAAAGCAGAGAAGTTCCCGGATTTATTTGCCGGTCATAAGCGGAGGCGCCGCTTAATCATCTATTTCTGATGATTTTGCGACACCCCCTTGCATACTGACGTAAGCAAAAAAGCTGCCGCTCCGCGGAAGGCGCCCGGCGCCCCGCCGCGGAAACGACAGCTTCTGTCATGTACTTATTCTGTTTGATTCCGCCGTGTCTGTGTCTGCATCCCGACAAACCATTTACCGGCAGACCACTTACCGCTGCCTGCCGAATCACTTACCGGCAGATTACCCGCAGTCCGGCCAGATCATCTACCGGCAAATAACTTAGCTCCGCCCGCCGGATCACTTACCGGCAGATTACCCGCAGTCCGGCCAGATCATTCACCGGCAAATAACTTAGCTCCACCCGCCGGATCACTTCACCAGCAGCGACTCCCCGGTCATTTCCTTCGGCTTCTCCATGCCCATCAGCTCGATCAGCGTCGGCACGATGTCCGCCAGCTTGCCGCCCTCGCGCAGCTTATAGGACGGATCCGCGTTCACCAGGATAAACGGCACCGGATTCGTCGTATGGGCCGTGAACGGCTCGCCGGTCTCATAGTCGATCAGCTGCTCCGCATTGCCGTGGTCGGCGCAGATAAACATCACGCCGTCCACCTCTTTGATCGCTTCCACCGCGCGGCCCACGCAGGCGTCCACCGTCTCGATGGCCTTGATCGCCGCGGCCTCCACGCCGGTATGACCCACCATATCCGGGTTCGCGAAGTTGATGATGATCACGTCGTACTTGCCCGACTTAATGCACTCCACCAGCTTGTCGCAGACGCCCGGCGCGCTCATCTCCGGCTTCAGATCGTAGGTCGGAACCTCCTTCGGGGACGGGATCAGGAAACGATCCTCGCCCTCATTGGGCTCCTCCACACCGCCGTTGAAGAAGAACGTCACATGGGCGTATTTCTCCGTCTCAGCAATCCTGGCCTGCTTAAGGCCGTTGGCCGCCAGCCACTCGCCGAAGGTATTGGTGACCATCTCCTTCTTAAACGCCACCAGCTTGTTCTCAATCGTATCGTCATAGTCCGTGAAGCAGACATAGACCAGGTTCTTCATCCTGGGCCCGCGCGCAAAGCCCGTAAACTCCTCGTCGCAGAACGCCCTCGTGATCTCGCGTGCGCGGTCCGGCCGGAAGTTATAGAAAATAATGGAATCGCCGTCCTTCACGGTCGCCACCGGATGGCCGTCCTCCATCACAATGATCGGCTCCACGAACTCGTCGAACACTTCCTTATCGTAGGAAGCCTGGATCCCCTCCGTGGCGCTCTCCGCCGGATTCCCCTCGCCCATGACCAGTGCGTGATAAGCCCGCTCCACGCGGTCCCAGCGCTTATCGCGGTCCATCGCGTAGAAACGTCCCTGAACCGTGGC